>JAOFXR010000033.1 GCA_028047635.1 Verrucomicrobiales bacterium
GTGTAAAGTTTACTCCTCTCGAAGCAAGTTCATCCAGATTAGGCGTTCGCACATACGGCAGGCCATTTTCTTTCCGGTCCCATTGCGCATTCGGCCCAAGCGATCCCCAGCCCATATCATCGACATAGAGATAGAGAATGTTGGGGCGCGGGGCAGGAGCCTCCGCCCCGACGACGAGGGAGGCAGAAAAACAAAAAGTGAGAAAGAAGGAGAACGATCTTTTCATTACTTCAAAAGCGCGAATTCACAGTGAAAGTCAAAACAAATCCGAGGCAGTGACCGCATCTCGCGGAGGCGCGATCTGTCCCTAAAAGGTGAAAACATCTATCAACGATGCTACGATTCCCCCTTTGGTATGAAGCATTATACGATCTTGTTAGCAATCCTTCTTCTTTCCAGCATCGCAAAGGCTGAGCCCCGCTTTTCCGCCTGCTTCGGAGATCACGCCGTTTTGCAAAGCGGCAATACCACAACTGTCTGGGGATTCGACGCAGCCCCCGGTCACGCCTACTTTCTGAAATTTGGACAAATTGAAACAAAGGTCGAGGTGCACGGAGATGGAACCTGGCACGCGATACTCCCCAACCTCAAACGCTCATCCAAAGAAGATAACCTTGAGCTTTGGGATGCACAAAAAGTCATCGCTACCGCTCAAGGAGTCGTTGTAGGGGAAGTCTGGCTCGCTGCCGGACAATCGAACATGCAGATGCAGGTTCGGAGCATGGTGAAAGATATGGCTCCTGCGAAAGAGTGGGGCGCATCCGCCTCGTTCCCAAACATCCGATTTCGTCGCGTGAATGATCCTGTTCTTTCTGGTCGCGATGCCGAAGCAAGTGATCTCGCAACGTACGAGCCCTGGGAGAAAATGTCACCGGAATCGGTTGGCAATTTTACCGCAACGGCAGCTGTGTTTGCGAGGGAAATCGCAGAAACGCTGAATTGCCCTGTCGGGATCATTGACGTGTCCTGGGGAGGAAAGCCGATCGAGCCGTTTATTCCGCGGGAAGCGTTTAAGACGCCCTTCCTCACCAAGATCAAATCCCTCGCCGACGCAGAAAAACTGGACGAACTGCAAAGACTCCGAGGCGGCGTCATCATTCGGAATCCCGAGGGGTATCCCGGCGCGATCTTCAACGCAAGAATGGCACCACTCACCCCATTCAGCATTGCTGGATTTCTCTGGTATCAGGCTGAGTCCAATGCGGGGCGTGGCGAAGACCCGCGCGAATATCGACACAAGATGGCGGCACTCGCTTCTGGATGGAGAGCGCGCTGGGACGATGAATCGCTCCCGCTCAATTTTGTGCAGCTCCCCTCTTTCTCGGATGCTACCGGTTGGATACGAGTCAGAGAAGAACAGCGGCGGGCCCTTGAAATCCCGAACACCGCGATGGCCGTGACAATCGATATTCGAGGCGAAGGAATCCATCCCCCTGACAAACTGGAAGTCGGAAAGCGACTCGCGAAGCACGCGCTAAGAAACACTTACGGCAAAAAAGAAATCACTGCATCCGGCCCGCTATACAGCAGTCACTCGGTAAGTAAAAATGAAGTTACGATACAGTTCACTGAAACAGGGAAAGGTCTTATTTCAGGGAATCGCCCCGTGTTCTCGGCGGTTGAGTTTGATGAAAGAGGAGAGCTGAAGTGGTTCGAAGTCGCGGGAGAAGATGGAAAATGGCACACCGCTTCCGCGCGAATCGAGAAAGACACCGTCGTCGTATCAAGCGAGGCCGAACCTAATCCTGTCGCGGTTCGATACGGATGCCGCACCAGCCCGCAAGGCGGAAACCTCTACAATCGAGCGGGATTGCCAGCTTCCCCGTTTTGCTCTAATTTAAAAATGCTGGGTTGGCAGGATCAACCGCCCGGGAAAGTCACCGATACTTTGAAGGCAACCTACGACATCGACGCACCCCCGGAAGAATGTTTGCAAGCCTGGTTGGATCCCAAAAAGCTCAACCTGTGGCTTTCGACTTCAGCAACACTGAAGGACGGTGATCTTATACTCACCTCGCGCCTACCTATTATCGGAGGACGGCACCGTATCGCTGAGCAGACAAAAGAGCGGCTGGCATTCGATTGGTACATCGATGGATTTGAAACCTCGCTTGAGCTCGATTTCAAAGCGACAAACGATGGGACAGCTCTCACCCTGACACACACCTCACCGGGAGGACGGCCTGATGGGCTCGCTTTTCCTCCGGGGAATTATTACGGCGATGAAGTTTGGAAATTTGCGATGTCCAACTTTGAGCACTTTATCGCAAAGGGCGGAAGAGTGGTGGAAATGCCCTGGCCGCACAATCCACATCAGATCGATCTGAGAATCGAAATTGAGGCGAACCCGGAACGCATTTGGAAGCACCTCACCACCGTTGAGAAACTCAAGCGCGCCAGCCTCGTCGACGACACCGCGAAAATCGAACCTCATGCCGGAGGACGCTATTCATTTGGATGGACCAAAATGGAAAGCGAAAAAAGAGATGGCCCCGGCTTCATCGCCGAATGGGCCGAGAATAAAAAACTTAAAGTCAGCTGGTATGGAGGACGGGATTCAACCGTAAGCTGGGAGCTTACCGAAGGGAACGACAATACGACTGAGGTGAGCTTCACCCACACCGGGTTGGCATTCACTCCTGACGTTACCCTCTCCTATCAGTTCGGATGGGCCGAATTCCTGATTGAGTTAAAAGGGTTTGTCGAGGAAAAGAAATCGGCACAGCCATAGTTTCACTTCTTCTTTTTCAAATTTCTCCTCGTGTGCGAAGTCATCCCTCTCCGAATCATCGGTGTAAGTCGTAGCCATCATCAAAACCGCCTTACTGCCCCTCAACGTGACCGTGAATTGCATTCGTGAGAATTTGGTAATGTGTTCGGCGGTAGCACTTTTCTCGCCCTCTAAAATACTCATCGGAAACGGGCCGTAGCGGGAATCTTTCGGGTGCGTCTTCCCCCACCAGACAAATGAGGCAGCGCCTTTCGCATCCGTCGTAATTTCAAATTTCGGGCAGGCTCCCGTATCTTCATTCGTATTGATCCACACACCCGGGAATGCCGATTCGTCAGCATGAGCAAAGGAGAATGCAGATGAAGAAAGGAGAGTCACAATGAACAGGATGATCGATATTTTTCTCATAGGGTTGTATTCTAGGCAGTCTATTGCTCCCAAGTGTGAATGAAGTATTAGCATCCTGTAAAAGTTTTGTAAAATGGCTACCAGTCCTTTAGATTCCGCCCCGCACTGGAAAAATGCAGACCGAGCGTCTTCATGACAATCCAGGCAAGATGACCCCATGATCCCCTCGGAAACTTTACCCATCGATTATCAAAAAAATTCTGTCGGATATCACTCGGGAAGTCACTGCGGTGGACTGTATTGGCGAGGTCGCCAGCTACATTCCTGAGTTAGCGAAAGTCTCCGGAGATAAATTCGGAATTCATCTGACAACTGTGAATGGAGAGGACTATTCAGCGGGCGATGCCAACGAAGGATTTTCAATTCAAAGCATTACGAAAGTGCTCCTCTTAACCCGCGCGCTCCTCGAAGTCGGCAGCCCCACTTTGGGAACGTGTCGGAGTAGAACCTTCCGGAGATCCGTTCAACTCCCTCATACAGCTGGAATATGAACGCGGTATCCCGAGAAACCCATTCATCAACGCCGGAGCGCTCGTCATTTGCGTCCTTCTGGTTAGTCGCCTTTCTCATCCCATCCCCGAATACCTGAGCTTTGTTCAAAAAATGGCGGGCAGCTCCACAATTAACTATGATCAAAATGTGGTCGCTTCGGAGCGATCTCAGGGGTTTCACAATCGGGCGATCATCAACTTGATGAAAGCCTACGGAAATATCCACAACGATGTCGAGATCGTCTTAGAATTCTACTTCCACGCGTGCGCGATCAGCATGTGTTGTCGGGAAATGGCGAGAACCTTTACCGTCTTTGCCAATCAGGGAAAGCTGATCGGCAGTGGCGAAGAGATGTTGAGCGCACAGCGAACCAAACGAACCAAACGAATCAACGCCATCATGCAGACCTGCGGATTCTATGACAAAGCAGGCGAATTCTCGTTTCGAGTGGGCCTTCCCGGGAAAAGTGGCGTCGGAGGCGGCATCGCTGCGGTTCACCCCTCGGATTTCAGCGTCGCAGTCTGGAGCCCCAAATTGAATCCCAAAGGCAACTCCAGCTCAGGCATTCTTGCGCTGGAGCGACTCACTGACATTACCGGAACATCGATTTTTTAGGCTATCCCCTTTCAAAAGGCTCTAACACTAATTCAAACCCAAATCATCAGGCTCATCGGCGATGAGTTTGTAATGAGGGCTGAGATCCCGGAGAAGCGATTCCCAGAGACCGTCGACGTCTTTCAGATCGATAATGGTGCGTTCCGGCTTGTGTGAAATCCAGGATTCCCGAACCATCTCATCTTCGAGTTGACCCTCCGACCAGCCTGAATATCCGACAAAAGCACGGATGTGAAAGCCCTCCATTTCGTACAAAACGGCCTCAGCAGCCGATAAATGGGTCGAAAACTGCAATTCTTCGTCCGATTCGGACCATCCAAGCGCCGCAAATGTCAAATGCTCGGTATTCACAGGCCCTCCGAGAAAAACAGGCACGTCCAAAAGTCGATCCCGCTGCTTTGCCGGGAGAGAATCCTCAGTCAATAAATCCCTCAACCCCTTATCCAGCGGTCGATTCAGAATATATCCAAGCGCGCCAGCCTCCTCACTGTGCTCGGTAATGAGAAGGACACTTTGGTAAAAAGTCGGTTCTTTCAGGGCCGGATCAGCAAGGATCAGGTCCCCTTTTAGCGATTCTTTCACTGGCTTTTCGAGTGACATTCGGGAGATACGTAAAAAAAGACTCTCAGATAAGATTTCGTTATTGGCAACTGAGAAGCGACAGTGTTCATTTGGCGTATGAAGGAACTGACGGGAAAACTGAAGGAAAATGAATCATTATCGAAAGAAGACATCGCCACCGCTGCGAAAGGTCTTCTCGATGAGTCAGCACCTACGAAGCTGAAAGTAGACTTCCTGTCGGCACTTTCAGACAAGGGGGAGACCGCTGAGGAAATCGCAGGATTCGCCTCTGAGTTTTTGGACCGCGCTGTCGATCCTCAATTGAACCGCAAGAAAATCAGAAAGCCATTCATCGATGTTTGCGGAACCGGTGGAGGCAAGCTCGATCTTTTTAATATCTCAACGACGAGCGTTTTCGTTCTCGCTGGAGCAGGAGCCGCTGTCATCAAACACGGCAATCGTGGCGTCACTTCCAAGAGTGGTGGTGCCGACGTGCTGGAGGCATTAAGCATTCGTATCGATCTTCCGCCAAAGGATTTCAGCCGCTGTGTTGAAAAAGTCGGCGCTGGATTTTTATTCGCGCAGGAGTATCACCCGGCTTTCAAAGCTGTCGTTCCGGTTCGCAAGTCACTCGCGAAGAAAGGGCAGCATTCAATCTTCAATTTGCTGGGGCCATTATTGAACCCGGCTAAGCCAACGTATCAGCTAATCGGTGTATTTGACCCGAAGGTGGGTGAGACATTTGCCGAAATTCTGAAGCAACTGGGCCGCAAGCGCGCCTGGGCCGTTCACGGAAAAACGGACACGGGAGAGGGAATGGACGAATTCTCAACGATCGGGGAAACGCAGGTATGGTCGACCAAAGAGAATGAGTCAGTCCCATCATTTGTGACACCTGATGTTTTTGGATTCCGAAACGGTACGATCGAAGATCTGAAAGGCGGAAATGCCAAGGAGAATGCAGAAATTTTGACCGGGATTCTCGACGGCTCCGTGACCGGACCGAAGCGTGATGTCGTAACCCTCAATACCGCCGCGGGTCTCGTCATTTGCGGCCTCGCCGACAACCTGAGAGAGGGCATCGAGATCGCCAATATCGTACTGGATGAAGGCAGAGCTTTGGATGTACTGAAGCGTTGGCAGGAGTTCTCCTGAGTTGCCTGAAATCGCGAAGGCAGAAACTCGGGAGCGGTTTATAGTAAGGATTTCCAATCCATGTCGAAACGAACCTTCATCCTGATTCTAGTAGCGATTATACTGATCGCAGCCGACGCTATCGCGACGATGAGATGGCAAACGATTGCCGGGTGGTTCGAACTGAGCCCTCCGGAATTTACAGCGAAAATTCCGGAAAAGCGTCCTCGCCGGATTGATCAGAAGCAGCTGAATCGATTCGAGAGTCAGTCGATGGAGGCGATTCTGAAGGCTATGGTAGCCGAAGAAGTAGCAGACACACCTCCTCAGAAGAGCCGCAATGCCATCCTCCTAAAGAAACTCCCGGATGCACCGCTCCCTTACAGAGAAAAAGCGGAGCCAAGAGACGCCGCGGGGCTCAAGTCGTTTATTCTCGGTGTCCAAGAGGATACCGAAAACAAGCCCACGGAAGAGGACTTGTTTCGCTTCAACCTCGCTCTCGCAGCGATGAAGATTCCGTCCTCACAAGTGCCTGCTCCATTGCGGATCAAAACTCAACCCGCACTCGAGTCCGAAACCTTTTCCGTAAAACTGAAGGCGACGAGTCTTGATCAATCAGGCCCGATTGCATTGGGAGATTTTGACAGCGAGCCCGGCCTTGAAATCGTTTCTAGTGGCGGCACTGCAATCACTTCCATCACTAGCGAGGGGGCTCTCGTTCCGGGCACCGGTTGGACGCTCGCCGCCCCTGCCAGCGAAATTTACGAAGCCGATTTTGACGCCGATGGTGATCTGGACGCCTTTTTGATCAGAGACGGAGGCAAGCCGAATTCCCTGCTCGAGAATGACGGCATGGGCGGAATGAAAGACGTCACGCTGGAGAGAGGACTTCTCGCATTCAGCGACACGAGCGCGGCGGCGTGGCTTGATTACGACGGGGACGGGCTGCTCGATCTGCTTGTTGGAAACCGGGATCACCCTCTTGAATTGTATCGCCAAACCAGTAGCGGAGCTTTTCAGCCTGTTGCCTGGGATCTGAAATGGTGGATTCACGAGGGGATTCAGACTATCACCGTGGCGGACTTTACTGATGACGGACTTCCTGACGTTTACCTCGGTATCGAAGGCCGGGCCGATCAACTCTGCGTGACGACTCCGGGAGAGACCTGGGAGAGCTGGCGCTTTGAAGATGTTTCAGCCGAATCAGACTTGGATACCGGCAAGGCCGCGGGAATTCCTTTATTCGTCGATTTTGACAACAACGGATCGACCGATCTCATCATCGCCAAAGGGGAAGCCGAAAAAGACAGCAACCGCCTTCTCGTTTTCCAAAACTCAGGGAACGCACGATTTGTAGACGTCACTGAAGAGGCCGGAATCAGCGCCACGCCCCCCATCACTGCCATGACCGCTGCCGATATTGACGGAGATGGATTTGAAGATCTCATCGTGGGAACCGAAACCCTTCAAACCAATCGGCTTTTCTGGAATCAAGTGGGCAGCGGTTTCCGCGAAGTCAGTGCAGTGAGTGAAACTGCCTTCCTCGACGCTCCTGCGAAAATACTGAGCGCGGATCTCGACGGAAACGGCATCATCGATCTGCTGACCAGCACCGACGACGGAAGTCTCCGCCGCCTCGAGGCAGAAGGCGCCTACCCCTCATGGATCAGCCTGCATTTATCCCGGGCATTTCCCGGAGCAAGAATCGAAATCAAGGTGCGGGACAATGACTGGATCGTGCACAGCATCCCCCGCCAACTTCATGCTCAAAGCCAAATTACGATAGGACTGGGTAGTGCTGACATTATTGAGACGATCCACTTCTTCGCACCGGGCGAATCAGACCCGTTTGAGAGTCTGGAGGAAGTGGAACCCAATCAACACCTCCAGATAGAGACTAAGAGGCAACCCGAAAAGCAAGCTGTAATCGCATTGCCGGACGAGGAATTATCAACCGAGGCCACTCAGTAGCGCCGCGCGCCGGGCTCAGGGCCTCGTATTTTGCAACGAAACGGCCTCTTTCTTGCGGGTTTATAGTTTGAGGAACCGGAAAAAAGGTGTGAGGATGCCCTGCAAAGTATACTTTATCTGGAATCTAGGATAAGTTAACAAGGTATACCCCACCTTGCTTTCGGAATTTATTTCGGATGCAGTTTGAAAAACGATGATAGTTCCCGTTCAACAAAACGAAGATTTTCTCGCCGACTTTGAGGAGGCCGACGGAGTCACCGGGGCAATTCACATTTGGTGGCTTGGCCAAAGCGGCTTCCTTTTGAAATGGGATAAATTCGGCTTACTGATTGATCCCTACCTCTCCGATTCCATCACGCGGGATCATTCGGGAACAGACGAACCATTTAATCGCCTTTCCGAACGCGTCATCGATCCGTTACTACTGAGCGGTATAGATCTGGTGGTCGCCACTAACAACAATCCTGATCGACTTGATCCTGAGACGATTCTTCCTCTACGTGCCGCGAATCCCAATTTAAAGATGGTGGTTCCTGCAGGAAACGTCGCGGAAGCGGACGAGATGCTGGGGAAAGATGCACCGCCCCTCCTGGGCGTAAATGCCGACACCTACATTCGAAGCGGACAGTTTGATTTCCACGGCATCAATTCTGCCAATCCAAAAATTCGCCGTGATCCTCAAGGGAACTCGAAGGACCTCGGTTTCGTAATCGTTTTCGGACCATTCGCGATTTACCACAGCGGTGAAACAGTGTGGCACACCAATCTCGTAAAAGAGGTGAGACGCTGGTCTGTAAATGTCGCTTTTCTCCCCATCAATGGAGATGCCGGCAATATTGGCGACGGCACAAGCATGAACGGCTTTGAAGCGGCCGCCCTCGGTAAAGCAATCAGTGCAAGTCTCGTCATCCCCAGCCATTTTGATCTTTTCGATCAAGGCAATCCCAGCACGGAAGAATTTACGACCTGCTGCGACCGACTGGGACAGCGCCACCGTCAGTTAAAAATTGGTCAGCGCATGACGATGGGACCGGTTACCGCTCCCAGTGGCGGTAAAGCGCTTCCGAGCGAACCCTATTTGGGTGACTGGGGCCTCGGATACTAGCCTTTGATACCGGCCAGCTTTCTAGCGTAACTCAGCGTATCAATGTCAGCGACGGTCTTGTCGCGACGGATCGCTTTGATTCTCGGAAATCGCAGTGCGAGCCCTGAATCGTGGCGTTTACTGGGACTGATTGAATCAAAGGCAATCTCAAGAACAATCTTAGGCTCCACGGTTCGAACGCCCCTTTTTTTCTCTATGGTGAGTTCCTCAAAAACCATCGTAAGTTCTTCCATTTCAAGATCGGTCAGCCCCGAGTAAGCTTTCCCGATCACGAGCCATTCGCCTTCCAGATCCCCCCTCACAGCGAAAGTGTAATCACTGAGCAAATGTGCTCTCTTGCCGTGTCCTTGCTGCGCTTTGACGACCACCACGTCCAGAGTCGGCATCGCCTTTTTTAATTTCAGCCACTGCTTCCCCCGGCGCCCCGGTGAATACAAACTTTCGGGATCTTTGGCGATAAGCCCTTCATTGTCACGACGCCGCGCTTCATTGAATGCCTCATCCACTGCCTCTGAGCCTTGAACAAAGATCCTCTCACATCGAGTCAGTGTCTCATTCGTTTCAATCTTCTCGAGCGCTTCACGACGCTCGCGCAGCGGACGATCAATCCACCCTTCCCCATCGAGGGCAAGAAGATCAAAAGCGACAAACTTAACCGGAACCGACTCCCCGAGAAAAAGATCTCCCTGATCAGAGGTGACCGAACGACGCCCGAGTCGCTTTTGCAGATCGAAAAACGTGAGCTTTTTGCCCTCGGAATAAGCGATGATTTCACCATCAAGAATACAGTCATGACCGAGACCGGCGCCCGCGGAAACGATCTCGGGAAATTCTTCATGCACCGGCCTGAGATCACGCGAGAACAACTCGACACGCTCCCCCTTCCGGTGCAACTGCGCGCGAATCCCATCAAACTTATCTTCCAGCCAAATGGGCTCAGGTCCGAGACGCTCGACGATGTCTTCGGCCGTTTCCTCCGGACTCGCGAGCATCACCTTAATCGGGATGAACCAGGTCAAACTTGCCTCTTGAAGCCGATCTTCACGAGCGAGAACCGCTGTTTTCCCGAGATCTCCAGTGAGCATGTGAGCCTCCCTGATCAACTGCCCCGGAGCATCAAAGGCCAATGCGATAGCCTCCTCGATCAATCCTTCTTTCAATCCCATCCGCAGCTCACCACTCAGAATACCGACGAGCAAGGCAGCCTCCGAATGATGGAACGCTACGAGCATCTCTCCCAGCAGCGTCACTTTCAAACCCATTCCCACGGCGCTGGCCAACGTCTCGAATTTTTCGGCGACTTCCAGAAGCGAATGAGGCTCCGGCTCTGTTTTCCCCTGCAAAACCAGATAAGCGGTTCGGAGGCCATCCGCCTGAGTCGATGATATCCGACGATACTCCGCCAGCTTCAGTCCGGTCACATTAAGCAACACCTGCCGGATCGTCGCCCACCCGACTTGAGAGGCACGAACCGCCGCGTCTCGCGGGAGCGGCCTCGCGCTGAGAAAATTCACCGCAATCGTAAGCGCTTCGTAGTCGAGAGGGCGCAAATACCCGCTCAAAATCTTCTGCTTTTCCAACTTACCCGTCGCCGAAGCAATCGCCTCGACCACTGAGGTGAAATCAGAAAACTCGGAATCCGGGCGATGCCCAACAGGGTTAAGCGCCTCACCGAACCCTGTTGGAGCAGACGTAACAGGGCTGAGTGACGCACCTAGCCCTGTTGAATCGGGGGCGGGCTCATCGAGCGTTAGCTCAAGCTGAGTCTCACCAACAAGGGGCCAGGCTTCGCGCCCTCTCGCACGTAAATCGCGAGCAAACTCATCGCAATATCCGTGAATCGTGAAGACTTGCTTTGGATCGACCTGCTCGACAAAATCGAGCAGGTCCGAATAACCCGCGTGATCGGAAAGCGGAAAAACTTCTTCGCACTGATAGCGGTATTTCGCTCCCGAATCGATTCCCCATCCGCTCACCATCGCAAGACGAACCTGCTTTTTCATGCGGCGAATGACCTGCCCGCGCGCGGCAGATGGCGGCATCACAAGGACGTGCCCCAGCGCACTGCGTTCCTTCGGGGCAAACGTTTCATACGGAGGCAAATCATAGCCAAGCGATTCGACCACCTCATTCATTTTTGCGACCGTCGAGTGCACCTGAAACTTCAGCTCCGGAGCCAGTGCGTGCAGCGAAAGAAGAATCTCCTGCGCCTTTCCGAGCGAGTATGCCATGAAGATTGGAATTTCCTCGTCCTCGATCGCTTCCCGAGCAAACTTCGCCATCGCGGTGAGAACCTCGGTCGATGGAGGCATGACAAACTTTGGAATCCCGAAGGTCGTCTCCATGATCAACGTGTCCGCTTTCCGCGACTGATTCTTTTCGGCTCCAAGAGCTTCGCGTGTTTTGAAATCGCCCGTGTGCAAGAGCGTCGCGCCATCGCTGAGGCGCCTTAAAAACAACATCACCGATCCCGGAATGTGGCCCGCCGGAAGCATTTCTGCTTCAAAGTCATCGCCGATCTGCTTTTTTTCGCCCCAGTTCAAATCGATAAATTCGCTTTTCGAGGCACCAAACCGCGCCTCCAGCAATCGTCTCGTCACGGACGAACAGAGAATTTTCTGATGAGGAGCAAAGTGATCGGCATGCGCATGAGAAACGAATGCAAAATCACGTGGGCGATGAGGATCAAGCCACAGCCCGGGGCCTTCGATCCACGGATCACCGCGCTCCACTTTCCAGCTGATTCCTGATTTCCCCATTTACCTGAAAACTAGGTTACGCGCGCAACCGCGTCCAATCGCCGTAGAAATTGCCATTTGCATCAATCCCTCTTTCTCGACATGCTGAGTCATGATTCGAAATCTCCTATTCATGACCGTTCTGATTGCGCTCCTCGGTAATATAAATGCCGCTGATCGCCCGAATATTGTGTGGATCGTGTCCGAAGACAATTCCAAGCACTACCTCAAGCTGTTTGATGAAGCAGGTGTGGAAGCGCCCCACATTGAAACGCTCGCGAAGAACGGGCTGGTATTTGAAAATGCTTTTTCCAATGGTGCGGTGTGCTCAGTCGCGAGAACTACCCTCGCTACGGGGTGCTACGCGCCACGAATTGGTACGCAGTTTCACCGTCGGTCAAAACACGCCCACTTACCAAAAGGTTTGGAACTGTTTCCTCATTACCTCAAAGAATCGGGTTATTACACGACGAATAACTCGAAAGAGGATTACAACACTATCAAAGGAGCAGACACCTGGGATGATTCCTCGGGCAAAGCGGACTGGCGAAATCGTGAAGACAAATCGCAGCCCTTCTTTCACATGCAGAGCCATTCCGAGTCACATGAAGGCAAGCTTCACTTCAAGGAGGGTGCACTCGAGAGCGAGAAAACAATCAGCGATCCCAACGAGGTAACCCTTCCCGATTATTTTCCTGACACAGAGCTATTCCGGTATACCTACGCCAGCTATTTAGATAAAATATTAACGATTGATGAAATCGTCGGCAGAACGATTGCCAAGCTGGAAGAGGATGGTGTTCTCGAAGATACATTCGTCTTTTACTTCGGTGATCACGGCGGCGTGCTTCCCCGAAGCAAAGGCTATATCTACGAGTCCGGGCTCCACGTTCCCCTCGTCGTGCGGGTTCCTGAGAAATGGAAACATCTCGTCGATGCCGAACGAGGCACGAGGCAGAAAGGCTTTGTCAGCTTCATTGATTTTGCTCCGACGGTTTTGAATCTCGCAGGAGTCGAGGTTCCCGCGCAAATGGATGGGAGTGCATTCCTCGGAAAGGGTGTCTCAATGGAGGCCATCAATCAGCAGGATTCCACCCTGGGCTATGCAGATCGCTTCGATGAAAAGTACGATCTCTGTCGTTCCCTCCGTGTCGGAGACTGGAAATACATCCGGAATTACCAGCCATACCTGCCCGATGGCCTGCAAAACAACTATCGCTATTTCATGCTCGCCTATCGCGAATGGAGGGATCTCTACAATCAGGGGAAACTGGGATCGGATCAGCGACAGTTTTTCGAGCCCAAATCAGCGGAAATGTTATTCAATCTATCAACCGATCCGCACGAGGTCAATAATCTCGCCGCAGATCCTGCTCATCAAGCCCGACTCTCCGAGATGCGCGACCAATTGCGCAAAAAACTGGTCGGCATGCCCGACCTTGGCTTCTTCCCCGAAGACCAGCTCTACGACGAGGCAATGGACGACCCCGTTGCTTACGGAAGAACGCGGAAAGAAGAGATCGGTGCGATGATCCGCACGGCAGATTTGATGCTCAAACCTTTCGGTGATGTCCACGAGGACATTCAAGCCGCCTTGATCTCCGAGAACGCCGGTGAGCGCTACTGGGCCGCCACTGTCTGCGCTTCCTTCGGAAAAGAAGCGAGCGACCTCGTTCAGTCAGCCAAGACCCTCCTCAAAGACGAAAGCCCAGCCGTAAGAGTCCGTGCCGCCGAATTCCTCGGGCTAACCGGAAAAATTGATCCGAGAACCACTCTGATTGATGTCGTTAACAGCAGTGATAACGAAGTGACTCAATTGATTGCATTGAACGCGGCCGCCCTTTTCCATGATCATTCAAGACTCTCCTACCCGTTCGATGCCTCCAACTTTGAAGGCGTAAAAGGTGAAGCCCGGCGACGGATCGACTACTTCAGCGGTGACTGGCTAAAGCCCAAACCTTCCGCGAAGAAAAAGAAAAAAGGAGCGAAAAAAAATAACAGTCCGCGGAGTTTCTCTCCTAAACTCGCGATGTCACTCAACTACCGCTCGATAAAGCGGCCTGAATAGTGAACAGTGACCGCTCCATTTTCTTCTCTTCACTGGCGGTTGCTCTCGCCTATATCGGCGGATACATCCACCTTAAGTGCGCTTGTTACAGCGGTAAGCAAATCCCTTCCGATCCGTGGAAGAGTTCCGGTTTGAGCACACACTCAAAGGTATCTTATTGGGGTGAGTGGGATCTTGCAACCATGTCCCACACTCTTTCTTACAGGGATCCCGGAATAGACGTTGGCCCTCGATTTTCTAAATTTATTAATACCATCTACCATCCTCTTCAGAAGATCGACGAGCGAAATGGAGGCCGGTCCCTGAGATTCAACACCTCACCACACAAAATAGCGTGGTAATTCGGAAGCACTATGTGCCCGAGGAATCGTTCACTTCGCTGCGTTGTATCGCCGCAAACTCGAGGCACCGCTTTGACGCATCGCTTTCGCCAATCGATTCGCAACGTTCGCTGTAAATCGTAAAATCTCTCCCAGTTTTAGTTTGAGGTTGGAGCGGATGGGATCTTCAATCACAGAATCCGGTTGCAGCAATTTTCCGGCCGCCTCGGCAACTTCGACTCCACTCAATAAAACCCTGACACGAGCCTCTTTTTCGTTCTCGAGAAAGCTAAGGCGCTCAAGCCGTGATTCTGCGAGGTGAATAAGGCCTCCGACATTTCCCGAAGTGAGCTCCAACGATTCTTTGAGGGCCTCAATGCCCCGCACCGAAAGTCGATATCCTGAAGACCAGTTTCCCTGCGCTCGCTCAATCTCTCCGAGGTGAACAAGACTTCGGCACAAGAGCATCGCCACTTCGACATCTCCTGGATTTTCTGTATTCAGTGGAGTGAGGAGGCGGAGTGCTTCGTTATAGAGCTGATCAAGGTCATCTTTATTGGCCTCACGAGCCACAAGCAACTCTCCCAATTCGATGAAGCTTGATGCCATCCGGATCGACTGAAGCGGCGAAAATCCATTGACGCTTCGCAGCGAATCCAGCGTTTCCATCGACGCCACATGGGCATTGATCGACTCATCGATCCGTCCATCCAAGCGCAGTGAATACGCCACCTCAAATTGCAGTTTCCCGACTAAATCGGTAAGTTTCGGCGAATCGTTTTCCGTATCCTTCAACACGATCGCAAGGTCCGCCGACTGGGAATAAGCCCGGATCGATTACTTGTAGCGCTGATGGGCGTCATAAACAAAACCGAGGCGAAAACTCATTCCTGCCTACCTCATGATGACCGACTCATCGTTCGGCTTGAGCTTAATTACATCCGCGAAATGTCCCACCGCTTTCTCGAGTGCTTGCAACGCTTCATCGCCGACAGGATTAGCGAGCAGAGCACTAAGGCTCTCGTGAGAGTCTGCGAGCCTCAAGTGGATATCGATGACATCTTCAGGAGTCTCGTCCCCGTCTAACAAAACATCAAAGGCAGTTACCGCTGCTTTGAAATACTCGACTGCGCCATCCGCCAAATCTATTTTTCGCTCAATATGAGCAAGGCTATGCAGGGCCCGTGCCTCCTGAATAGGAGCACTGTCATCAGAGCCGGAATCGGCGAGTACTTTCAGATAATACTCACGGGACTTCTCCAAGTCATCTGATCGGAGCGAGGCAACACCGCTTCCGCCGGCATTGTCTCCCTGAGCCATGGATAAAAAAAGACATCCTATCGCCCAAACAAAAGCGCCAAATCGAGCATCGTGCCGGGAGGCAAACGCAAAAGCAGAATTTCCACCGATGGGAGGGAGAGGACGACTCCCTGTAGTGCGGTCAATAGTGCCTGCGTGACGTTAGAAAAAAATCGCCTGTCCCATCGATTTCCAAACCCTACTGCGTGGGACTTTGATCTTCTCCGCTGTAACACGATCGAATCCTGCTTCAGTCATCTGCCTCGCCGTATCTTTAGCAAGGAGCATTGGAAGCCTCGTGCAAAATCGGGCTTTGGCATTATTGACCTGGGAAAGGTAAGGAGCCGCTTCATCGAGAAACACCTCGCACGTCCCCAACCATTTTTCGTAAACTGGTTCAATGAATTTACTCGCAGGGACACCATCGCCATCCCAACCCGCTGCCATCACTTCCTCACAAGGCAGGTAGAGGCGACCGTTCGGAAGGTCTTCGTGTAAGTCCCGGAGAATATTAATGAGCTGCAACCCCTGCCCTAATTTCTTCCCGCGAACGAGCATCGCCGCAGCACTCTCGGGTTCCGCAAATCCCCCGCCCATTGTGTAAAATCCCACTTTTGTCCAAAACTCACCCACACATCCGGCGACCCAATAGGCGTACCGAAGCAGATCATCTCCATTTTGGCAGGGAGCGACCACACCATCCTGAAAAGACTTAACATCCCAACACTGCCCGTGAATGATCGTTAAAATCACTTCACTCAGATGAGCCTTTAACGAATCATCAGTCCTCTCATACCACTCAAATAACGCTCCAGACTCAGCCAGTAAGTGCTGCTCTCCCTCATGAGAAAGCACCTCACAGAAACCGGAGAGATCAAGTTCGGCTGGTAAGCGTCCACGTTGAAGGCCAAGCCTGACAGAATCCAAAACTGACAACCTTTCCGAATCAGGAAGGCCGGGCGCATCGGCTATCGTATCCGTAAATCGCGCAAGGAGGTAGCCGAGAGAAATTGGCTCACGCATCTCCTGCGGCAAAAACCGCATACTGAGATAAAACGACCTCGACACGGCCTTCAACAACGCATCGTGATCGGAAAGGCTCATCAAGTGATTATCAGATTAGCGCAACGTCTCCGCTGCCTTGAGAAGGATCTCCTCAGTCGTCTCCCAACTGATGCAGGGATCGGTGACCGATTGGCCCCAGGTCATCTCAGAGTGGTCATCGAGAATTTTCTGATTTCCCTCAACCATATTACTCTCGAGCATCGCGCCCACGAGCTGGCGATTCCCAGCCGCACGCTGAGCGACAATATCCTCAAATACTGAAGGCATTTTTGTAAAATCTTTCGAGCAATTTGCATGACTCGCGTCCACCACGACCGCTTGTGAGACGCCGCCTATTTCTAAATTGCTAATCGCTGAAGCAACGGATTCTGCATCAAAATTAGGTCCATCATCACCACCACGAAGTACGGTATGACAATTGGTATTTCCTTTCGTGCTCACCATTGACGCGACGCCTTCTGCACTGATTCCAAAGAATGTCTGCGGAGCAATCGCAGCCTTGAGTGCGTTTACCACGGCTGACATGCCTCCATACGTGGTGTTCTTGAAACCGACCGGCATCGAGAGTCCCGACGCCATCTGACGATGCGTTTGAGATTCCACTGTCCTCGCCCCAATCGCCGCCCAACAGATCAGGTCGGCAATGTATTGAGGCGTGATAGGATCAAGAAACTCTGTCGAAGTGGGAATCCCCAGATCAACAATTTCACCTAAGAGTTTCCGTGCAATTCGCAGCCCCTCAGCCAGATTGGCCGTTCCATCCAGATCCGGATCCATGATGAGCCCCTTCCAGCCAACCGAAGTTCGAGGCTTCTCAAAGTAAACCCGCATCACGATTTCGAGACGGTCTTTTACGTTCTCATTGAGAGCCACCAGCTTTTTCGCATACTCGATGCCCTGAACCGGATTATGAATCGAACAAGGCCCTACGATCACAATAAAACGATCGGATTCACCATGCAAAATCGCCTCGATACGATCGCGGGAGTCTTGCAACGCGGCAGCCTGCTCAGCGCTACGAGGCATCTCGTGCATCAACAAAGCCGGCGCCGGAAGCGGCACATTAAAAAAGACGTTTAAGTCGGTGATCTGATCACTCATATCCTGAATGAATCGCGGCGAAGTCCCCTACTGTCAAGAATCAACCCCGAAGCGAAGCGTCCCCCCGCTCAGATCAAAACCACTTTAACCGTAGTTCCTTCTTCCACCTTCACGCCGGGATCGAGCCGCAACATACAATTTGCCCGGCTCAATCCAAAAATCGCATGTGACTGCTGCGTACCGGAGAGCTTGAGTTTACCATTTTCAGTTCTCCCGCGAAAATAGTGAGGACGATCTCCTGTGTTCTCCACCGCTTCATCCAGCACCACCGAAGTTCGCCCGACTCCTGCGGCAGCATCCTCAGGCGAATCGCCTAACGAACGCCGAATCACGGGGGCGACGAAGACATGAAAGGTAACAAAAGCAGAGACGGGATTACCCGGAAGCCCAAAAACAAGCGTTCCATCCGGATGTCGCCCGAAGACAAACGGCTTACCGGGTTTGATTTTCACCTTCCAAAATTCTGTGATGACACCCAACTCCTCGAGGACTTCTTTCACGAAATCCTTTTCACCCACGGAAACCCCGCCGGCGATCACCACGATATCTGCCGCGGCCAGCGCAGCCCCGAGAACTTCACGCAATTCTTCAGGATCATCAAAGGCGTGAGAGGCCACAGCGATCCCACCCACTCCGGTCACCGCGGTTTGCAGCATCGGTGAGTTGCTGTTGTAAATTTCGCCCGGCAACAAGGGAGCGCCGGGTTCGACGAGTTCATCCCCCGTCGTAACGATCTGTACGAGCGGCTTTCCGTGCACCGCTACTTCCGGAATCCCCTGCGAAGCGAGTAAAGCGATCCTCGCCGGCGTCATAATGTCGCCTCGCTCGAGCAGCTTTTGTCCCGCGCAGACATCACCGCCTCGTCGACGGATATTCTCTCCTGCGACGACGCCTTCCACAATCGTGATGACATTGCCCTCGCGCGAGACGTCCTCCTGCATGATTACCGCATCGGCTCCGGCAGGCACCGGGGCTCCTGTGAAAATTCGAATTGCCTCTCCTGCCAGAAGTTCCAAACCGCGATCGAGGCCCGCGGCTTGAACTTCTTCATTCACTTGCAGCGAATCACCGGTCTTACATTCCGCGGCACGAACCGCGTAGCCATCCATGCTTGAGTTATCAAATGGAGGCGAATCAACCGACCCCGTAACTTCCTGGGCAAGCACCTGATCAAGTGTCAATTCGAGAGGAATCCATGTCACCGCACCCGGTGAGGCGGCGTCGAGAATCCGACGTTTGGCTTCCTTTTCTTCCAGCATTCGAAGAGATAAAACGCACTTCAGGGCTGATAGTCAACCACGGAATAACAAGCGCATCGCTTAAAGAAAAAGCCATCCTGCCGCGCCCGCGAGAAGAACCACCAACCATACCGGCCATTTCGCGACAAAATAAACAGCAGCGACTCCGATCAGGAAAACAAAATCATTCGTCGAGGTGATTGATTTCGTCCAAACAGGGTCATAGAGCGCCGCCCCGAGAAGTCCAACCACCGCTGCATTGGTGCCGATTAACGCGGCACGTAGTGAAGGTTTCTTCACGAGATCACTCCAAAACGGCATTACCCCCAGAACGAGCAACCAGGCCGGAAGAAAAATTCCCACGAGGCAAACACTTCCCATGAGCCACGGCCCACCAACATCATCCATGATCGCTCCCAGATAAGCTGAGAAGGTAAAAAGAGGTCCCGGAACCGCCTGTGCCGCCCCGTAACCGGCAAGAAACTCTTCACCAGTGAGCCAGCCGGGAGCGACGACTTCCTGACTCAAAAGTGGCAGAACGACATGCCCACCGCCGAACACGAGCGACCCGCTGCGAAACATCGCGTTAAACGCGGCAAGGATAGAATTATCCTGCGAGGAGGAAACGAGAAGAGGTAATCCAAAGAGCAGCGCAAAAAAGGCAACGAGACAGGACACACCAAACCAACGCGATCCTGAGAGGCCTCTAACAGGGTTAGGTTCATCACTTGCCCCTGTTGGAAACCGCCCAGTTGAGTCGGCTTTTTCAGTGATCACTAATTTACGAAACAGAATCAGTCCGAGAATCGCTCCAAGAGCAATCACGAGCAGTTGCATCCAGGCGACAGAGGAAAGCAGCATCACCGACGCAGCCGCCAGAGCGATAAACTGGTGCAAGCGCCCCGGGCAAAGTGACTTCCACATCGAAACAACCGCATTCGCGATCACAGTCACCACCGCAATTTGCAAGCCGCGCAGCCATCCCCCCGAGGCATCAAAACCGCCACCCGATACTGCCATGACACCAATTCCGAACAAAATCAACGCAATCGCCGATGGCAGCGTAAATCCGATCCAGGCAGCGATCGCGCCGGGCAGACCGCCCTTTCGCCAGCCAATGGAAAGTCCCAACTGACTACTCGCAGGACCGGGGAGAAACTGACAAAGCGCGAGAAGATCGGCAAAGTCGGACTCGGAGAGCCACTTTTTAACGCCTACGAATCGATCGCGAAAAAAAGCAACATGAGCCGTCGGCCCTCCGAAAGAAGTCAGGCCCAAAATAGTAAACTCGCGGAGAATCTCGAAGAAATGTTTCACAACGTATTCAGATCACGTCATCCCAATCAGATCTCAACCAGAATTTTGCTCGTGTCGAAATTGTGACACATGGAGTGCTGTGAAATTGCGCTCGCTTAGACAAACTATTAGATCGCGCCATTTCGAGTCAGCAGGAAGCTACGCGACTACTTCCGCCAAAGCCAACGCAGCGACTCTGGAAAAATGGCGCCTCCGTGATTGCCATTGTGAGCCCCCTCACCAAAAACAAACTGGTAATCGTATTCGGAAAACTTAAGAGCCGCCGCCATTTGCTGGTTCGCGAGCGGCCAGTTGCCGTGCTCATTATCGAGATCATTCGATCCATCCTGAAGGAACACCCGAAGCGGTCTCTTCTCTGATTTTCGAATCAAAGCAGGGTAAACGTGCCCCCCTTTGATATTCGTGAAGCTCCCAATATGACTGAGCACTTTTCGGAACAAGTCAGGCCGCTCCCACGCAACCGTGAAAGCACAGATTCCACCCGAGCTCATTCCACATATAGCCCTCATCTCAGGATCCTCGGTGAGTCGATAGGTTTTACCCACCTCAGCGAGAATCTCTTTCTCCAGAAACTCCGCATATTTCCCACTGAGCGTGTCATACTCGACGGCCCGATTACTCCCCACACCCTCCGGAGCTTTCCAACTCTGTTCTTTTTCCAACACATTGGTGAACCACCCAGGATTCACAAAAATCCCAATCGTTTCCGGCATCTCGCCCGCCGCGATGAGATTATCAAATACCACTGTCGCTCTAATCTGCCCATTCTCCCCGACGTAGGCATGGCCATCCTGAAACACCATCACTGCCGCCTTTTCCTCACCTTTTCCGTCATATTGAGCCGGAACATAGACAAAATACTCCCGAATCGTTCCCGGATAGACTTCGCTGCGAATCTGATGTTTCGTCACCTTGCCTTGGGGAACGCCCTCTTTCGGCATCGAATCTTCACCCAATGGATATTCTCTGGGTTTTGGCTTTTCCTCCTCAGCCGATCCAATAGACAAGGCGAGGAGCGAAACAAGAGCAGCGAGGGTGAATTTCATACCCGAGCATCTTCGCTTTTTCGAACGCCTTGGCAAGAAATACACTCTACCGTATTTGAATACCTCCCATCTGGCCGATTTTTCCGTAAGGTTCTCCCCTTGATACCCGTTTAAGAAGGAGACACCTTAAACCGTTACCGATCTATGAACTCTATTTCTCATCCCCCCCGCATCGCTTCTCGCTGGGCTCTCGCTCTCGCGTTTCTGTTTTCCTCGGTTCTCTTTCAGACAAACTCCTATGCTCAGTCAAAATCGCAGGCAGTTCGTGACAGGCAAGTCGAGGCTCAGCTGCTTTCGTCCCGCAGCACAATTCAGCCGGGCGTGCCATTCACTCTGGGTCTGAAATTTGAGATCGATGATCACTGGCACACCTATTGGTCAAACCCCGGTAACACCGGTGTCCCCACGAGCCTCAATCTTACTCTTCCGGAAGGCTTCACGGCTGGGCCACTTTTATTTCCCATTCCGAAACGGTTCGTTGTCGACTTTGGCTACAACATCATTGAAGCCGGCTTCGGATACGAGAAGAGTGTTGTTCACACTATTGTCGTCACACCACCTGCAGACCTTGCGATCGGCCCCCCGGTAACAATTTTGGCCGCTGCTAAATGGCTGATGTGCAACGACAAGGAGTGCGTTCCCGGAAAAGCGACGCTTTCCATTTCCCTTCCTGTAGCTGAATCTGAAACGCCTTCTGATGTCGCCGAAATGGTCGGGAAAAATCTCGCGAAGGTGCCCGATCTTGTAGACTGGAAAACAGATCTCAGTCTGGATGGCGAATCAGTCTCAGTCACCATCGCAACACCTGAAGGAATCATCCCTGAAGGCGCAGAAACTCATCTTCACCCCGACAAGAACTACATTTTCCAGCAACTCTCCGTTCCCGAAATCAAAAACGGCGCGGGCAATATCACTTTCACCTTCAAAAAAGACGAGACGCTAGAAGCCGCTCCCGAAGAATTCTCAGGTGTTTTTGTCGTTGAAAGCGATTCAGGTAAAACTGGTTATCGCATTTCCTCAGATCCTGACGCGGCAAGGAAAGCGGCAGATCTTTCCTTCACTGGTGCGAAAATCGACAATGAGAAGACCACGAATCAGATTTCTGCGGCGGAACAAGCAGCCAATGAAATCCCCTTCGGAGGTGGCCTCCTTGGCGTTCTTCTCGCAGCGTTCCTCGGTGGCATGCTTTTGAATATCATGCCCTGCGTCTTTCCTGTTATCTCGCTCAAAGTGCTTTCCTTCGTCGGGCAGGCAGGAGAAGACAGGAAGAAAGTTTTTTATCACGCACTTGCTTTCACTATCGGAATTCTCGTATTCTTCCTGCTACTCGCGGTCGCACTGATTGCGCTTCGATCAGTCACCGGGGAAGACGTCAATTGGGGTGCCCAACTCCAGCAACCGCTCTTCGTTCTTGGACTCGTCATCATCATGGTGCTCGTTGCCTTGAGCCTCTTCGGTGTTTTCGAAATCGGATCATCCATGGCCTCAGTAGGGGGCGACCTTGCCAATAAGTCGGGCTATTCCGGTAGCTTTTGGAGCGGCGCACTCGCCGTTCTCCTCGCTACACCATGCACCGCGCCTCTAATGGCGCCGGCGATCACCTTTGCACTGGTTCAGCCTGCCTTTATCACCATCATTGTCATGCTCGCACTTGGATTGGGGATGGCGGCACCCTATTTCGTTTTCGCGATCTTCCCGAAACTACTCGATGTCATTCCTCCTCCGGGAGCGTGGATGGAAACCTTCAAACAATTCATGGGATTCCCTATGCTCGCGGTCGCCGTCTGGCTCATTGGCGTGCTCTCCGTGCAACTCAACGTGCAAGGTTTGCAGTGGGCTCTCACCGCAGCGCTCCTCGTCGGATTCGCCGCCTGGATCCTCGGTCGTTACGCGAGTTTTGATAAAAGTAAGTCCACACAAACCAAAGGCCGCATCGCCGCAATTCTTGTGTTTGCGATCGCTCTTTTCATTGGATTCAAAACAAACAGCTTACGGGCTGCACCGAACACTGAGGACATTCGCGATGTCATCACCGCCCACCAAAGCGAAGGGAAACACGTCTTCGTTGATTTCACGGCGGAGTGGTGTGCCACTTGCAAAGCCAACGAGCGCCTCACGATCAAGACGGATAAGACTCAGGCAGCCTTCGCAGACAACAACGTTGAATTCGTGATCGCCGACTGGACAAACCACGACCCTAATATATCGGCTCTTCTGAAAGAATACGGGAAGTCAGGCGTTCCCGCCTACATCCTCTTTCCCTCCGACAAGAGCAAGCCGGCGATTAAACTGGATGATGGCATCATCACTCACTCGGACGTACTGGAAGCGATTGCCGAACTCAAGTGATCACTTCTCACGCGTCAATTCCCACCGACCAGGTCAAGCATGACACCAGGTCGGTCGGTAATGATGCCGTCAACGCCAAGGTCCATCCATTTTTGAGCATCCTCCGTTTTGTTAATAGTCCAAAGAGTCACGAGAAATCCATCTTTCTGAAGCGCCGTTAAATTAGCAGCCGTTAAATCGGAGAAGGCCCAGCCGACCCAGTCGGGAGAGAACTCCTTTATCTCCGCATACCGCTTAGCGGTGAGTTCCTTGCTCCCCAACGCGCCCAACTTCACGTCCGGCATCTCTTTTTGGAATGCTTTGAGAAAGCTCCAACTGAAACTCTGCACGATCACTTTGTCGCCACAATCAAGATCAGCGATCACCTTCGCGTAAGCAGCAGCCGTTCCGGTTTTGTGCTCGATCAACGGAGTGATCCCAAGCTCGAAGCAAAGTTTGAGCGCATTCTCAAAAAGCGGCATCTTCTCGCCTTTGAATTTCCCACCCGTGAACCACGACCCGACGTCGGTGTCCTTGATCGCCTCCCACGTCTGATCTTCAACGTTGTCTTTCTTACCGGTAAACCGCTCAAACGTTTTGTCGTGAAAGAGAATCAAGGTGCCGTCGCTGGTCTGCCTGACGTCAAATTCGACCACAGTTGCTTTTTGTTTCGCCGCTTCCATAATCGCGCTCAGGGTATTTTCAGGGCAATCGGCACTAGCACCGCGATGGGCCATGATTATCGGTTTTCCGGCTTCTGCGCAATATCCTGACATCGTTAAAAAGACCATTCCTCCGAGATAAAGAAAGGGATAGGAAATCCGGCGTTTAAAGTTTGATAATTCGTTTTGCATTTTCTGAAAATATTTTCTTTTTGGCAACCTCATCGGTGAGTAGTCGTTTTACGTTGTTGATTTGATCGAGGCCCGAACAAGCCTGAATTCTGGGTGTTGGGTCAGCGCAATCGGTTCCCAAGAGCAGCTTATCCTGATGCCGATCCAGAAAATCGGCGGCGTGCTCCTCATCCCGGTTCAGCGCATTGCGTCCCGAACCAGCAGAAAGATCGCCATACATATTCGGATAGTCACTCAGGTATTTATCCGACAGCCCGCCCGGCGTCACCGGACCGGTAGGATAGTTTACCGTCGGCTCATGCTTGGCATCAATGTTCCCCCACCAGGCCTGAGCATGCCCGATGAAGTTCACCTCGGGAAATTTAGCGAGGACCTTATGAAACCGTTCAAATCCCATGTTGTAGCGATTGTGCTCAAAGTGAAGTAACACCGGAACTTTGAATTCCTGCGCTACTTCGTAAAGCCTAAGCATAGGAGCCGAGTCGCACTCGAGATGAAATTTCGATTCTCCAATCCCGCAAGCACCCCGCTTCAACCATTTCTCAAGTCGCGGCACCGCATCTTCGGCATCAGGGATTTCATTACAAAAATACGCGAACAAATCAGGACGCTTTGCAGCAAGCCGCGCCGAAGCCTGAGTCCCAAACACCCGCGCAGCGAGACCATTGGACTTGCCATTGTGAGTCGACGCCATCGCAAGCGCGGACGCAGACGGAAGCAACACTGTTTTGGAAACACCCATCTTCTTCTGATGGGTAATCAGTTCATCATCGCGCCTTCCGTGAAAATTGACGTGCTGATGAACATCGATGATATCAGGCGGTTCTTCCTTCCCGACCGCCGCGCCCACGGCACCCGTAGCAATCCCGATTCCCGCTATTTTTGTGAATTGTCTTCGATTCATGACTTCCTCATATTCATCAAGACGAGTATCAGACCCACAACGATCCCTGCGAGATGAAAACGATCCGCCTTTGCGCCCTTTTTTTATTCCTATTCTCCGCTTCCAATGCGGGAGACCCGCTTGAACTCTCTGCCGAGGAGTTCCCCAGAGTCCCCGCGACGGAGCCGGCTCAGGTGATGGATACCTTCGAAATTGAAAAAGGCTTCAAGCTCGATCTCGTCGCTCACGAACCGGATGTGATGGACCCCATCGCGATGGCATTCGATGAAAAGGGGCGTGCCTACGTTCTCGAAATGCGGGGCTATTCAGAAAGAAGAGACAGCTCTCTCGGGCGGATCAGGTTGCTAACCGACACCAACGGGGACGGAAAATTTGATCACTCCACCGTTTTCAAAGACGGCCTCAAATGGCCAACCGCAGTGCTTTGCTACAAGGGCGGCGTCTTTGTCGGAGCAACCCCGGATGTGCACTATTTTAAGGACACTGATGGCGATGGCGTCGCTGACGAATCCAAACACCTCTTCACCGGTTTCGGCGAAGGCCCTCCGCGATTGAACATGCAAGCCCTCTTCAACAGCTTCCGCTGGGGTCCCGATAACCGGGTATGGGGAGCCACCGCAGGAAATGGCGGCATCGTATCAAAAATTGGCGACGACTCTTTTGAACCCCTCGCCCTGCGCGGTGCTGATTTTTCTTTTGATCCCGAAAAGTTGGACATCAGACCTGAGAACGGAACCGCTCAGTATGGAATGAGCTTTGATTCCGAAGGGCGCCGTTTCATCTGCACCAACTCACGCCACATTATCTGGGTTGCCTATGAGAGACATCAGGTAAATCCCAATCCCTGGTATCGCCTCCCCGCCCCACTCGTGAACATTCCCGATGATGGCGCGGCTGCTCCCGTCTATCGAATCAGTCCTGACGAACCCTGGCGCATTGTGAGGACGCGTTGGCGCGTCTCAGGCGTTGTCAAAGGGGTCGTCGAAGGAGGAGGCCGGGTCTCAGGCTACTTCACCTCGGCAACCGGTGTGCACCTTTACTGGGGAAATGCCTTTGGCGAGGCCTACCGCAACAATGCGTTTATCGGCGACGTTGGCAGTAACTTGATTCACCGAAAGCTCGTCACTTTTCCCAATGGGCAAACGCAACCCGTTGCGACACGGGCGAATCCGGAACTGAAAAGTGAATTTGTCCGCAGCAAAGACAATTGGTTCCGCCCGACCAGTTTCACAACAGGCCCCGACGGCTGCCTTTACATCACAGATATGTATCGCGAGACAATCGAGCACCCCTGGTCCCTCCCCGAGCCCATCAAAAAGCACGTCGATCTCAACAGCGGATTTGATCGTGGGCGCATTTACCGGGCAGCGCCGAAAGGAGCAAAGCTATCCAAAGCGACTGACCTCGGAGCCCTATCAGATGGCGAGCTGCAGGAACTGATCACTCACAAGAGCGATTGGCATCAAACCACCGCTCGACGCCTGCTTTACGAACGGGGAATCCCAGCCAATCCAAAGCCTCCTATTGCCCCATTCCCCGGGATTCTTGCGTCAACGGAGTTCCTTGAGAGCCACACCGCGGACGCCGCTGCAGACGAATGGATTCGTGCCGGTTTTTTAAATTCAATCAGAACGGAAGAGGACCTCAGCTCTGCGCTCGCATCCGTTTCGGCCCTCCCTCCAGGAGAGCTCCACACAGCACTCTCTGAGCTGGTCGGAAGCAGCGGCGACATGAACTTCATCAACCAGCTACTTCGAACGACAGGAACAACACCGATGGATGACCGACTTATCAGTGAAATATCAGCTTTAAAAAAGGGGCTTCAATCCAATCCAGCCGGATGGAAAAGCCTTCTCAAGGAGTCAGCGTTTCAAGATCTTCTCACCCGGGCAGTCGCCATCCTCGCGAAACCGGAATCCCCGGAATCCGAGAAGTCACATGCCATCTCAATTCTCGCCCTCTCAGGCTCCTCGAGTTTTGATACTGATTTGAAAGCTCTCTTCGAAAGTTCAAAATCAACCTCGCTGAGGAACAAGCTTGCCACCACGATTCGAGATCAGTCGTTTCTCGTGACCCACTTCACCGACCTTAGTGATGAAAGCCGAAACAGCATCACTTCGAAAATTCTCGCCAATGAAGCCGCATCACTGGCATTTTTAGAAGCGATCA
Source organism: Verrucomicrobiales bacterium (assembly GCA_028047635.1). Classification (GTDB taxonomy): domain Bacteria; phylum Verrucomicrobiota; class Verrucomicrobiia; order Verrucomicrobiales; family DEV007; genus Arctic95D-9. The sequence continues at coordinate 27,465 of JAOFXR010000033.1, forward strand.
AATCGGAGAACATTGCTCTGGCAGAAACACCTGCGCAGCTGATCGCTGGACTGAGGACAAACAAGAGCAAAGCGGTGAACGAATTGGCTGCCAGCGTCCTGCCACCGGTGATTTCCCGCGAGCAAGTCATCGCGGACTACGGAGAGGCGCTCAACGGAGCAGGTGATTCAAAAAAGGGTCAACTTGCCTTCGAAAAAGCCTGCATGGTTTGCCATCTTTCGCATGACGGAAAAGGAATCAATCTCGGCCCATCAATCACCACCTTTGCCAATGCTGGCTCCGATTCTATTCTGAGTAACATCCTCGACCCGAACAAAGAAGTAGCCCCTCAATATCAAGCGTTCACGTTTGAGCTGAAGAGCGGCGAATTCCTCGTTGGAATCATTGAATCAGAATCAGCGGAAGAGGTCACGATGAAGATGCCGGGAGGGCTTAGCCGAACCTTTCCAAGAACCGAGGTGCAATCGATGAAGGGCCTCGGACAATCGCTCATGCCGGAAGGCCTCGAAGCGAGCTTGACGGTAACCGAAATGAAGGATCTGCTGAGCTACCTCGCTTCACCGGCGAAGTAGTCCTTTAATGCTCGCGCTCTTCCAAATATTTTTCGATGTCTGCCTCCCGATTCTCGTTCTGGGAGGTTTGGGATGGGGATTGGATCGAATTTTCGATCTTGATCTCAAGACGCTCGTCAAACTGAACATTTACCTGTTCGTCCCCTCGTTCATACTCGTTCGACTATCGACTTCGAATCTGGATGGGGCAATCGGGGCACGCATCGTTGGGTTTACCGTTTGCGTTATCATCGCGATGGGCCTGATCAGTTGGGTGGTTTGTGCGATTCGCAAAACCTCCGCGTCAGAGCGCTACGCGATGCAACTGAGCACAATGATCTACAACTCGGGCAACTGGGGTATTCCGCTGATGGCACTCGCCTTCACCGAACTCGGATCGGTCGTTCAAGTCTTCGTCCTCGCGACGATGAACCTGACCAGTTTCTCGCTCGGAATTTTCCTCGCAAATGCCGGTAGCTCTGAGCGAAAAGGATTCTTCAAACCCATTTTGAAGCAGCCATCCCCTTACGCGATTATCCTGGCGCTAACACTTCGCTATTTCGACAATCCTCTCCAAGACGTCGTTTTCATCTGGACGCCGCTTTCGTATCTCGCCGGAGCACTTGTCGCTTTCGCGCTAATCACACTCGGGGTGCAACTATCAAAAACAAAACCACCGGCACTTCGAGGAAATCTATCAATTGCACTCGTAATCCGACTGCTTGGTGGACCTGCGATCGCGGCGGGGCTTTGTCTCGTCTTCGGATTCAGCGGCGAAATAGCAGCTATTCTCATCGTCGGCGCTGCCTCCCCTACTGCCGTAAACACGGCATTACTCGCCCACGAATTTAAGGCCGATAGTCGGTTCGCCGCAGCGTCAGTGCTCTACTCGACCCTGCTCGCCGCTATCGTCGTGACGCTGATCCTCGCCGCATTACGAGCAGGCTGGATCCCATGGGCAATTCCTGCGTGAGAAATTACTTCTTCTTTTTGCCCTTAAACAGAAAGCGGTAAGCGAGAAGTAAAATCACGACACCGACAACGGAAACCGAGATGCTTGGCAAATTGAAACCAGAGGCATTTGCCATTCCAAGCCCGAGAGCGCCAGCAACAAATTTTCCTACGACAGCCCCGACTACGCCAAGGATGGTAGTAATAAGGCATCCGCTCGGGTCTTTACCCGGAACGAGAAATTTACCCAGTGCACCTGCAACAAAACCGACAGCCAATGTGATGATCCATTCCATGTCGGAATCATCTCACCATTTCATGACCTTGGCCAGAAAATCGCGAAGCTCTTTTGATTGAGGATTTTCAAAGACAGCGGCCGACTGCCCCGACTCAAGGTTGCGCCCGCCCGACAGAAACAACACCTTGTCGGAAGACCGTTTCGCAAATCCCATCTCATGAGTGGAGAGAACGATTCTTTGTCCAGAGAGCCGCAATTCTTCAATCAAGTCCAGCACCTCCGCTTTCATTTCCGGATCAAGCGCCGAAGTCGGCTCGTCCAGAAAGAGAAGCCCCGGCTTGTGAGCCACTGCTCTAGCCAATGCGATGCGCTGTTGCTGTCCACCCGAGAGTTGTCCCGGAGATTTTTCGAGGTGCTCCACCAAACCAAATCGATCTGCTATTTCCTTCGCGCGGTCGGTCGCATCATTCTCAGCCCATCCATGCACTTTCACGAGCGGCAGGGAAATATTTTCAATAGCACTCAAGTGAGGAAAAAGGTTGAACGATTGAAAAAGAAATCCATTTCCCATTCTGAACTGGCGAAGTGCCTCCTCCTCAGCCGGCACGGCACTCCCATCAAGAATCACCTTTCCTGAATCAGGGGATTCGAGCCCACCAAGAAGCCTTAGCAACGTTGATTTTCCTCCTCCCGAGGGCCCAATCAATGCGACAACCTGATCGTCTTCATAAAAGTTCACCGAGACCGAATCAACCGCTAGAGTCGCTCCGTAACGCTTACTTAACTGACTGATCTCAATGCTCATAGTGGTAACGCTTTTCGAGGAAACGGCTCAGCATGGAAATAGGAAACGTGAGGAGAAGGTATCCAAGGATCATCGGGATATAGGCCTCGAATGCCGCGTAGGTATTCGAGTTCACTTCGCGGGCTTGCATCGTGAATTCATGGACACTGATCACAAAGAGTAATGATGAATCCTTAATCAAATTCGCAAACTGACCAGCCGACGCCGGCAACACGCGGCGCACCGCCTGAGGTACAATAATGTGTCGGTAGGTTTGGCCTTCCGTCAGACCAATCGCCCTGGCCGATAACCATTGCGATGATGAAACTGACTCAACACCTCCACGAAAAATTTCTGCTAAGTAGGCCCCTGAAAAACCTGACAGGATCACAACACCAACACCAAATCGACTGTCCCAACCGATGAAATCAGCAATCATGTAGTATCCGATGAGAATCTGGGCCAACAGCGGGGTTCCTCGAATAAACTCAACATAGATGCGGGATAAAAAACGCGGCACCCGGTAATCAGAAAGTTGTCCCGCAGTAAGCACAAAAGCAATGACAACGCTGAGCAGTAATGCCGCAACCGAGACACCAAGAGTCGTAAGCCATCCGGAAAACAAGTTCCCCCAATAGGGCTGAATCAGCTCCCACTGATAGTCATGCCCCAAAACGACCCAGACGATGAAACAGAATGTGACACTGAGAACAACAGAAACAAACAGACTGACGAACTTTTTCACAGGCGAACAGGATCAGAGAGTTTCTGCGGTAAAACGATGGGTCGGCTTCGGCATCCCTGGACGGAAATGCTCCAAGTGAGCGATTCGAAAGGTCAGCCCCTTATCAATTGCGATCACTTTTTCCAGCGCCGCATCAGCGGCGCGCTCGAGCGTTTCAGGATCGACTTCAGCACGAATGTTAAGAAGTAGCTCGCCGTCATCGATTGGCTCATAGTGACGATGAGAAAGTTCCGGTGCGGAATTCCCCCTCACCAGATTGATCGCCGCCAACTCGTAAGGATCACCAATCGGATTCAAAGTCATCTTGAGATGAGCCACCTCGGTCCCTTCATTCTCAAAACTTTCGCGAAGCTGATTGCCAAGATCAACGAGAAGCTCGTTACCATCAAATTCATCGACGCCCCCCGCGCACTTAATTTCAACCGTAGCGTTCAACCACCCTAACAAAGCCTCACCTTCGCCGTATTTATCGTAGTCAATATCGAGTGAACGATTCACATCAGATTTTGAGGCCAAAACCGCCTCAAACCATTCTTCGCATCCCTCTCCGCCGCGGGCCGATAACTCAAAAACCTCGGCATGAGGAAACTCTTTCTCGAGCGCCTCACGCAGCTGAATCCGCTCGTCATCTGAAAGCAGATCGAGCTTGTTCATGACGATGAAGTCCGCTTCTTCAAGCTGCTTTCGATAGATGTAAGTCACGTTTTCCGAAAATTTTCGACCGTCATCCAAGCCTAGCACTCGAGCCGCCCTGATCGGATCGACGAGAACGCTGAACGCGGTCACGTCATAATCATCGCCATAAATCTTCTGCAGCGGAAGACTCACTGTTGCGACAAGGTCAGTACAACTCCCCACAGGCTCGGCGAGTAGAATATCAGGACGCGTTTCTTCGGTCAGTGTTGTTGCGGCTTCAATCAGCGAATTGAACCGACAGCAAAAACATCCTCCTGAGATTTCCTGAACCGGAAAGCGATTTGAACGCCCGATCGCTGAGTCGACGAGGCCCGCCCCCTGATCATTGGTAATCAATCCCACGGTCTGTTTCTTGTCGGCCAAATACCGGGCGAAACGCTGAATCAGAGTCGTTTTCCCGGCACCGAGAAATCCGCCGATCATTATATACTGCGAGGACATAAGGCGAATGTCAGAGGAAACAAGCGGTCTGGCAAGACCCTATTTCAGTCGCTGCGTTAACGAAAGTTTTACACAAGGAGAGCCTGCATCTTGCTGCCTACA
>JAOFXR010000034.1 GCA_028047635.1 Verrucomicrobiales bacterium
GCGTGGCTTGTTGCTGGAGGACTTTGTTACACGGGTGGTGTGATTTTTTATATGATGCGCAACGTCAAATATTCACAGATGATCTGGCACCTCTTCGTGCTCGCAGGAAGCGGCTGTCACATTGTCGCGGTTATCTTTGGCGTCCTCGCTGATCAGCCTTCGAGCCCTGTGATCCCCGAGGCGGTGCTGCTGCCGAATTGATCAATCTTCAAACCCATGCGCTGAGCGATGGGGATGAAAAGATTGGCGAACGGAGTGTTGTTTTTCTCGTCGTGGGCGATGTGGCCGGCGTGTTTGAACCCTCCTCCGGCAACGATCACGGGAAGATTCCGCCAGTTGTGACTGCTGGCATTGCCGAGATTGGAGCCGTAGAGAACGGAGGTGTGATCGAGAAGTGATTTGCCGTTTTCCTCGACTGCTTTCATTTTGGTGAGGAACTCGCCAAAGACCTCAAACTCGGCCTCCTCGATGATTTTTAGCTCGTCGATTTTTTCCGGATCTTTTCCGTGATGCGACAAATTATGCCAATCGGTATCGACCCCGGGAATAGCTGGAACGGCGTTCATCCCAGCCAGTTGGAACGTGATCGTCCGGGTTGAGTCTGATTGCAGAGCGAGAACGATCATGTCGTTCATGAGACGCTGCTTTCCGATCGCGTCTGCTTTGTCTTGAATGTCTTTAGGCTCAGTTGCTTCAATCCGGGGTTTGGGTTGTTGGACCCAGCCTTCTGATTGCTGCAAGCGAACTTCCAAATCGCGAACCGAGTTGAGATATTCGTCGAATTTTTCCTGATCCCTTTTTCCAAGCTCTTTGTCTAACTTTTTGGCTTCACCAAGGAGGGTGTCAAGGATGTTGCGACCGCGCCGGAATTGACGCATTTCCTCTTCCATCTCCTTTTCGGTGCCTTGTGTGAAAAGTGCTTTGAACAGCTTCGCGGGAGAGGTCTCTCCGGGGATTTCGACACCGTTGGCAGTCCATGACATGGAGCGGCCGTTTGTGGAAAGGGCGAGATAGGGATATCGTGTCTCGTGGCCAATTTTCTCCGCAATGAGCTGATCGAGTGAGACCGTATTTTTGAAACCCGCAAGACCGGGGCGGCGAGCCGAGGTGAGCCAGGTAAGTTCTGAGGCGTGACCATTGTTTCCCTGCTGGTCGGGGTGAGAGAGTCCCGAGATTACGGAGAAGTCAGATCGATGATCTTTGAGCGGCTGAAGATAGGGCGTGAGCTCGTAGTCTCTGCCTTGATTTTCCGGGAACAAATAGGGCGTGTGAAAGCCGAGTGTCGCGCACATCGCGACAAAGCGATCCGGTGCCTCGCTCGATGCCGCCTGCGAGAACGCAGGCGTCATGGCTTCAAGAAAAGGCAGTCCCATCATCGTCGATCCTATTCCTTTCAGAAAGTGTCGTCTCTGGAGTGATTTGCCGGAGGCAATATATGGGGTGTTCATAAATGGGAAGACTGCGCGGTTACTTCTGCCGGAAGAGTTTACTGGTGATCACGAGGTGGAGAAGGTCGCGAGCGCCGTGACCTTTCTTTGCGGACTCTTTGACGATTTGATTGATCTCGGGGCGATCTGAAAAGCCCATTTCCCGGCCCGTGGCGAAGACAAGAAATTTGGTGGCAAGGTTTTTGGCCAACTTGTCAGGATTGGAGGCGAGTAGATCCTGGTATTCGTGGAATCCGTTGAAAGCTTCTCCGCTGGGGAGAACGCCGCTGGCATCGACGGGCTGGCCAATTTTATAGCGAACCGATTTTCCGCGAATCATACGAAAGCCCACTTTCTCTCCCTCGCCAAGACTTCTGAAGTTTTCTCTCCAACCTCCAATGGGATTGAACGACTCGAGGGCGAACCCGGGCGGATCGATCATCGTGTGGCAGGACTGACAATTTTCTGAATCTTTATGCTTTTCGAGAATTTCCCTCAGTGTCTCGGCACCGCGGATGTCCGGCTCGACGCCAGGAACTCCTGCTGGAGGTGGCGCGGGGTGTTGTCCGAGAATCCGTTCGTTGATCCAGACGCCACGAAGCACGGGGGATGTATTCGTTCCATTCGCAGAGACTTTCAGGATACTGCCCTGAGTGAGTAATCCACCTCGATTCGAGCCGGGGGAGAGACTGACCTTTTTGATCACCGGATTCGTCACTCCCTCGATTCCATAGTGATCTGCCAGTCTTGAGTTCAGCATCGCAAAATCAGACTTCACGAGGTTTGAGACAGGAAGATTCGAGCTGATCATCTCTCTGAAAAAGCTTCGCGTTTCGTCGACCATTGAAAACTGGAGATAGCGGTCGAATTCAGGAAAAAGGCGCTCATCAGGGTTGGTGAAGTTAATGCTACGAAGATCGAGCCATCCATCGGTGAAATCAGTGATAAACTGTTCAAACTCTTCCTCTTGAATGAGGCGGTTGGCCTTGGCGAGAAGCAACTCGGGTGAGTTTGATAATTCACCCGTCGCTGCCGCGGCGAGCAGTTCCTCATCGGGCGACGTGCGCGTGAGAAAATAGGAGAGGCGGTTGGCGAGCTCGAAATCACCGAGGCCTTTCTTGATTTCGTTGAAATAAAGAAAGTCGGGCGAGCAGAGCATTGCCGCCAGCGAGGTGAGTAGCGAATCCTCAAACGAAGCACCCTTGGAGAGTTCTGACTGAAAGAGAATTAAGTAAGGGGCAATTTTCTCTTCTCCGACAGGGCGCCTGAAAGCGGCGTTGGCGAACCGGTTCAGGACCGGGGTAACGTCTTCAGTGGGAGTGTCAGACTGAATCTCGAATTTGGGAACATACCAGGATCTGGTTTTATCATTCGGGTTTCCCGGTTCGATTTCTTTTCGATCCAGTCCTTCAAAAATGAGATCGTAGCCGCGGGAAGGAATTTCCTCAATGATGGGCCCCGTAATCTCTACAGAGCTAATCGCGAGTCCCGGTCCCGGGTAGTTTTCGATCCCTACTTTCTTGATTTGATAGTCGTTGTCGTAGATTCCCTGCGGTTTGATTTCCACCATGTAACGGTCTTCCATCCAGGCTGTAATTTCGACAGTAGTTGGTTTGCCCGGAGGCAACGCACGGTAAGCGTAGATAGGCTTGTCTGACCCGCGGGCGAACGACGTTCCGCCGATCGAAAAGGTGATCGGGTCTTCGCTTTGGTAGGCGTAACCGTTTACTTTGATGCGATAGAGTCCGCGTTTGTCCGCGTTTGCTTCCCGAAGCATTCCGGTGGGATAGCCACGGTCCTGAAAAAAGACGACGGCTCCGTCCGGCGCTTTGAGCCAGGCGTCGCCAATGAATTTCTCAGCCCCCTGCGTTTCCGCATAACTTGCCGTGGTCGTTTTCGGTTCGTTCTTCGTCGCGGGATTGATAGCGATGGCGTCCTTGATCGCCTCGGTCGCTAAATCAATGTAGTAGTTGAGCTGCACTTTGGACATGCCGAGTCGCTCTCCCACATTGTCGAAGCCGTCCGCCTTGGCATCCTCTGGAAGAATGCTCTCAGCATCCAGTCGAACGCCTAAAAGCTCGTTGATGGTATTTTGGTATTCGCGTCGATTGAGCCTGCGAAGAACGGTCTGTTTCGTCGCCCCGTGCGCTGCGGCGAGAGGAGACGCCAGTTCGGAGGCAAAGATCCGCTTCTCTCCTGTCGATGGCGCTGGCTTGTCCTTGGGAGGCATCTCGCCTTTCGCGACACGGTCGTAGATGTAGATCCATTTATCGAGTGCTGCAGGATCGTTCAGGTCCTGAGACAACGCATAGAGATCCAGCCCTCCTTTAGTCGATAAATCGTCGTGGCACTCGTAGCAGTGCTTTTCGAAGAATGGCTCAATTTTCTTCGCGAATTCCCCGGCTCCGTGAGCTGAAACGTTGAGGGCGCAACCGATGAAGCTGCTGCTGAAAAAAATGGCGAGGTTGCTGCGTTTGAGGTGGCGCATGAAGGAGGAAGTCTGCGTCCACAAATTACCGTAATTTGATTCTAATTCCCACTGAAAAACGGTTACGCGTTGAGGGCCGTTTCAATTGGCTGAAAAGGGCCGTGGTCGAAAAGCAAACAGGGTTAGGTTGGGCGCCCCGTTGAGGCCCCTAACCCTGTTGAATAAAAGAGAGTCAGCGGGTGCTTTTAGAATGCTTTCTGCCATCCGGCAGTGATCATCCAGTCCATGCCGAGTTGAGGGCCGTCGAGGTCCTGGTAGATCGGCGCTCCTGCTTCAACAGCAAGGCGGTGACCGTTTTGGAAGAGGTAGTTAACTCCTGCAAAGACGTCGATGCGCTCACCGGCGCGAAGGTCCGGGCGGGCAGTCGGGATCGGTGCGCCAAGGGCAGGGTTGTCAGCATCAACGTCGCCCCAGTTGGTGCCGGAAATACGGAGCGAAGTGCTCAATGCATCAGTGACGCGATAAGCGCCCCAAATGTTTGAGGTAATTTCATTGCCGAAGGTGTAGTTCTGATCGTTTTCGCCCAAACGAATGACTCCGAGGATCTGTGCACCCCAGGAAAAATTACCACACTGACCGAGGTAGGTAATGCCCGGGTTGAGATCCCAGGTTCCTGATCCCAATTGCATGGGGAAGGGGAGTATGACATTATTTCCCATTGGCGTATTTCCGCGTTCGGTGATGGAACCGGTCGGAGCGCTCAACATGAGGTTTAAATGCATCTTCGAATTGCCTCTCTCATAGATATCGAGAAGTCCGCCGAACCTGAAATCGCCGATCCCGTGGGTGTGGGTCGAGAATGTGTTTCCATTGGCCATGACATGATTCATGAATTTATCCACGATAGGCATCATGAAGGCAAAGGTGAGGTCGTTGGTCGGCGCATACATCGCCCCGATCATTTGCATCTCCATCTGCATGTCTGTAGGCATCACCATGTAGTCTCCGCCGTTAGGACGCAGCTGCGATTGCGCTGTCACTTTGTTGTCACCTACGTAATTCTGGCTCATGTCCATGAACATGTAGCGATAGGAGAACATGAACTCTCCTGCCTCGTGAGTGTGATCGCCCATTACGCCGATGGGTGCGTGTCCGTCGACCCGATGGCTGTCGTAAGGCGTGTCTGCGCAGTTCTTAGCCGGGGCGATTGCCGATGGCTCTTTGCCTGAGGAATAGTCCCCGGCGTGAAGGTTTGAAAGGGCGAGCACTGAAGCGGCCGTGAATAGTGTTTTTGAAAAAGTCATTTGAGTAAAAAAATTGAAAAGTAAGTGTCATAAAGCCGGACACAACGGCGCTCGAATCATGAGCGCTGGGAAGATTGAGCGTGTTTTTACGTTCCAATCTGAGTGGGGCCTGAAATGGCCGCGGAACATCTCTGGAGACTAGACTCGCGGAGGGTGATCGATGCCCGAGTCGAAAAGCTGAGCTTTCCCGAAGGTTTCCGCGGAGAGCGAGAAGAGGAGGGATTCGCGGCGACACGAAGTAATTCGAGTGGATGCGATAGGGCTCAACAGAATGCTCTTCGTCGACAGATCGAGATTCTTCTCTCCTTCGGAACTGCGCTCTGATTCGATCGCAATACAGTGATCGCAGGGATTTTGCCCCGATAAGACATCAGCCACTTTTTCAGAGAACGTCGCTGCCTGAGATTCGCTAATCATATTTGCCCAGGTAACGGACTGCAGCACACACCAGTGGAGATCGGTGATGAGCAGAGCCGCAACGAGCGCAAAGATGGTGGCGAATTTCTTCAAGCTTGAAAAGCTATTGCCTTTTGTGAGGGGCTTTGCAAGTGGAATACGTGTTTTTCGTGGTTTGACTTGATACCGCGAAGAGGCCACAAAGCAGTGTCTTTTTTTGATTTCCAGTATGAGTGAAAAAACTGCTTTTGTAACCGGTGCGAGTAAAGGTGTTGGTCGTGGGATTGCCTACGGACTGGCCGATGCGGGGTGGGATGTGGCGATTAATTATCACAGCGATCAGGCCGGAGCGGACGAGACGTCTCAAGTGATCGAATCAAAAGGTCGCAAATGCTTCGCCGTTTCGGGAGACGTGGGTAGTAAAGAGGATGTGGAACGAATGTTTTCCTCCGTAATCGCTGAGATGGGGCACCTCGATTGCCTCGTGAACAATGCAGGGCGTCAAACGTTTGCCTCATTGTTAGATCTTTCGGAAGAGGATTGGGACAAGACGATAAAGACAAATTTAAAGGGTAGCTTTCTGTGCTCTCAGGCCGGCGGCCGTATCATGAGAGATCAGGGAAACGGCGGTTCCATCATTAATATTGGTTCAGGGGCTAACAAGCAGCCTTTTCTCAATTTGGTCGACTATTGCGCCTCGAAAGGCGGGCTCGATCAGCTGACGCGCGTCAGTGCCTGCGAGCTGGGGAAATATGGGATTCGTGTGAATTGCGTCGCTCCCGGTGCGATCGAGATTGAGCGAACCAAAGAGGAGTCTCCTGATTATTCGGGTGACTGGTCACCGCTCACACCGATGGGCCGGGTCGGAACCCCTCAGGACATTGCTTCCATGGTCGCGCATTTGGCGAGTGATGCGGCGAACTTCATTACTGGCCAAACCATCTATGTCGATGGTGGTCTCTGGACGAAGACGCATTGGCCTTACGAGACGGATTAATCAATGATTTCTTTCCACTCTGGATCGATTTCTTCGGTGTCTTCCGTTTACTCGTAATCTTCGTCTTCTTCCCAGACAATTACATCGAGGAGATTACAAAAGTCGTCTGTCCAGAGGATCTCAGGACGCAGGGCACGGTCCCAGCCGTTTACGAATCCTGACTGATTGAGCGTTTCCTGAAAGGTGTCGTCTTTGGAGATGAGAACCCAATCGGAATAGTAGGTGTGTTCATCCTCGCCCCAATCTTCCACCCGGCTTGCGGTGTAACCGAACTCGTTCGCGAGATTTCTGACGGGATCGCTGAGATCAAGATGCAGGTTCGTGATATGAACCACGAGCACTCCGTCCGGCTTGAGGTGCTGAAAATAGAGCTCAAAGGCTTCTTTCGTGATGAGGTGTAATGGAATCGAGTCTCCACTGAAGGCATCGACGAAGAGTGCATCAAACTGCTGGGATTCTCCGCGCTTCAATTCCTGCTCAAGCATGATTCGCGCATCGCCGATTACCACTTCGACCTCCGCGTCGGATTTTTCTAGGTAGGTGAAATGCTCGCGAGCCATCTCTTCCACTTGCGGATTGATTTCGTAAAAGCGGACTCGGTCTCCCGGATCGGAAAGCGTCGCGAGGGTGCCCACCCCGAGGCCTATCACGCCCACATGTCTTTCTCCCGCGGGAGTGTTGAGACACTCAAAGGTGGCCGCTACACCTGATTTTTCAGCGTAGTAAGTCGTAGCGATCATCTCCCATTCCGGGCTTTGATACTGTCTGCCGTGGCTGATCCTTCCATGGTAGAGCGACAAGTAGTGGTCTTCGGTGCCTGCATAGTCTTCCGCAACCTGAAGCACCCCGTAGAAACTGCGCTTCACCGCGACGGCGCCTTCTTCTCGCACATGGATCTGAAAAGCGAGGCCCATTAACAGTAGGCTGAAAATAAGTAGCCAGGCGACGGACCCCAGCGCTAACAAGGCGCCCTTTACCACTCCCCGATAGCTTCTGAAGAGTTCTATGCCGGTCAAAAGGCAGAGAAGAATCAGCGCATAATGGAGCTCGCGATAGCCGTCGAAAATGACGGGGGCGATGAGACTGACGAAGATGCCCCCGATGGCTCCGCCAAGGGATATCAGCAGGTAAAAACTGGTGAGATAGCGGTTGGCAGGCTTCAGACGCACGACTTCTCCATGGCAAATCATGCAGGTGAAAAAGACAGCCCCGCAGTAGATCGCAATCTGCAATCCTAAATGCCATTCCTCATCAGCGAATTGCCGGTTGATGAGAATAACTACCGCTGCGACGGAAAGCACGACCGCAGGAATCCAAATGCGTCTCTGATACCAGCGTGAATGGTCGAAGCTGATCACAAACGTGAGCAGGTAAAGGGAGAGCGGAATGACCCAGAGGAAAGGGACGACGGCCACGTCCTGACACATTTGATTGGTCAGTGAAAGGAGGAGCATCGAGCCGCAGGCGGCGAAGGCGACCCAGAGGATTTTATCAACGACTGAGGAGGGCACGGCGTCTTCGGGTGCCTTCCCTGTGGGGTGGCTCGTTGCCTTCTTCGTGAACAGAATTCCGCAGGCAGCAGCAAAGATCGCATAGGCAGCGAATCCCCATGACCAGATTAGGGTTTGCTCCGAAGTCCGAAACAAGGGTTCGAAGAGAAAAGGGTAGCTGATGAGGCCTAACAAAGATCCCGCATTGGAAACGGCATAGAGTCGGTAGGGGGAGCGGGTCGGGAAAGCTTCGCTGAACCAATGCTGTAAAAGCGGGCCGGACGCGGAGAGGAGGAAATAAGGAAAGCCTACCGTGAGCGCCAGTAGTGTAACGATTCCGATCACCGGGTTCTCTGATCCATCCGGCTTAAGGTTCTCCGAAGGCGTGATGGGCAGGAGAATCATCGCGAGAACGAGGAGGCCAAGATGAATCGCAATCTGGACGCGACGTTTTCCCCTTAGAAAAGAGACGAGGGCATGGGCATAGCCGTATCCGGCGAGCAATCCCACCTGGAAAAACAGAAGGCAACTCGTCCAGACCGCGGGACTTCCCCCATACCAGGGAAGAATGTAGCGGGCGATGACAGGTTGAATCTGAAAGAGCAGAAACGCACTGAGGAAGATGGAGGCAACGAAAAGTGGCATGGGCTGATGAAACTGCCACAAAAGGGATTGGTTGCATAGAATTTGCCGATCCTAAATAATACCGGCATTCGTCTTCGGTATTATTTATCTTTCTTGCAGGATCGGGGAATCTGCCTCTCTCTCCTTAATGATACGAGGCGCTGAACGGCATCCCTGCCGGGTCCATCAATTCTAGCTTGATGACAAATAAATCGAGGGTGTTTGTTTCCTCGTTTGGGAAAACGAGTAGGAAGGGCTCGCTTTCTCGCTTCAGAGCTACAATGAGTTCGGGTTCCGTATTTTCATGGGGAATAGTTACCGAAGATACTTTATCCGACCCGCTGACTAACTGAGTCGCACCGAAATAGAGCACTTTCGCGTCAGGGCGAAGTATGGGGCTCCATATCATAGATGCGGTCTCCAGCACCATTTCAGTATTTTGACCTAAGCGCATCATAAGAGACGGCCTTGGGGCGAAAGTTTTTCCTGTTATGTGCTCAATAGCTTCAATGTCTGGAGATACATCTGAAAACGGATGATCGCTCCTTTCGCCTAACTTCAATTTGGCAAAATCTTCCTGAGACAAGTGGAGGTGCTTCGGAACCACATAGATTTGAATCTCGACTCCGCTGCGCAATGAGTCGACGTAGAACTCTACCAGGCTCATTGTTTTCAGTTCTGCCTTTACCGTAAGTTGGCTCGTTGCCGGGTCGTATTTGGCTGAATTCACGATGATCCCCGCATCTCTAAAGACATCCATTGCGGTGGGGCGTTTCGACTGTGGTGGAGAATTAACTCCGCCTCTCAATCGACCAGACGGTTCACCGGTAGGTCTCGCAATTCTCAGAAAGGTCGGAGGAACGACGTAGCGATTGGTGTATAGCCCCGTGGTCGCTTCGGCTTTTTGTCCATGAACCCATAACGAAAACAGCATCGCACAAGCCAGTCCGCCCGCTCCAGCGATCAATCCTCTTTTTAAGCGACGATCTCGGTAAGGGAACGCGAGAACTAAGTAAAATGGAATCAGAACAAGCACCCTGACCATCAGAAGGTAACTGAATATTTTAGGATGGAGCTTTAAAAACGGGTCGGCGGGAAACCAAACTGACCAAGTGGAAAACAGCGCGACGAAAAGGTAGATTCCAATCCAAACCACTACCAATTTTCGTTCCGGCGCCCATCGCCACAGAAGCAGCCCCAGTAGGGTGCTCATAAGAATATCAAATCCGGCAACCGATAGTGCGGCCCGGCGAATCACCGTTTCAGCAGCGACGACAGTGATGATTTGATCACCTGAGGCTGTTTCGTGAGCGGTGCTTGCGAAGGAACTCTGACGATTCATCGGCAATCTTGATTCTTCTTCGTCAGGGGGCTCTAACTGCCATCGGAACTCTCCTTTTTCGTAAGAAAGGGACATCGGACGACGCAGGGAATGGTAGTGCCGAGTATTCGACTGATTCACTCTCAGCGTGTGAGCGATCCTCGTAATGTGGACGCCTTCGAGCTGCCTTAAAAGCGAAACACTGTCTCGAAAGAGGTCGCCGGGACCCGATTGAACGATTGGAGTTTGCTCCGCTTCCAAACGCAAATTATGAGAAGTCTGAGTTTTGAGACGCCGGTTCCATTTTGGTGAATCCCGCCGCTGGAACATTAATTTCCCCTCCGTATCGAGAGTTTGAACGGAGCTCAGAAGGAATTCAATGGTCCATTGATCGGTATCAGAAAATCCCTTCAGGCTCGGAGGAAATTCATCTGGCGCGAGTTTTCCCTTCTTTGCCAGCCGCGCCTCATCCAGCCGATCGAAATCTGCCACGATCTCGGCAGGCAGAACAATTTCGTAAACCTCGACGACAACCCGCGAGCACTTAGCCTCCCACAATCCCTGCAATTTCCAGGTCCACTCTTTGAGCGTGGCTGCTTCTCCCCGTTGCGAAGGCAATACTCCTGCAAAGAGTATAAAGAGAGAAAGGAAAGTTCGGTTCACTCGAAAAAGACTAACCGAAAAAGGAGTGGCTGGGAAAGAGCCAATCTCAGCGGGGAGATGTTCCGGTTAACCATCCCCGGCCGCTTCGGCAATCAGTTCCATCGACGAATGCGAAAATCGAAGCGGTATGCGTGAACTAAGAGTAATCTCTCCGAGCGAGATTACTGTTTTGATTCACGCCTAATCGCTTTGCTAAAGCTTCTTGATCGAAATATTCCGGAAGCGGTATGTCTGACCGTCTTCGCCGTGATGCTGGATGCCGATGGGGCCTGAAGCGTCGGTGTCATCTTTGAGGTCTGTCGTGACAACGCCGTTGACTTCGATTTTGATGTGATTGCCGATGCAGGTGATTTTGTAGGTGTTCCAGCCATTACGCTTGAGAGCCCCTTTGACTTCGGGCTTGGCGAAATGCGCTTGTGATTCTTTTTCGTAAGCGAGGAACTTCTTTTCTTTAGTACGACCTTCCTTACTGGGCCAAACCCATCCTCGGCGGCCTTCATCATAGAGTCCGCCTGACCAGCAACGATCTGATCCGTCACACTCGGCCTGATAACCGAATACCTTGTTGGGCTCGACGTTGGCACGGAACATGACACCTGAATTGGCTTGGCCCTCAGGAAGATGAATGTCAACGGTGACTTCAAAGTCATCAAAGGATTCTTCGGTGACGAGAAAAAACTTCTTGTCGCTGAGAAGGTGTATCTCTCCATCGACGACTGTCGCGTCGCCGTAGTCGAAAGGATTTTTCCATCCCTTGAGTGTCTTTCCATCGAAGAGCGCGATCGTTTCGCTTGCGCTGTCGGCGGCTGACTTTTCCTCTGAGATGGCAGTGCTGAGCAGCGAAAGGGAAAGAGTTGTGATGAGTAGATGTTTAATCATGATTTTTCTAAACTTAACCAACGACGGCGTGTTTGGGCAATCGAAGAATTCGTCTTGATCGAGCGTTTTTTCTAAGCACTGCGGTCTCGTGTCAGCATGATTTGATTTCCCTCGGTATCTTCACACATCGCTAGGTGGGGCGGTTCGCCGTCTTCCGGTTGCGGCTCGCGTTCGCACAAACCGCCGCCTTCGCGAACCGCTGCAGCACCCGTGACCACGTCAGCGACTTGGAGTGTGATACCGGTCCAGGTGCGTTTTCCTTCGCCTCCGCTGTGAATCGAGAGAATTCCTCCTGCGATATCGAGTTCGGTAATATGAGGGTTCTTCTTAAGTTCTTTCGCGCCGAAAACGTCATTGTAAAAGCGGGCGCAGCGCTCTGAGTCTTCAGCCCAGATGGTGTATTTGAATTTTTCTACTTGGAGCATGGGCGGAGTATCAGGGCACGAAGGGAAGAGGGCAATCTGAAATGGGGAGACTTGGTCACTTGCAGCACTCGAGGAAGGGCTCGCACGAAGGCACAAAGTTCTCTGGAACCGGAGTTTACGTAGTTCAGTCGATCCGCAACCAAGGCATTGCCCTCTCCTTCTTGTCATAGTGGCTTTGTGCGAGACTTCTCTTCGGCTTCTGTTCTATCCCGTTCTCCGGTTGCAGATTGGGTCGCCTTCGCGGATGAATGTGAGGGTTGAAAATTTCTTTTCCAGATGCGCTTCCGGTTTCACGCCGGCGGCAGGACATTCGTGATGCGCTTGAAAAGCATCAGGTCGTAATTGTTTGTGGAGATACGGGATCGGGAAAGACAACCCAGCTGCCTAAGATCGCGCTCGAGATGGGGCGGGGACGCGATGGCCTGCGGATCGGCTGCACGCAGCCTCGCCGGATTGCGGCGACTTCCGTCGCGAAACGTGTCGCGGAAGAACTGCAAGTTTCGCTCGGGCAGGAAGTTGGCTATCAGATTCGTTTCGATGACAGAACTTCGCGGAAGACGACGGCGGTGAAGTTCATGACGGACGGGGTCCTTCTTGCCGAAACTCAGAACGACCCTGACCTTCGCCAATACGACACGCTCATCATTGATGAAGCGCATGAGCGGTCATTGAATATCGATTTCATTCTCGGTTATCTGCACCGGACCTTGCTGCGGCGTCCTGATCTGAAAGTTATCGTGTCCTCGGCAACTCTGGACGCGGGCAGTTTCTCGGAGTTCTTTCGTGGCGCGCCCGTGTTGGAAGTCGAGGGGCGCACCTTTCCGGTTGAGGATCGTTTTCAAGAGCCGCTTCACGACAGGGAGCGCGTCGCAGAGCAGGTGTGGCGTGCGGTTGAGGATTTAGAGGAAGATGACTACCTAGGTGATACGCTCGTCTTTCTCCCCGGTGAGCGGGAGATCCGCGACACCGCCGATTTGTTGGAAGGGCGAAAGTCGTCACACATGATGATTCTGCCGCTCTTTGCGAGGCAAGCAGGAAAAGAGCAGCAGGCGGTCTTTAATCCTATCAAAACAAAGCGGCGTATTATTTTGGCGACGAATGTGGCTGAGACTTCGCTCACGATTCCCGGAATTCGCTTTGTGATCGACTCCGGCCTTGCCCGGGTCAGTCGTCATGAGACGGGAGGAGGAATTCAGCGATTGCAGATCGAAGCGGTTTCCCAGGCAAGTGCACGGCAACGCCGGGGACGTTGCGGTCGAATCAGTGATGGTGTTTGTGTCAGGCTTTACAGTGAAGAGGATTTTCTGGAGCGTCCCGAGTTTACCGATCCTGAGATTCTGCGGACGAATCTTGCCGGGGTGGTCTTGCAAATGGAGCACCTTCGGCTGGGTGATCCTCTCAAATTCCCCTTCGTTGACCCTCCGCAGCCGAAGCGTGTCGCGCAGGCCTATCGGGTTCTCGAAGAGATCGGGGCGATTAAAAAGCATAAGGGCCATCACGAACTCACTCCCACAGGCAGGGTGCTCGCGCGCTTGCCTGTCGACCCGAGAGTGGGACGAATTCTCGTAGGAGCGAAAGACGAGGGCTGTTTGCAGGAAGGGCTTATCATCGCCAGTGCGCTGACGGTTCAGGATCCCAAGGAGCGCCCGAAAGAGAAGCAGGAAGCGGCTGATCAGGCGCATGCAAAATTTCGCGACAAGCGATCTGATTTTACCTCGTGGCTTCACCTGTGGTATGCGATTCATGAGGAGCGGAAAAAGTCGGGCAATTCCTTGCGAAAGTTCTGTCAGAAGCATTTCATCAATTATCGACGGGTTCAGGAATGGATGAACCTTCACCGCGAGCTGCGGGACTCTTTGAAGGGGCTTAAGTGGCAGCTTCCCAAACCGGATCAGAGAATCACTGATCCCGAAGACACCTACTCCGAGCTGCTTCACCGGGCCATCCTGGCGGCCATTCCCTCGCAGATCGGAATGCACCAGGGAAAAAAGCAGGGATACAAGGGGACGCGGAATTCGACTTTTTTCCTATTTCCCGGTTCAGGTGTTTTCGGCGCAAGCCCTGCCTGGGTCATGGCTTTCGATATGGTCGAAACGGCCAAGCTTTATGCACGGAACGTCGCCGCCTTTGATCCGGGCACCTTCGAAAAGGTAGCGCCTCATTTGTGTCGCTACAGTTACAGCAATCCGCATTGGGTGCGCGAGCAAGGCGCTGTATACGGGGAGGAGCGCGTCACCGGATGCGGGCTTCCGGTGATTGAAAAGCGAAAGGTACACTACGGACGGATCGATCAGAAGTTGGCTCGCAGCGTCTTCATTCTGGAGGCACTCGTCAACGGCAATACGCGAGCGCCGATGCCCGCGCTGGCGCACAACCTCGAAACGCTGAAAGCGGCGGAGCGACTTGAGCATAAGTTGCGCCGCCTCGGCGGGTTGGCTCACCCTGAAGCGGTCGTGGAATTTTATGAAAAGCGGATTCCAGCGTCGTTGTGCACGCAGAAGGAATTTGAGAAATGGGTTTCAAGAGAGCCCGACGGCACGATCGACTTTTCCTTGGAAGAATGTCTCGTTCCTCAGGTGGAACCCATTGTCGTGGAGAATTTTCCGGATTCGATTCTCTCGCCCGATGGAGAGACTGAATTTTTGTTGAGCTATTTACACAATCCTTCAGAGCCCGCTGATGGGATTACGATGATCGTTCCTCTCGTGGAGCTTCCGCATCTGCCCGACTGGTTCGGTGACTGGTTGGTCGCTGGTTGGCTTGCTGAAAAAATGAGCGTGTTGATTCGGTGTCTCCGAAAAGACATTCGAACGATGCTGCCGGCGAACCGCGATGTTGTTGATGGCTTCGTTGAAGCATGGGAAGGCTTTGAGCCGGATTGCGGGCTCGTCCAGGCGTTGATCGATTGGCTTCACGATGAATACAGTATCGAGATTTCAAGCGGTTCATTCGACCTCGATCGGGTGCCGGTTCATCTGGGAATGAATTTTGCGGTGATTGATGACAAAGAAAAGTTGATTCGGACGGGTCGCGATCTTCCGGCACTCAAGAGCGAGTTGGCAGGGGAGGTGAAAGAGCGATTTTCGAGTGTCGCCGGAAAGGGGCGCAATCGTCAGTTTGAAAAAGGGGAGGTCAAACAATGGGACTTTGGCGACCTTCCGGAGCTGGTCGAGTTGGATCGGCACACGAAAGGCTACCCGCGCCTTCGCGATACGGGGCGGGAGTATCCGGGAATGAAATTATGGTCCTGTCAGGTTTGCGCAGGACGTCATCATCAGCTTGGGCTTGCCCGTTTGTTTCGAGTGACTCATGAAGAGACGATGGAGCGATTGAAGCGGGTCGTTTTCTCGCCCGGAAAAGTGGGTGGTAAGTCGAGTCCTGCTCCGAAAGCGGTGACGAAATCCAAAGCGAAAATTAAACCGGATGGCTTTGGCTCTCTGGCGGCGGCGTTCGGTGAATCGACTCAGGCGGCAAAAGCAGCGCCGGCTCCAAAGTCTCAAGTCAAAGCGAAAGCGGTGCCCACAGCTGTCGGCTTGTCTCCGGAGAATGCCTGGCTGTTGTCTGAAATCGGAAGCCAGCCTGATCGGAACGAGGATGATGTCCTTTCTCGCATCGTTTCAGAGCAGTTTGGATCGCCTTTGACTGCTGCCGAGTGGAAGGTGGCGTCGAATCTATCATCGGAAGTTCTCTTCGAGCGTGGGGCTGAAGTCGCGGGCCAACTCAGGCGACTTCTTGAAGTGATCGAGCGCGTGAGTCGCCTCCTTGGAAATCGAGAGGTTGGTTATGAGGATTCATTTGTCGATATCACGAACCATTTCGAACAACTGCTTGCGCCCGGCTGGTTGCTCACGGCTGATTTTTCCAAAACCTTGCGTTACTTTGAAGGAATGGAGATGCGGCTCACGAGAATGCTCGGGGCGCCGCCGATGAAGGACATTCAGAAGCTGGAGCGTTACGAAGACGGATCCGTCGAGATTTGGAATGCTCCGGATGGATGCGAATGCGGGCTTTGCTGTGAAGCGATGCAAATGAACGCCATTCACCTCGCAGACAACGATTTACGGCTGAAGATTTTTGCCCCTGAGATCCGTGCGCGGATGAAGTGAGGCTCTTCCTGCTCGTGAGGATTTATAGTAATCTAGGATGTCCGAACGTTCGAAGAGCGAAGTCGAGGCCTTCACCTAATGGATGTGCGCAGGTATAGGCGATAAGAGCGTGGAATGGGCCCGCCAAACCGCATGTTGAAGCAAGAAAAACGTCTTTCGCGAGAAACACTCGAAAAACTCACCAAACTGGCTCTAATCACTTGACGTTGTTAATATTTCTTTATAATCTTGTAATATTGATAATTTGGATAAATTGTCGCGATTGTTGTTGGTTAAATTGAAATGAAGTGTCCTAGTTGTCAGCGCCCTGTGGATCACGAGGCGGAAAGTTGCTATTCTTGTGGGTATAGCGAGCTTGAGGCTTCTGAGCGTTATGGCAGCAACCTTGTAGTTCTCAACCGCGTGCATGATGCGGCCCATTGCCTGCGAAAGCAGGAGCGCGATGAGCTGAGTGAAACACTGGATCGGCTCGAGCTCAAATTTCCCCAGATGTTGTTCTGTGTCTACCTGGGCAATCTTCCTTCTCATCTCTGCATCAGTGAATTGGGTTTTTGGCTGTTGAATCACGGGCAGGTGCGTGGTGCTGAGTATGTGCGCCCTAATGAGAATGCGATTCTTGTTGTGGTTGATATGGTCACCAAACAGATCGGCATTTCGCTCGGCTATTTCGCAGAAACATTAATTTCGGAAGAGGACGCGTATCGCGCGCTGACGCACTCCCGTCCTCATTTGATTAATTCCGAGTATGGCGAGGGGATTGAGAAAGTTTTTCTCCGCCTTAGCAAAGTGCTCCAGAAAAAGGGGCGTAAACTGCGCAAGCTTTCGCGAAGCCAGATTCACAGTTCTTTGAACGGGGAGGAAACGAACCTTCTCAATTTACCTGCTCATCTCGCCCCGGATCCTGCAGTCACCAAAGAGGAAGTCGAAATTCAACGGCATCAGCCTTTGAGCGATTCTCTTTCTAAAGTCCGGAACGTTATTTTGCTGCTTCTTTTATTACCGATGCTCTCGCTCGGGGGAAAGATCGAAATGCCTGAGTGGGAGGCTGAGAAACCTGCCGCGGAATATTTTCTGGGAGGAGGGCTTTGGCCTCAGGGGTTAATCCCTGATCAAAAAGTGGCTTCGAATGCTCCCGGTGCGGCCGAAGCAGGTGCGGGTTCAGAGGAGATTCCTAAAAAGCCGAATTCTGATGCCGCCAAATTCTATGGGCCTCAGGGGCTCGTCGATGCTGAAAAAGCAGGCGACGCTCCCCCCCAGAGTATTGCCGTAAGCGGCGCTTATGAATTCGAAGGTCCGCCAGCTCCGATCATGGCTGAAGATGCCGAGACTCCGGCTCTCGAGCCGCTTCCGCCGATCGAGGGACAGCTCGCCGACCTTTATTTCCAGCATGCTCCGGTTGATTTTCTAGTCGATCCTCAGCGTCTTCTTACAGAGCAGAAGTCGAACGACATCAAGCGTTTCCTTGAGTTTCACTCTGACGAGTCGGAGTTTCATATTTATATCATGGTGCTCGGGGAGACGCAGTCGTTGCCGGAAGATATTGATATTAAAAAGCTTCATCAGGAGTGGTTCTCGGATCGACCTACCGTCGTAATGCTCTATTACCGAGAGCATCCGGAGATGACCGAGCTGGTCTTCAACGACAATGTCAGAGCGGATCTTTCTAAGTCCGTCTTCGAGCGGATCCGCCAGAACTGCCTGCGTGAAGGCGGCGCGACCGATGATGCGCCGGATCAGGTTGAGAAGATGTCGATCGAACTCAGTATTCAGCTTTATTGGCTGAGTCGCCTCACGGAGCAGGATGGAAGTGCTGCCCAGGAAAAGGCGGCAGAGACTTCGGTTCATGACATGGTTGCTTCCGCTGATGCACCTGAGTTGCTGCGGGAATATGCGCCGGGTATCTTTATCGAAGATCCCAGTCGTGTCGTTACCTTGATGCTGACTTTGGCGATGATCGTGGCCGGAATCGTTGTGTTCGCAATGGCAGGATGGCTCGTCCTTCTCTGGCGCAGCCGCGACAGCATGTCCGGAAAGCCTTTGCTCTTTCCTAACTTTAAGATCGTTCCCCGGCTCGGTGGTGAGTTTTCCGGTGGTGGCTTCGCAAGCATGTCTTTCGAGTTGAATGATAACTCGAGTTCGATCCATTGAGTCGTAAACGTTTCGGTTTAGCCGAATCAAGCCGACTTTTTCCGTTGCCCGATTGAGCGGAAACCCTTTCAATCCCTCTATGGCATACAAAGTTGGAATTATTGGATACGGATGGGCCGCGACCGCTCACGCAGATGCGATCAATGGAACGGATCAGGGGAGTGTTGCGGCGGTATTTTCGTCACGCGCTTTGAATGATGCAGAGGTCTCCGCTGCGCATGGCAGTGAGATCAAGAGCTACACGAGTCTCGAAGAAATGCTCAAGTCCGATATCGATGTCGTTTCGATTACGAGCTATCCCGATCAGCATCGCGAGCAGGCCGTCGCTGCTGCCAATGCCGGAAAACATATCATCCTTGAAAAGCCGATGGCCCTCAACTGGGATGATTGCCGGGCGATTTACGATGCCGTAGTCGCCAATGGTGTCAAAGCCTGTGTCTGTTTTGAGCTGCGTTTCATCAGTCAAATGATGACCACCTCACATCTCCTCGAGCAGGGGATGATCGGCGACGTCCATTACGGCGAGGTGGATTACTATCATGGCATCGGTCCGTGGTATGGACAGTATCGATGGAACACGACGACGGAAAAAGGCGGCAGCAGCCTGCTCTCGGCCGGTTGTCACGCTCTAGATGCTCTCCTCCTTTGCATGGGAGACAAAGTCGAGGAAGTCACCGCTTATTCGACCCAGTCCAAGCACGAAATTTTCCAAAAATACGAATACAAAACGACGACCGCCTCGCTTCTCAAGTTTTCTAATGGAGCGGTTGGAAAGGTCGCTTCGGTGATTGATTGTATTCAGCCTTACTACCTGCACACACATCTGGTGGGGAGTGAGGGAAGCCTTCTTGATAACAAAGTCTACTCGAGCAGCTTTGGTCTTCGCGATAAGAAGTGGACCGAGTTGCCGATGGCGATGGCTGATTCCGGCGACGTCGCGGATCACCCTTATCAGGCGCAGTTTCAGGCATTCTTTGATGCGACTGACAAAGGCGAAGACATGCCCCGTACGAGTATTGGCGAAGCCCTCGAGACCTTTCGAGTCGTTTTTGCCTGCGATCGTTCAGCCGCTGAAGGTCGGCCTGTGAAGACTTCTGAATTCGAATAGGGGATACGTGAGTTTCGGTGCTTGACCCTCGCTTTCGCTGATCCGTTTTCGGAATGCCCAGTTCCAAAAAGTCGACCACCGGTCACCTACGCTGAACACCTCCGGACACAACAACGCAGCGATGGCAAGCCTGATACCGTTGTGAGTTGATTGACTTACCTGATTAGAATCCTTAAGTTTCCATCGAAGTATTGCTCGTGTATCAGGCTGTCATTAGTCCTTTGCATCAAGGAGGGTAAGCTCCCCTGCAAAGCTTCGCTAAATTACGTCATTCCGTTCATCACTCCGCCATCAGCTTCAGGGCGGGCCATGGTGTCAGATTGAAGACGATTACTAATAGTTTATAGTGGGCGAGGTAGCGGAAATACTCCTGACCCAGTGCGCCTGCCTCCATCCTGAAGAGCTTTGCGTGAATTTTACTTACTTTTGCTCTGAAGGCTGCGATCGCGATTGTCGAGACACTAAGAATGACAATATTAAGGAGCAGGGACCAGCCTAGAAACGAGGCGAAAATGGGCAGTGTCATCATGATTCTTAAGGTTATCAGAAAGCGATTGTGGCCTCAATCATGAAAAAATATGGCGTATTGAGCGAGAAAAATGAGCGTTTCGCCATTCCTGATGACACATTTCCCAGCTCTCAGACCTACTCGGAGGCTTGCGATTTGCCTAAGATGGGCCACGGTGCGCTGAAGTAAAACTGATGGCTGTCACCTACCTGGAAGCGATACGTGAGGCGCAAGCGAAGGCTCTCTCTGATGATGAGTCTGTCTATATCTATGGCCAGGATGTAGCCGGCTTTGGTGGCGCCTTCAAAGCGACGAAGAATCTCGCGGAAAAGTTCCCGGGGCGTGTCCTTGATTCTCCAATTAGCGAGGATGCCATGATCGGTTCTGCGATAGGCGCCGCGATCGAAGGGATGCGGCCTATTGTGGAAATGCAATTCGCCGATTTCTCCACGGTTGCGTTCAATCAAATCGTGAATCAGGCCGCGACGCATTACTATAGAACTGGAGTTCCCTGTCCGCTGGTGGTTCGTCTTCCTTCGGGAGGAACCGAGGGAAGTGGGCCTTTTCACAGCCAAAGCCTGGAGTCTATTTACGCTCACTATCCGGGGCTGATTGTGATGGCTCCAGCGACGGTAGAGGATGCGTATTCCATGCTACTTGAAGCGGTGAAAATCGATGATCCTGTTATTTTTTGCGAGCACAAATTTCTCTACTACCACCTCAAAGCGGAATCGCTGCCGACGGAGTCGTTGCCGGTGGGACGCGCTCGTGTTGCAAGGGAAGGGCGTCATGCGACGATCGTGACCTACAGTGCGATGGTGCATGAGTCTCTCAAAGCAGCCCGAACTCTTCACGAAGAAGGATGGGAGATCGAAGTGGTGGACCTTCGCACCGTGAAACCAATCGATACGGACACGGTGTTGGGCTCGGTCGCAAGAACGGGGCGACTTCTCGTGGTCGGGGAAGGTTTTCCCTGGGGTGGTGTTACGGCTGAAGTGGTTTCACGCGTCGTTTCTGACGGTTTTCATTTGCTCGATGCTCCGCCTCAGCGGCTCAACTCCCGCGAGACTCCGATTCCCTATCATCCGAATTTGTGGAAGGCGCATCGCCCGACTTCACAGAGCATTGCCGAAGCGGCTCGGCGGCTCCTACATCTTTAAACTCCTCTCCATTATGACAGGTCTCGATACCTTGCCCGAAAGCGATCCGACCAACATTCTCCGCTATCGGGATGGGATTTACGCAGTCGACCTTCTCACCGCGGCGATCACGGAGTTTCAGTTTTTTGACTACCTCGCAGAAAACCCGGGCACGCTGAAACAGCTGTGTGCTCATTTTGGCTGGGACAAGCGCCCCGCCGATGTTCTCGTTACTCTGATAAAGGCGAATGGCTTTGTCCAAGAAGATGAGCACGGGGTTCTCACAAACACGGTTAGCGCTACTGAGCATCTCTGTTCCGAATCTCCCTGGAATTTGTCAGAATACTACGCCTCGCTGCGCGATAGGCCTGTTGTGGGTGATTTTGTCCGCGTTTTAAAGAGTGGGAAGCCAGCTCATTGGAGTGGGCTCGACGAAGCGGATGGTGACTGGCACGGCGCGATGTTGAGCGAAGAATTTGCGAAGACATTTACCGCAGCGATGGACTGCCGCGGAGTGTTCCTCGGGAAAAAACTTGCTGATGCCATTTCAGAACTGTTGAACGACGCTTCTTCCCTGCTCGATGTGGGCGGTGGTTCCGGTGTTTATGCCTGCGCGCTGGCGGCCAATACGCCGCAGCTGAAAGCGCAGGTGATGGAGCAAGTTCCGGTCGATGGGATTGCCCGTGAAGCGATTGAAAAGCGTGGACTGAGCGATCAGGTTTCGGTTGTGGTAGGGGACATGTTCAAGGATCGCTGGCCTCAAGATTGTGACGTGCATCTTTTTTCTAATGTGATGCACGATTGGGATACGGATGATATCCTGAAACTGTTAGAGCGCTCGCGTGAAGCGCTCTCCGAAAATGGGCATGTTGTCATCCATGAGACGTTTTTGAATGTCGACAAGACCGGCCCACTTCCCGTGGCTGAATATTCCTGCATCCTTGCTCATTCGACTCAGGGACGCTGCTACTCGGTAGCCGAAATGAGCGATCTTCTCGTTGAGTCCGGGTTTGAGTTTGAGTCCTTTCAGGAAACGGGCGGTGATCGCGGAGTGATTGTTGCTTCAGCGTCTGAGCTTGACAGTGAAACGCCCCTAAACCCATAGTTGATTGATGAAAGATTCGTATTCTCCCCAAAACTTGATGAAGCGTTTTGCTTTCGTCGGTCTCACCCTGCTGACCCTGTTACTCTCCGGCTGTGAGAGCGTGAGCGATGGTGGCGCTAATTCGGGCTATTATTCCCAACCTCAAATGACACCGATCGAAGGTGCCAGTATGATGCAGAACAGGCTCGGTCAGATTACCCGCTCTCAGATCCGCTAAGGTTCAAACGTTTTAGAAAGCGTAGGTAAGCGGTCGCCTGCTGAACTACGCGCGATGCTTTTTACTCAGCCTTCCAACGAGAGCTGAGATGAAGACGGCCAGGTAGAGAACTCCGCTGAGGCAGTTGAAAACAGCGGTGATTCTCGCTACGGCAGTGGTCGGAACAATGTCGCCATACCCCAAGCCGGTCAGTGTCACGTAGCAGTAGTAAATTTGCTCGGAATGGCTTGTCGGCTGTTCGGTTCGGAGATTTAGAAAAGCATCGGGAGTGAGCATGACAGCCCAGTTGCTCTGTGAGGCCCAGAAGAATCCGAGGAGTAGATATCCCGCGATTCCTCCCAGGATTCGATCCGCTTGCGAGACGTCTTTTTTAGAAAAACAGTGTCCTATTACCGCCTGAAAAAGCAGGACAAAGGCTACCGCAAAGCAGGCGGTCGAGATGATATTGCAAATCTTCGAGCCTTCAATCGAAGCAAGAAGCAAGGCTGATAGACTTGCGCAGAGGTAAGTGGTAAGCCAGCGCCGGTTCCCGGCTAGAGCATATCCACCTGTGGCGAACAATATGATGTAAAGCCAGATGGGCCACTGCGCGGAACTATCGAGATCTTCCCATAATGCGGAAGTGACCAGTAGAATCAGTTCCCCCGCAATGAGAACGCCTGCCTGTAACTTGATGGTGAAGGGGCTTTTCACTTCGCTTTCGGTTTCTTTCCGAATTTCTCGCTAATCGTCTGAGTTATGAAATACAACATCGGCACAGCGGCCAGGCTGATCACCGTTGCGACTAACATTCCGCCGAAAACAGCGGTTCCGATTACCTTCTGCGATTCAGCGCCAGCTCCCGAGGCAACGAGAAGGGGAATCACTCCGAGAATGAATGAGAAGGCGGTCATCAGCACGGCACGGAAACGCATCCGGGTTGCATCGATCGCGGCATCAAAGATAGATTTTCCTTCCTCTCGTTGAACTTTCGCAAATTCCACGATGAGAATCGCGCTCTTCGTCGACAGGCCTATCAAAAGGACAATTCCGATCTGAGTGTAGACGTTGTTGTCCATGCCCCGGGCCATGATCGCGAGGACGGCACCGAGAAGAGCGGTGGGGACGGAGAGGACCACGGAAATGGGAATCGACCAGCTCTCATACTGAGCCGCGAGCACGAGATAAACCATGAGGATGGCGAAGAGAAAAATCGCAGTGGTCCCTTTTCCTGCGAGTTTTTCCTGGAATGAAAGTTCAGACCAACTGTATCCCATCGTTCCGGGGAGCTTTTCGCCGGCCATGTCCTCCATGATTGCCATCGCCTGACCTGAACTGTAACCGGGAGCAGGGTTCCCCATGATTTTAATCGAAGGGTAGAGGTTAAAACGAGTCACGGTCTGTGGCCCGTAGCTCTCTTCAACACTGGCTAGAGATCCGAGCGGTGTCATCGTTCCTTCGGGGTTGCGGAACTGCAATTTCTTGATGTCCTCCGGGACGGCCCGATAGGGACCGTCTGCCTGTGCCTTGACTTGAAACGTTCTACCAAACTGGGTGAAGTCGTTCACGTAGGCGGAGCCAAGATAAACCTGAAGGGTCTCAAAGACGGAGTTCATGGGAATGCCCATCTTCATGACCTGCTCCCGGTCGATATCAACAAAGAGCTGGGGGATGCTGGCGCGGAAAGTGGTGCTGAGACGGCTGAGTCCACTTTGAGCGTTCCCGTCCGAAATAATCTCCTGAGCGGTTTTCGTAAGCTCTCCGAAACCGGTTCCACCTCTATCCTGAAGCATAAAGGTGAAGCCTCCTGACGTACCTACTCCTGGAAGCGATGGGATAGGGAATCCGAATGAACTCGCGTCTTTAAAGGCGAAGAGTCTTTTATTAATTTGACCGAGAATAGCGCTTTGATGAAGAGTTGGCTCTTTTCGCTCCGACCAGGAATCAAAGATTACGATGACCAACCCGGCATTGGAGGCGGCAGACGAACTGACAATCGAGTAACCGGAGACCGAGATGACATTGTTAACACCCTCTACGCCTGAAATGATCTCATTAAGCTGATCCATTGCTGTATTGGTCCTTCCAAGCGATGCGCCATCAGGCAACTGTACGTTAACGAGACAGTAACCTTCGTCCTCCTGAGGAACGAACCCTGTGGGCAATTGCCCCAGCCCATACATAGCGAAGCTTGCCATTCCGAGGAAGATGATTAGGGAGATCGCTAAACGTTTGATAGCAAACTTCGTTACGCCTAGATACAGATTGGTTGACTTCTCTAGTGTGCGGTTAAAACGATAGAAAGGCCCCTTGGTGGGTTCATCCTGTTTGCGGAGCAAGAGTGCGGCGAGTGCGGGGCTAAGCGTCAGCGCATTGATCGAACTGAAAACAGTCGCGATTGAGATCGTGACCGCAAACTGCTTGAAAAGAGTGCCGGTGATGCCGGTCATGAAAGTAGTTGGAATAAACACCGCGAGTAGCACCAGTGTCGTTGCTACAACTGGTCCGGAGACTTCCTTCATCGCTTTTTCAGCGGCTTCCTGGCTTGAGAGTCCTTCTGCAATCCAGCGGGTTGTATTCTCAACCACGACAATGGCGTCATCGACTACAATTCCAATCACGAGAACGAGGCCGAACAGAGTCAGCTGGTTAAGTGAGTAACCGAAGGCAAGCAGCACAGAAAAGGTTCCGATGAGCGCTACCGGGATCGTGATAGCAGGGATGAGCGTTGCCCGGAAGTTTTGTAGAAAGATGTAAACCGTTAAAATGACAAGAATGAGCGCAGCGACAAGGGTCACAAGCACGTTCTTAATTGAGGATGTGACCACATTCGTATTGTCGTAAACGATGGCATATTCCATATCGTCGGGGAACGATTGGGAGAGTTCGTCCAGAGACGCTTTGACCCCATCAGCGACAGCGAGGATATTAGAACCGGGGATTTGATTGATCGCGATTGTCGCTGAGGGGCTCCCATTTAAGCGTGATCGGATACTGTATAGGTCGGAACCAATTTCTACCCGGGCGACATCTTTCACTCGCACCAATCCTCCGCTATCGGTCGATTTAACCACGATTCCTTCGAATTCAGAAACGTCGGTAAGTCTGCCGCGAACATTGACGGTGTATTCATTCAGAACCGAAGCGGGTGCGGGCGACGCGCCAATTCGCCCTCCTGCCACCTGCACATTCTGCTGACGAATCGCATCGACCACTTCGGTAGCAGAGAGGTCAAAGCTCTGCAATCGATCAGGATCGAGCCAAACTCGCATGCTCATCTGGCCAGCTCCGTAAATGGTTACATTGCCGACACCGTCGACTCGAGCCAGTTCATCCCGAAGCCTTTGCCACGCAAAATTTGAAAGGTAGGAGTCATCATAGGTGCCATTCGGAGAAGTCAGTCCGATATACATGACGACGTCGGTGGATTGTTTTTTTACCGTAACGCCCATTCTGCTGACCTCTTCAGGGAGCTTTGATTCGGCGATATTTACGCGGTTTTGGGTTAAGACGTTTGCCGTATCGAGATCTGTTCCCAGCGCAAAGGTAACCGTGAGTCCCATCGTGCCGTCGCTTGCTGAAACGGACTGCATGTAGATCATTCCCTCGACCCCATTGACCTCCTGTTCGATAGGCGCGGCAACCGTTTCTGCAACGGTTTCTGCATCGGCACCCGGATAGGTGGCGCTGATTTGCACCGTAGGCGGAGCAAGGTCAGGATACCGGGAAATAGGCAGCGCGATGAGCGCAACCAAGCCGATGATCACAATGAAAATGGAGATGACCGCCGCAAAAATGGGGCGTCGGATGAAGAAAAGGCTGAACATAGTCGTGGCTCCTTGTGGTCTTCTTCTTACTCTTTCGCTGCCTTTTCCTTGGGCGGTTCAACTGCGGCTTTGTCTTCCGCTTCCGCTTCGGGCGCTTTGCCGCCTCCTTTCAGAGGCACTACTTTGATTCCCTCACGAGCGCGTTGTAAATTTGAAATCACAAATTGGTCAGATTCCTGCAGTCCCGTTCCTTTCGCTTCATCGAATGGCTCGATAATTTTCATCAAGCCGACTGAGAGTGGAGTCGGGAAAACGGTTCGTCTCGCGACCATCCCTGACTCGTCAACAGCAAGGACAAATGAGCCTCCCAAATCTCGCTGGATCGCGAGGGTGGGAACCTGCACGGCGTTTTCCACTGTTTCAGGAACTCGAACACGGGCGAAAAGTCCATCGGCTAGGAGGCCTTCTGTGTTCTCAAAGAGGGCTCTAGCTTTCAAGGTTCCCGAGTCGGGATTCACGGAATTATCGACGAAATCAAACCTTCCGGTCTCCCCCAGCGAAGAACCGTCTGCAAGCACCAATTCCAAGGCCAACTCTTTACCTTTACCGCTTCCGTCAGGATTCTCTGCATTTGGCATATCGCTAAGGTAACGAAGCACTTCCCGCTCACCTACTTCAAAATTGAAATAGATTGGTCGAACCGTAATGATATCTGTCAGAAGGGTTGGGTCGGAAGCCCCTACAAGGTTGCCCTGATCAACTCTCGCATTGGAGATTCGTCCGGAGACGGGAGCGTGGATCTGGGTGTAACCAAGGTCGCGCTTCGCATCTGAGAGTGAGGCTTCTGCGATCGCCACGCCTGCGTCGGCTGCTTTTCGATCTGCGTCGGCACTGAGGACATCGATCTCGGAAATGGCACCGGTTTCATCGAATGCCT
Source organism: Verrucomicrobiales bacterium (assembly GCA_028047635.1). Classification (GTDB taxonomy): domain Bacteria; phylum Verrucomicrobiota; class Verrucomicrobiia; order Verrucomicrobiales; family DEV007; genus Arctic95D-9. The sequence goes on from JAOFXR010000034.1 coordinate 26,969, forward strand.
TCTTCCGCTTTTGATAGTTGGTCGTCGCTATCTCAAGATCTCCTTGGCTTTTGCCAGATTTCCCTCTGCGGTACTCACGGCGGCCTCGAACTGTTCGGGTTCGATGGTGAAGAGCAGTTGGCCTTCTTTGACAAAATTGCCGGCGTTGAAGTGAGTCTCCTTCAGAAAGCCGGTGACACGTGCTCGAATTTCGACACGCGCGGAGCCTGAGGTACGACCTGCATACTCAGAATAGACCGTGGCGGTCTTAATCAAGGGGGATTGAACACCCACTTCTGGAGGGGGCGGCGGGACGAACTGGTTTTCCTCACCGCACCCGGCGAGGAGCATCCCCATCGATACCATAAAAAAGAATTGAGCAAGCGGCTTCATATTTCGCATCAGTTTTTTAAATTGGATTCTGTCTCTGCAAGGTCTTTGACCGCTGCGTAGGGAGCGGGGCGTTTTTTGATCCATCCGCCTCCCGGCTTCCGTTTCACTTCGGGAAGTGTCACTTCCTCGACGGCAGCGCCTCCTCCGAGAGCTCGGTATAAAGCAATGTAGTTTCTAGCGACCTGCCCTTTAGAAAGAACTGCCTGGTCTTCGTTTTGGAACTTCACTCGCTCTGTATCGATCACTCGTTGGAAATCGACGAGACCTTCCTTGTAGTTGTCTCCCACGAGATCGACGGATTCGGTTGCGGAGACGACTGCGCGCCTCAGTGCAGCCAATCGCTGTCGCTCGGTCGCGACCCCGACAAGGCTGGTCTCCACTTCTTCGACGGCAAGCAACACTGCTTTCTCATACGCTGCGTAGGCCTGCATCGCGTTCGCTTCTTCGACACGGATTAAGTTCTTAATCTGGCCGCTGCTGAAAAGATTCCATCGAACCGAAGGGCCAAAGGAATAGGCAGAAGCGGCTGCATCCGGAAGGTTCGAAATATCGAGGGACTGCAATTGAAGACTGCCGGCGAGGCTGAATTTAGGGTAGAGCTCAGACTCGGCGACGCCAATATTTGCGACGCTTGCGGCCAGTTCACGCTCTGCTTTGCGAATATCGGGACGTGCCCGCAAGAGATCAGCAGGACAACCGACCGCAAAATCGCGGCGGGGCTGAGGAATAGAGCGGGCTCGACTCAACAAACCAGTTACCGAATGGGGATAGCCCCCGGTCAGGGAGGCGAGCCGGTTTTGCGCTGCTGCAAGTTGTCCCTGTAATTGAGGAATCAAAGCGCGGCTCGTATCGAGGTTTGTTCGTGCTTGAGCGACATCGATCTTGGAAACCAGTCCTGCGTCGAGGCGGCTCTGGGCGAGATCGAGCGATTTCTTTTGGATTCCGATGTTCTGATTCGCCACGTAGATTCTCTCGTCAAAGGTGCAGTAGTCTACGTAGTTTAAAGCGACGTCAGCAAAGAGTGACACGAGCAAGTCCCGATAGTTTTCAACCGACGCCTCGATATTGGCGTCAGCCGATTCAACGCCTCGCTTCAAACCGCCAAATACATCAATCTCCCAACCTGACTCCAGCCCGGTCGAGTAAACATCGATGGGATTCAGAGGGGCGGCAAACCCGAGGCGCTCGCTTTGCCTCGTCCGCGCGTAGCCGGCGTTCGAGGAAAGGATAGGAAGCATCTGGCTTTTCGCGACTCCCCGCTGTGCCCTTGCTTTCAGGATTTGCTGCATCGCAATCTTGAAGTCCGGATTTTCTGCGCGTGCCCGGGCAATGAGTTCATTTAAAACCGGGTCCTTAAAACCTTTCCACCATTCCGTGAGGCAGGCTCCGTCATTGTCGAGGTGGGGCTGGATGCTACTCGTCCAGCGATCTGGAACTTTCGCCCCCGGACTTTGGTAATTCACGCCGACGGATTCACAACCCGTGAATGAGAATGAGATAGCGCCCAGTAATGAGCATAACAAAAGTAGTAATGATGGTTGTTTCATTTTTGCTTACTGGACATCGTCCGCCGCAAGCGATCGCGGTGATCTCCATCCAGACAAGCGCGAGGAAGGGCGCTGCAGCAAGAGAAATTTCGCTCATAATTGAGAAAGATTTCTCACTACCTGTTCCGTTTCCCCATCAGCGAGGTGGTTTTGCCCTTGGCGGTAAGCCTCTTGCGGTGGTTGTCTTCATGTGGCGTTTCAATAGTCCTACTACTGATAGGAATTCGCTTTTTCAAGGGTTTTATCGGGGCGTCGGTTCGGCGGGGTTTGAGGGGGTGCAGGCCCGTTCGCGAAACCTATTTGTCGACGAAAAAAGAGATCTCACTCAGTCTGTTTGATATGCCCGTTTACGACGTAATGGATCGTTTTTCTGAAGCCATTCCAGCCTCCATGGAGTGCGACTACGTCTGGCGAATCGGCGGTTACATCGAGAGCCGGCACTTCAATTTTGTGCAGGTGAAGAAGGCTGAGTGAGGAAGGGTGTTCTACCTCCAGATCCTGTTCAACAGACGGATCTTCTATCGTCTGATATTGCCTTCTGTTTTTAGTTGGTCTAACTCATCTCCCTCTCGATCTTTCAGCGGTTGCCAATTCCAAGAAAACCAAAGGCGACAATTAGGCTGATACTCATTTCGCACTCCACATCACATTCGACCGAAGAGAGTAAATGACGGTATGCGGCCGGAGATCTTCCGTCCTGCCCGGCTTGACCTTAAAAATCACCCGTTCGGGGTCGGACTCGCCCACTGAGAAGTCCATCAGATCCTGACCGGAGCCGCGCCATGCAAAAATAAGGACGACCCGTTTTTTGAAATCGACAGCTTTGGTGAGCTTCGCCAGTTCGGCTTTGCTGAAATACTTTGCCGCATCGTCTGCTGATTTCAGGACAATCGGCTTGGTTCGAGTGGCATCGTCGAACACCACTTTTTCTGCCTTCGGTTCATCCAGGGCAGTGATTGGCGGATCAGCAGGGTTATTGGCCTTGAGCTCGGCACTCATCGTAAAAATGATTGCCGCTATGATCCAATTTGATTTCGAAACTTT
>JAOFXR010000035.1 GCA_028047635.1 Verrucomicrobiales bacterium
CGAGTTTTTGAGAGACATAGGCGATGTGGCCGGGAGTGGCGGAACGGTGTCCGGTCTCGGCTGGGCAAATAGTCTCCTTCCGGTCGATGACGCCCTGAACGAAGTTGCTCTGGTGGCCATTTCCAGGATGGTAGCCTTTCCACTCGCCCGGGTTGAAGGTGAAATCCGTGCTGTTCTTATCTCCCGATGTGGCGACCCACTCTGGATTCGAAGCTTCGACCTTTCCGCGAGTGACATAGACCCAGCCGTTCTCGCCGATCCACTTCGTTCCCATCGTGTTACGGGATGACATCACTACTTCAATGTCGCCCGGATACTGGCTCACCACATCGTAATGACGGGGGGAATTGTATACCTCCATCAGTTCGCTGACGTACTCGAAATTTTTGGCTTCGACACTGAGTGGGCCCGCTTTGTCCATTCCCAATCCCCAATGCGCGATGTCGTTGTGATGACCGATCCAGTCCATCAATTGACCTCCACCGAAGTTGAGGTGCCAGCGCCAGTTCCAGTGGTAGCGACAGGGCATGAAGTCAATCTTCTCACTGGGGCCACACCACATATCGTAATCAAATCCTGCGGGGATTTCGCCGACTGTTTCTCCTTGTGGGCTGTCTTTGCCTGCAGGTAAACCCACTTCGACTCGCTGGATTTTTCCGAGGTTACCGTTGCGCACGATTTCCACTGCGTGACGGAAACGTTTATCGGAACGCTGCTGAGATCCGACCTGGAAGATGCGGCCCTTCTTCGCGACTTCACGATGGAGGTGATAGCCCTCTGCGAAGAGGTGAGTGATAGGCTTTTCGCAGTAAACGTCGATGTCTTTGTTCAGCGCTTCCATGCAAACCAGCGCGTGCCAGTGGTCCGGTGTCGCCACCATGATCGCATCGAGATCTTCATTTGCGATCATCTCGCGGAAATCGGAATAGCCTTTGACGCCAGTCTCAGATCCGCCTTTTTTCTTATTGGCTCCATTGAGCAGACCCAATCCGGCTTCAACCCCTTGATGGCTGCCACCATTGGGAGCTTTGTAGCTGTTTTCCAAATCACAAACCGCGACTCCGTGGGCTTGTTTGTGATTCATGAGAGCTGTCATGACGCCGCGTCCGCGGTTTCCCATTCCGACGAACCCCATGTTAATTTTGTTGCTCGGAGCATCAGCTCCCAAAACGGAGGACGGAATGATGGTGGGTGCTGCAATAGCGGAAGCTGCTCCCGCTATAAATTTACGACGTGAAGTGGTGGGCTTTTTGTTCATATCTAAAAGAGATCTTTGATAGGGGTATTCTAGAGGAGATTTTGATTCGCGGTATTACACGATTGCGCGTGTGGGTCGCTCTCATGTGAGCCCTTTTTCGATCAATCTGAGTCTGATCGTTGCGTTTAAGATGCTCAAGAATAATCGTGTGGCCGTGTTCAGTTGGGAATCGCGGAGCTTTGGTCTGAGTTAGAGTCACAAAATCGTCGTAATTCGACAATGACCTGCGTAGACTTTCAGATTCTCAATGCATCCCGGCGAAGAACATTTAGCTCGTTTCAGCGATACGGCAGGAAATTGGGCCGCTCGTGCCGAATTGGCGCACCTCAAGCGGAGGTGGGCTGTTAGTTATAAGGATAGCGAGCTTCTTGCGGGGGCGACTGGCGCTCCCGGCAACCGGGCTGAACTGCAGCGACTGCTCGATGCGATAGCGGGACCTCCCCGGTCTCCTTGCTGGAGGAAAACGCTTACTGAATACGTTCGCTGGGAAGCCAAGTGCCCCCTGGGGCTCGTGTCTCTCGCTCATGTAGTGGAGGCGTCCGGGAATAAAGAGAAAGCTCTCGCTCTCTATGAAAGGGCAATAGCAATCGATCCTTCGGTTGCGGCTCCCCCTCTCGCGTGCCTTTGCGAGAAAAAGAATGGTGATGGGATTGAGGAAACGCCCGAGGAAAAAATGCTCAGGCAGTCAAAATCGACCGCCGTTCTTGTCGCGGTGATTGCGCACCTGTTTATCATCATTGCTTTTTCTTTCTGGGCCGTCTCTTCCGCTCCGCGGAAGGCCCCTCAATTGGTGGCGACCAGTCCTCCGGACGACAGTTCCGATTCGGCACAGGCGCCTCCGGAAAAGAAGACTTTTTCACCGATCACAGCGACTGCGAACCTGAACGTCGTTTCTTCTTCTGCTCCATCAGAGCTCATGATCGCGCCGAGTGCTCCAGCGGTCCTCGCTTCTGCCTCGGTTTTGGGTGGGACGTCGTTCAGTCCCAGTATGAATTTCGGCGGTGGCTCGGGAGGGAATGTCTCTTTCTTCGGTTCACAGGGGAAAACCAAAAATCTTGTCTACGTAGTCGATGTTTCCGGCTCGATGAGCACTCAAGGGGAGAACGGAAAGAGTCGCTTCGATCTCATGAAAGAAGAGCTCGCTCGCTCGGTGAGTGCACTTCCTATTTCGGTGAAGTTTCGGATCATTCTATTTTCCGATTCGGCCCGCTACATCGAGCAGTCCCGGGAAGAAAGCGGAATGTTAAAGGCGGACGACCCTGAGAGTTTTCCGAAACGATTGTTGGTGCGGGCGACTAGGAGTCAGGTTCGAAAAACGCTCAAAGAAATTGAAGGAATTTCGCTGGGAGGGGGAACCAACTGGAGACTGCCTTTGAAGATGGCGATTAATCTTCAGCCTGACCTGATCTATTTTATGACCGATGGCGAGTTCACTTCCGATAACGGGAAGGTGCCTGTGATCGACGATGTCGTCGACTACAACAGGAAGAGAAGCCGGGCAAGGATCAACACGATCTGCTTGATGGAGCTCAAGGCCTACGATGAACTTCAGGAACTTGCGCGACGAACCAGAGGAACGGTATTTCTCGTCAAAGAGAACGGTGAAGTGCTTCGGGGGATGCAGATCGATCAAATTAAGTGATAAGGCGATCGCGGCATTCTCCGTCGCCGTTACTTCGCCTTTTTCTTCTTGTTGTTCTTCTTCTTAATGTGCGGAGCCTTGGGGCCACCTCCACCGTAGCTTTCCGCATCAAAGTCAAAAGCCAGTGACTCGACGTGACGAGGATCTCCGGCGGCGATCAATTCGTCGGAAAGGCGAGTCGCAAGCTTGGCCAGATCGTCTTTGTATTTCCCATCACTCGCGAGATTGACGAGCTGTTCAGGGTCGTTGGTGAGATCGTAGAGTTCCTCTGCAGGGCGCTTTGAAAAGCAGAGGTCGTAGCTCATGCGATGGACCTCGTCTTTGTCTTTGTTTTCGACGATGTAAGTCTTCGTCGGTCCGTTATCGGTGTCGCCATACCAGGTGCCGGGAATGGCGGCTTTTTCCCAGAGAGGTGTTCCATTTGGCCAGCGTTCCGTTTCGTAATTTCGGATGTAAAGAAAGTCATCGGTTCGCAGCGCGCGGGAGGGGTAGCCGCCCATGTCGGGGATTTCCTGACTGGGAACGTGGCGCTCTTTACCAGTTAAAATAAAAGGTCTCAGTGCTTCGTCACCTCCCCCGATGAGAGCGGGGATCAGGCTGAGTCCAGTCATTGCCTCCGGAGCGGAAATACCGGCGGCTTCGAGAAAGGTGGGAGCCAAATCGGTAAGGCTCGCGTATTTGTTGAATTCCTGCCCGGCTTCGATTTTACCGGGCCATCGAATCGCGAGAGGGACTCTTGTTCCGCTGTCGTAGAGATTGCTCTTACAACGCGGGAAAGGCATTCCATGATCACCGGTGATGACAATGATGGTGTTATCCAGTTCGCCGATGGACTTGAGTTTCTCGACCGCTTTGCCGACGTCGGAGTCGAAGCGCTGCACTTCATAGTAGTAGTCAGCGACATCGCTGCGGACTTCTTCGCTGTCGGGGAAACAGGGGAATATCTCAATTTTAGAAATATCCATGCCCGACTTCACCCCGGATCCTTCTTCGTATCCGCGGTGAGGATCGCTTGCTCCAAGCCAGAAACAAAAGGGGGCTCCTTCGGGACGGGTTTCGAGAAAATCGTCGAATCCTTTCACTGGAGTTCCTGCGGGATGATTTTCGACAAATTTCCCCTCCAGCTTGCCAGGGCCAAATGACTTCCTCCATGACCCCGTGTGATAACCGGCATCCGCAAGAATGTGGGGATACACTTCGAGGTCCTGACGCAAGGTTCCGTAGAGGTTCGCCCCCGGACCAAGTCGCCAATGCCACTGACCCGTTAAAATAGAATTTCGACACGGGGTGCACGAAGGCGAGGAAACATAGGCATTGTGAAAGAGCGCGCCTTCTTTGGCAATCCGATCAAACGTAGTCGTTTTCACGACGGGATCACCGTAGATCGAAGCATGGGCTCCCCAGTCATCTGCGATGCAGAAGAGAATGTTGGGCTTTGTTTCCTCAGTAAACGCTTGAGAGAATAGCGAGCAGAGCAAGGCAAGTAGGATCCAGACTTTCATGGGGGAGTGTGGTTCCTGAAACGGGAAATGGAAATCAGGTTTTTGAGCGTGATCTCGGTAGCTTGGATCGTTCAGCGAGGTTTTCAGCCTTTGCGAGAGATGAATCACGCCGCTTGAAATTGAGGCCACTGATGAGATCTTATTGTAGCTTGATTCCCGCAGGCTTGCCTTTCATTCATTCATCCCGTCCCATGTCCCGCTCGAGTTCTCAATTGCCATCCACTCGCCGCCGTGCCCTCACGATCGCCGGTGGAGCTGGCGCCGCGCTTTTCTTAAGTCATTGCCGCACGCTGGACGATGGCGGTCCCGGTCCCGGCAGCACGGCTCTTCGTGCGCCTCGTTTGCCGTGGGGCACCGTCTTTAAAGGCGAGTCTCGATTCCGGGCGCTTTGTGATCGGGCACACAAGGAGCGGTGGGCGTCGATGCCCATCGGAAAGCGCACCGCCGCCGCTGGGAAAGCCCTCTGTGGCACTGCCTACGTCAATTACACCCTTGAGATCGATGACCGAATCGAATCTCCCTGCGCGAATTTCGAGGGGCTGGATTGTTGGACCTTCTATGAAACTTCCCTCGCGATGGCGCGACTGGTGGCCAATCCTCCCTCGCTCTGGACGCGGGAGGGCCTTCTCCACTACATCGAGCTGGAGCGTTATCGCAGTGGCCGATGCGATGGCACCTATGTCAGTCGTATGCATCACCTCGAAGAAGTGTTTTCTGACAATGAGCGTCGCGGACTCGGGAAAAACGTCACGGCATCGCTGGGCGGAAGCCGACTGCAGAGGCGAGTCAAATACATGCAAACACGCACCGCGGTCCGCAGCTCACGTTATCTGCGAACTGATCCCTCAATGGTTCCCTCGATGGCGAAAATCGAGAATCAGATCTCCACCCTCCCTGTTTACTACATTCCCAATTCTAAAGTTTCCTCGATTGAGTCTAAACTGCAGGACGGCGATGTCCTCGCGATCGTGACGGACTGGCATTCCACCTACACTTCTCACGTTGGCCTCGCAAAGCGCGACGGCTCGACCTGCCGCTTCATGCACGCCACTTCCTCGAGGAGTAAAGGGCGTTGCTGTATCGTTGATACCCGTATTTCGAGTTACTTGCGGGAAAAAGGTAGTAACATCGGTCTGATCGTCTTTCGACCGGGTGATGCGCCTTTGATCGGTTAGTTTGCGAGGAGCTAGTGATCGAAGTGCGGTGGAATTCGACGGTTAGTCCTCGTAGCGGCACCTCTTTCGATGACAGATATTCCCAAAATACAGGTTCGCGAGATCCGGTTTTCGATTTTGCCGACCCAAACGCGTTTTCCATTCCGCTATGGAATTGCGGCGATGACAGAGGCACCTCATTGGTTTGTAAGGTGTGAGCTTGAGGTGAATGGGGAAATGGCTGTGGGTCTGGCGAGCGAAGGCTTGCCGCCGAAGTGGTTTACGAAAAATGGGGATACCAGTTTCGAGGAGGATGACTATCCGGGAATGAAACGGGTCATCGTTCAGGCCGCAGCATTTGCCAAAGCGATTGATGAGCCGTTGTCGTTTTTTGATTTCTGGCAGGCGTTAAAGAGACAGCAGGATCAATGGGCCGTGCGTGAAGCAATCCCTCCGTTGCTGGCGCAGTTGGGCACCGCATTGATGGAGCGGGCGGTATTGGATGCGCTCAGCCGATTTCTTGAAAGGCCCTTGCACTGCCTTGTGGCTGACAACGTCCTCGGGGTGCGATTGGGAGAGGTGCACTCAGAGTTGGAAGGAGTGAAGATGGCGAAGGCATTTGGGCGTGCGCCCCTCGCTTCCGTTTGTGCGCGGCATACCGTGGGATTAGCGGACCCGTTGACGGATTCGGATATTTCAGAATCGGAGCGCATCGATGACGGTCTGCCGCATTCGCTTGTCAGCAATATTCACCATTACGGGCTGACTCATTTCAAATTAAAGTTATGCGGTGATCTCGAGACTGACCGGGATCGCCTTCGCGAATTGACCGCCTTGTTCGCTTTAGAAGCGCCGGAGAACTACCGGGTGACGATTGATGGCAACGAGCAGTATTCGAATGTCGAGGCGTTTCGTGATCACTTTCTCGAGCATGCGGCCGACTCGGAAATTGCTCCGATTTTTGATCATCTTATTTTTGTGGAGCAGCCCATCCATCGGGATCATGCCCTGTCGGATGCGGTGAGAGCAGGATTTGAAAATTGGAAAAATGCTCCGCCGGTGATTATTGACGAATCCGACTCGAGTGTGGGGAGTTTGTCGCGGGCTCTGGAGTTGGGTTACGCGGGAACCAGTCACAAGAACTGCAAGGGCATCGTGAAGAGCCTCGCGAATCGTGTCTTGCTCGATCAGGTCGGAGGCGTCATGAGCGCTGAAGATATTGCCAACCTCGGGCCTGTGGCTCTGCTGCAGGATCTGGCGATGGTGGCTTTGCTGCAAATCGATCATGTCGAGCGAAACGGGCACCATTATTTTGCAGGCCTGTCGATGTATCCCGATTCGCTTCAAGGGGCGACGCTGGCAGCTCATCCTGACCTTTACGCCACGAGCGAAAAAGAGTTTCCCGCACTTCGGATCACGGACGGTCGTATTTCTCTTAATTCCATCAATGTCGCTCCCTTTGGTGTGGGCCTTGAAGTGGCCTGCTTTGACAAGGTGGGGCGTCTTGAGGTCACAGGTTCCACACGGTAGTCTGGCGCAATTCTCACTTGGCATCTTTGGCCATGCCCTCTTAACTAGAGCCTTTCCAATTAACTACCCGAATTAATACTATGTCCTTTCAATTTACCGGATTTGCAGACGAAGCAGAAAAATCTCTCGATGGTCAGATCGAGACTCTCAAAGAAGCGGGATGGTCAGCCATTGAACTGCGCCTTCTCGACGGAGCCAATGTTTGCGATCAGACGGATGAGCAGTGGAATTACACCTGGGAGAAATTGCAGAAAGAGGGAATTCAAGTAGTCGGTTTTGGCGGACAGATCGGCAATTGGGCCCGCCCTATCACGTCGGAATTTCAGGTCGATATCGATGAACTGAAGCGCGTTGCGCCTCGAATGCGTGAAGCGGGAACGAAGTTTCTTCGCATCATGTCTTATCCAAATCCCGATGAGAATCCTTTGTCGAAAGAAGACTGGAAGGCTGAGACGGTAAGAAGACTCAAAGAGCTTTCCACGATCGCTGAAGGAGAAGGGGTCGTTCTTGCGCATGAAAACTGCAGTGGGTACGGTGCGTTTGCTGAAGGTTATCTGGAGCTCGTCGAAGCAGTCGACAGTCCCGCCCTTCAGTTGATTCTTGATTCAGGCAACAACAGCCTTCACGAGAATACGAATGAGGCGACCTGGGACTTTTACGAAGCGTGTAAGAAAGAGATCACTCACGTTCACATCAAGAGCGCGAAGGCCAATCCCGAAGGCGGCGACTGGATCACCTGTCATGTCGACGAAGATCCGGTGCAGCGCAAAATCCTTCAGGACCTTAAGGATAACGGCTATGACGGATGGCTCTCAATCGAGCCTCACATCAAGGCCGCGATTCACGCAGGCCAAGATGTCGACGATTCAGGCGAAGCGCGCGAGGTCTGGGTGGAGTATACCCGCCGCCTCGAAGCGCTCGTGCATTCCCTCGACTGATCTTGCTTAGGGTCGTCCAATGCTCGCCAAAAAGGTGAGCAGGCCGATGATCAGCACGCAGATCCCGACTGAGATAATAAAGCCAACCACGTCGATTCGGCGCGGTCGAACAAACTCCCAGTCGGTTTTCGGAAACAGCCTCCGCCCCGCTGATTTGGCGGGATTAGCGTAAGCTGCTTCCAGATTCGCCCGGTCAATTTCCGGATCCGGATCCACCACCGTGCGCATTTTCGCGTAGTAGCGGTCGAGTGATTCGTCATCCTGTCGGCGGGTCAAGTAGCTGGCGATAATCAAAACCAGAAACGGCATGAAAAGCCGGAGCGGAAGTCGAAGGGTCTCAATCGTCGCTTTCGAGGCCTGGGAAAGGTCGACTCCAAACCAGAGGTAAACCAGAAAATCCGCATTGAAGGATCCCTTGCCGGTATGTGGATTAGTCGCGCGCTGTACTAAAGTGTGAGTAATTCCTTCGCGACTTTCTTCCACCGTTTCGAAAGCAAGCTCACCGGTGGCTTGCAGTCCATCTCGCCAGAAAATGGATTTTCCTCCTGATTTTGAACGCACTGCAATCATCTCGCCGACCGTTGCCAAAGGTGGTTCAAGTCCGACTGTTTTCAGTATCGCTTCATGGGGCGCCGCGCCTATCATTTTTAACAGATCATCATCTCCCGTACTCCGTGCTTCGTTAGTCGCTTTCAACCAACCTTCATATTTTGCCACGTCCGCTGCCGTGGCCTTGCGGGTCACCGTGGTTGTCACAACATGAGTCGGCTGCGTTAACTTGGGATTCGTCCGCATCGACGGGGAAATCACAGGGAGTAAATAAGGCAGAACAAAGAAGAACACGACGGAGAATCCGATCGAGATCCAGACGGCCTGCTTCGTCGCTCTTCGCCAGAACATTCCGATCCAGAACGGAGCGGCAAACAAAATGGGCAACTCCACCGCCATTTTAAACTGACCAAAGACATCCGCTTTCGTAATCGCGATCAGAGAAGCGCCCAGAATAATGACGAGTCCGGCCCCTCGAGCGACGCGCAGGCAGGTCTTGTCATCTGCCTTGGTATTAATAAAGGCAGCATACACGTTTCGGGTAACGAGCCCCGAGGTGACGATCATATAGGTGTCCGCCGAACTCATCATCGCCGCCATGAGGCAGGCAAGCATAAGGCCTACCAAACCAAAATTCAGTGGCCCCAAAATTTCCCGCGCCGCGACTCCCCAAACCCGATCCGGATCCTTTGCTATCTCCACATTTCCGGCAAGCAACGCCAGGGCGATCAAAGCAGTGAGGGCCCAGCCAACGGTGCACAGCCGCTTCAGGAAGTTTCCGGTGACGAGTCCGATCCGTGCTTCAATTTCACTCTTCGCTGAACCTCCTCCCGTCGCGATAAAGTGCGGCTGAACTACGATTCCAACGAGAACGAGAAGCGTGAGCGAAACGATATACTGAACCGGAAACTCTCCCGCGCTAGGGCCGGAAAATAGTTGGAAATAATCAGCAGGGACCCGCTCGTGCATGATGCGAAACCCGTCCATAATCCCCTGAGTAGCAGGATCTCCAAATTCTCTTACGAGGGCGAGAAGACCGAATGGAATCAAAAGCACCGAGAGCAGAATGATAAAAACCCCTTGAATCAGGTCGGTGTAGTAAGCCGCTTCAAGTCCTCCCAGAACACCATAGAGAATCACGATGATCGCAATGATAGGAACGATTATGAATTTGAGATCGATTCCTCCTACCGCTTCGACTCCCAGCAAAGGCACTGCGAACTTTGTAATCGCGGAGAACATCGTTGAGAGATAGAACATGTAGAAAATGATCGCGAAGAGCGTGTAGGCCGCGCCGAGCGCGCGGGAGGAATAGCGTTCCACAAACCAGTCTCCCAGAGTGAGGTGCCGCATCCGTCGATACCAGACCCCGGTGATCCAGTAGATAGGGGTGACAAAAAGCCACATCAGTGCTGACCAGACTCCGCTCAGTCCGCTCGTCCACCCGGTCCGCCCCACCGTGACAGGCTCGTGAGCTCCGGTTCCCGCACCAAAAGCGGCAAAGGTCTGCAAGAGTTTTCCGAACCCCCGACCACCCATAAAGTAGTCCTCCTGCCCTTTGACACGTCGCATCGACCAGAGGCCAATCGCAACCATGACGACAAAATAAAGGATAAGCACGGTGAAATCGATCCAGGTCATAATCTTAACTGTTTAATTTTTTCAGAGGCAGGGGAGCCTCATGCATACTGCATTTTAAGAATCCAGGGAGCGCAGCGCAGCCTGAGAGTGAATGCCTCTCCCTCGATAGGGAATAAAAATCCCTACGTGTAGCCGCCACTCAAGCGGACGGTTTTACGGCTCGATTTCCTAAAGTATTTCTTTTAAGCCGCGTGAGGCCGGCGCGTCGATAAAAATAACAGAGCGAGATTCTAACGACCGACGCTTTTCTTTTCTCTTTTTATCCTCATGCTAGTTCGGTGAAACAACGCCTTTTTACTTTTCTCCTGATTCTATACGGGCATTTTGCGGCTGCTGCTGATACGGAACCGTCAGAGTTTCGCAGCTTCACAAACAAACAGGGCAAAGAAGTCGATGCTCGCATTCTCTCGATATCTGAAGAAAAGACATAATTGAATTTGGAGCTTCGCGATGGGAATGCGTTTGATTTGGAAATCACCTTATTGAGTCTCGATGATCAGCAATTTGTTCAGGAGTGGCTTCAACCCGTTGAGCCGGAAAAACTCGCTGCGGTTAAGATTTTCGGTTCGCAGTCGCAGGGCAAATCCATCGATGTTGAGGCTCTGGCTGAGGTCGATGACCTCCTCTCAATTCATGCGTTCAAGCATGGTTGGCTGGCGCTTCGAGAATCAGGAGAGGTCATGACTTTGGATGACAGGTTTCCCGGGCTCACTGAGGTGCAACATATCTGCGTCAACACCCTCTGGATCCATCTAACAATGAGAGATGGAAAAGTAGGTGGGGCCAAAGGAGGAAATTATTTTCCGGATTCTATTTTTGATGCGGTTCAATGCGCTGGAGGAAACAGTCATTCGGCAGCTCTCCTCCGTGATGGAACCGTTAAAGTCTGGGGGCGACTTTATGACGTGGAGGAGCCAATCGATCCGCCGAAGCCTCTCTCCGGCATTATTCAGATAGCGTCTTGCCAGAGGCGGATTGCGGCAGTCCATGAGGATGGACGAGTATTTTCCTGGGTTGCGGGGCAATCGGAGGTCCACGAGGCGATGCTCGGCGATGGCATCGTTGAGATTGAGGGCAGTATTTTCGATTTTCTCGGCCGAACGCGTTCCGGCGAAGTGTATACGTGGAGCAAGGTTGACGTGAGCAAGGCGAAGATTCCGACGCTGCTTAAAGAGGAGGGGCTCTTTCAACAGATTCGGTGCAACGGCTCAACTCGCGCCGCCCAGAGAAAAGACGGAACCTGGATTGCCTGGGGCAAAAATAGCTCTGGTATTGTCGATCATATTAATTCACTCGGCCCTGTCTCCGACCTTGCCTTTTTTAGCGAACCTGGAGACCTGGATAACGGCTACGTCATTTGGCGCGAGCCGTAAGGCGATCGATTGCCGCGAGTGCCTTGATCGTTTCACAGGCCTTTGGAAAAGGGGTGAAGGAAATTAAGGCTGCGTTTTGAACCGAGTGAAATCTTGTGGATTCAGAGGGAATTCTCAAGCACCGCGACTTCAACAGGCGTAAACCAGAATCGAGGTAGCACTGTCATGTTGGCGGCTGATTCCGAAAGCGGTCGAACCCTTATCGCCTTGCCAGGAGTTACTCGTGCTCTTCTTGCAAGCTACTCTAACTGCAACTTTGCGAGCGACCCATAAAGCCCACCTTCTTTCGCAGCCAACTCCTCATGCGTTCCTCGCTCGAGAATTGCTCCACCTGAGATCACTAGAATCTGATCACAGCGACGGATTGTGCTGAGCCTGTGGGCGACGATGATGCTGGTCCAGTTCTCCATCAGTTTGTCGAGCGCACCCTGAACGAGGCGTTCGCTTTCAGCGTCGAGGCTGCTGGTGGCTTCATCGAGAATGAGGATGGCGGGATCGGCGAGGATGGCGCGAGCGATCGCGATGCGCTGACGTTGTCCGCCGGGAAGCTGCCCAAATGCCTTTCGCGTCTGTGCGACCGAGCCGCCGGGGATCGCCTCACCATCACCGGGATCGACGCTGTTTCGTGTTAGCTCGAGCGCGAGCGTGGAAAATTTTCCGACGATCTTGTCGGTTCCATCATTCGCGATGATGACATGGCTTGCTGTCTCAGCGGAAGATGTCTCGTTCACCCCGAGAATCTGGAGGGTTCCCTTCTTGATAACCACTTCTCCGTTTACGACGATCTTATTGCTGCTCATTCCGGGAGTCACTTCGACCTAAAAAGTTCCGTCGTTGAAGCGGTAGTCACCATTCACTGTCTGAGTTCCAATCGAGTCGCCGGGAGCGTATCGACCGCCATAGAAAACGAGAGAACCCGTCGATCCGGCGCCCATGAAAGTTCCCTGCTCCCGTACGGCGATGGCTGTGCTTGAGAGATCACCGGCAGCATTCAAGGTGCCACGCTGGACAAAAGTGTCCTGAGTATAGGTCGACCGATTATTAAAAGTGACGACGCCATCTGTATTGATGCCGATCGCGTTGAAACCAAAGAATTGATTCTCGGGCGTCGCCTCAAGCATTTCCAACTCCTCGCCTTTCTCTTGAAAGTAGATCGCCCAGTTCTGACCCTCACGTCCCTGACCGCGGGAAGCTAGACCCCGATTGATCACCTCGAGATTACTTCCTATAATGGCAACACCTCCGACGCCGTCTTGCATATCAGTGACTCCCGCGCCTGATGTTTGCTCTGGTTATCAATCAAATTCCCCACTCTTGAATGAGTTTCGATCTCTACCAGACGAAAATCACAGCAGCAGGGGAATTCGGACGGTGCAGTTAGCAGCCTATAATTTCAAACTACTTGCGCCTTCTTCCTCGACCTCCTCGGCCTCTTCGTCTGCGTCGAGCGCCGCCAAATGCGCAGGTTTGAAGAATTTCTCCATATACAACCGGATCGGGATCAGCATTGCAATTAATACTGGGAAGAGTAGTCCAAGCGGGCTCGACTTCAAAAGCCATAATGCCACGAGACACACAACCTGCACAGCCGTGAAAGCATGGATCACCCGATTCGGAACTTTGCCGATAAAGTGGTGTGAAGTCGGATATAGCTTCGGATCCATTGCCCACAAGCGGAACCGCTCGAAGAATTCGTTTCCGCCCAGAGTGGTGATACCCATAAATAAGAACAATCCGAATAATACCGACATTGGGATCGTCTTGACCAGCGGCAGGAACATCAGCGAAACACCGATAAGAACGTGGATCGCAAGTGGGGAAATTCGATTCTCCCTGACTGATGTAATCACCTCTTTTGGTTCCCCCCCGACGTTCACAACTTTATGGGTGGCAAGGCTTCTCACATGATTCAGTGAGTGAACCGTGGCCGCCACGATCCAGGGCAAACCAAACAATGAACTCACGGCAATAATCAATCCCACGACAAACAAGTCGAGGTGAAACCCGGATCCCTTGCGCAGCTTATGGCTACCAGCATTGACCAGGCGCGTGGTGATGTTCTGATCGAGAAATAACAGGATAGTCGCGAGGACCGCAGGCCCAATGGCAGCGAACCACACCCAGGTAGGAGCCGCCATCAGGTCTACCAGCCAGGGCCTCCCTGTAGTGGTGCCCATCGAATCAGGCACCTTGGCGTGATCCCGCGGAACTTCGTGCATCAGGATGGCGACCACTGTCATGACAACAATGGCGATGGCCGGCCCAAAATCCGAAAGAAAATCCCTCATCCGCCAGCGAAGATAAGGCGAATTTCTCGCTCGTTTCAGATTCTTCGCAATGACAAAGGTGCCCAAAGCAAGAACCAATCCAAGCAAGGCTTGGTCATGGGGGATCTTCCCTTCGGTAAAGCCTTTCGAAATATCTTTGATAGCCTCCACAATGAAGATCACAGCTATCAGCGCGGCAAAGATCTCGTCGGTGAATCGAGTGAAGAAGCGCATCATAGCGCTCGCGTCGGTCACTGCGAGAATCATGAGGATGAATCCTGACCACAACCCCACCCAGCCGTAAACCGGCAAAAAATCCAAATCAAACTGTTTGCAGGCCGCATAGAGCATCGCGGTGAAGATCACGATGGGGCCCGTGCCTCCTAGAATCGTCAATGGTTGCCCGGACAGCAGGGCGAAAGCAATCCCCCCGGCCGCAGTTGCGACGATCATCTCGGTCGTCCCAATCTCACCGTTCGTCAAGAACCCGGTAAGTGCCCCAAAGGCGATCGCGTTAGCCAGACATGCGAAATAGAGGAACAGCGTCGAACCCAGCACTTTGCTGTGAAAGCCGTCAATGAAGTCGCTACCATAGTGAGGTAGGCGCCGGCGCAAATCGCCCATCATCCCCCCGGCAAATTTCCCCGTCCGGATCAAACCGAGATCACCGACTGGTGCTCCGGTGGTGCTGCTTTTATCTTTTTTATCCGTCATTTTATTTTTTCTTTCCGGACGCTCAATTTTCCTGATCCTCGCGAGGCGGAATTCTCATCTAACGTCCGATAACAGGCTTTAAATATCATTATTAACCAACCACTCCAGTTTTTTTTCTCTTTGATGAGGCTACTGATCGACCGGAAGCCTAAAAATTTATCAGCGATAAGTCTCACAACGGCAACACTAATCGCTATCGTTGTTCCATCAGTGACCGGTTTTCCAGGGCATTACGCCGCGAGTGAACTGCTACCCATGTGTTCGGTTCATACTCGGATTATTGAGCGGGGGCGGGAAAACAATTATTGAGATTTTCTGAGTATGGCAAGTGAGCGCGTGGTGCAGTGAAGGGGCATCTCCCTACTCCAACTGCAGCTTCGCGAGCGATCCATAAAGCCCGCCCGCCTTCGCGGTCAGTTCCTCATGCGTTCCGCGCTCGATAATGGCTCCACCTGAGATTACCAGAATCTGATCACAGCGTCGGATCGTGCTGAGCCTGTGGGCGACGATGATGCTGGTGCGGTTCTCCATCAGCTTGTCGAGAGCACCTTGAACGAGACGCTCGCTTTCGGCGTCGAGGCTGCTGGTGGCTTCATCGAGAATGAGGATGGCGGGGTCGGCGAGGATGGCGCGAGCGATGGCGATGCGCTGACGTTGTCCACCAGAAAGCTGGGTGCCGCGATCTCCAACGAGGGTTTCGTAGCCTTCGGTGAGGCCGTCGATGAACTCGTGGGCGTTCGCCTGCTTCGCTGCTTCGAAGATTTCTTCGTCAGTTGCCTCGGGTTTGCCATACTGAATGTTCTCTTTGATGCTGCCGCCGAAGAGCAGCACTTCCTGGGGAACGAGGGCGAGGTTCCGTCGGAGGCTTGTGAGTGACATCTCACGAATGGGTTTCCCGTCGATCAGGATTTCGCCTGCGGTCGGATCGTAGAATCGGAAGAGCAGGGAGACGGTCGTTGATTTCCCGGATCCGCTAGGGCCAACGAGGGCGATGCGTTGCCCGGCCTCGGCTTTCAAATCGAAGTCGTGGAGAACGGTTGCATCGGGTCGAGTTGGGTAGGCGAAGTTGACGCCGCGCATTTCGATTTCTCCTTTGAAGCGTGTCACTTTCTTCTCGTCAGCTTCTTCCGGTTCGATGTCATCCTTCAAAATCTCACGGACGCGTTCGGTTGCACCTAGTGAGCGCTGGAGTTGGGCGATTAGCTCAGGAAACGCGAGGAAGGAGGCGGCAATCATTCCGGTGAGACCCGCGAATTGGGTCAGTTCCTCGTTGCCGATGTCTCCGTTGTTGAGCATTCGCATCGCGAACCAGGTCACGACGATGATAGCGACGCTGAAGGCGAAGATGATGAAGGCGATGAAAGAAGCTCGCGGGACGGCGGCTTTAATCACCGTGGTGAGGTATTCGCCGAGATTCTTATTGTAGCGAGCCAGTTCGTGGGCCTCGTTGCGGAACGCTTTCACACTGATGATGCTCTGAAGGCTTTCATCTACAACGACTTGAGAGGCGGCAAGGTTGTCCTGAGCATGACGGGTCAGTTTTCGGATTCGAGAGCCAAAAATGGCGATGAGAACGATGACGACGGGAATCGTGGCGATCATGAAAAGCGACAGCTTGACCGACATCTGGAGAATGAGGATGAAACTGAGCAGGAGCATCACGGAGTGACGAATCAGCATGGGGATCGTGCTGACGAGGGTTTCGCGCATCGCTTCGACGTCGTTGGCTAAGCGGGAGGACAATTCCCCGACGCGCCGTTCGTTGAGCGTCGACATGGGGAAGCGAATGATGCGGCTGAAAGTGTCGAGACGGAGCGCTGCGAGGGCTCGTTCGGAGGCTTTCGCGAAAAGCATGATGCGCCAGAAGGCGATGAAAGCCTGGATCGACACAATCGCGACGAGAAACCAGGCTTTGTCATTCAGTTCCGCCGTCCATTCGGGCCCGGTAGCGCCGCCGATTCCTTTGCCGACAAGGGCGGTGATTTCCTTAATGAAAACAATCGTCAGGGCTCCGGTGAGGGCGAGCGCGAACAGCGCGGGGACGAAGACTTTGTGATGCGGGCGCAGGTAGGTCAGGAAAAAGCCGGCGTCTTTCCACGCGGCCTTGTCCCATAGTTTTTTGCTGGCTTGTTCTTTTGTCGACTCCATTGAATAGGGTTAGATACGACACTTAACAGGGTTAGGTCGCGTGGGGCAAATGCGGAAGCGCGATTTTCAGGCGATTTAATCTCACGATACACCAGCCCACGAGAGCAATCGCTCAGCCGGCTGAAACCCGGTCGTGCGGGCCGTTTCACTTCCGCCTTGGTAGAGAATAAACGCAGGAATTCCCTCAATGCGCTGGGTGTTCGAAATACCGGGCAGCTTTTCTGTATTTACTTTCGCGAGGATGGCGCATCCGGATGCTTCCTCGGCGGCTTCGGCAAATTGGGGAGCCATCATCTGGCAGGGACCACACCACGTCGCCCAGAAATCGACGATCACGGGGAGCGAGGACTGTGCGATCAGATTCGTGAAATCCTCCTCCGACGTCACCTCGACGGGGAGCGCCGGTAACGGCAGTTCGGCTTTGCAAGTGCCGCAACGACCCTTTTGACCGAGACGGGCGTAGGCAATGCGATTGGCGGAATCGCAGGCAGGACAGGGTAAAATGATTCCCCGGGAGTCAGATGAAAGCGTTGTAGACATCGATATCAAGATGCACGCCTTCGGCAAAAACAAAATGCCAACTACGCGGTATATGATCTGTTACCGGAGTTTCGACAACGGACCTGCTCTGGCGCGGCCCGGCGCGTAACGGCGAAATCAAAGCGAGGAGACGCTCCCGAGATCTCTCTTCAGTGCGCCTCCGGATTCCTATGACACGAGCGGATTGGCCGCTTGTGTCTTAGGAAAAAGACGCACTTAATCGAAGAAGGTGACAGCGCCGGAAGCGAGGTCATACATTCCCCCGACAATTCTGATGTCTCCATTTGCTTCCATGTCGCGCAAGACTTCGCTTCGCTCATAGATATTATCGATCGTCATGAGAACGTTCTTCGCGGCAACGGCATCGACAAATTCATCGTTCTGTGAGTTTCGCAGGCTTTCATCTTTGGGCTCTGGAACCATATCAACCGCTGGCTCAATCTTTTTAATCAGAGCAGTCAAATTACCGAGACGAGCGTGATCACAGGCTCCTTTGATAGCTCCGCAAGCGGTATGGCCCAAGACAACAACCAATTTAGTTCCCGCAAGTTTGCTGGCGAACTCCATGCTTCCCAGGATGTCCTCGTTAACAAAATTCCCAGCAATTCGAATACTGAAGATGTCACCCAAACCCTGGTCAAATACAAGCTCGGCTGACACTCGTGAATCGATGCAACTCAACACGGTGGCAAAAGGGAACTGCCCTTCTTTGGTATCGTTGACTTGCTCGAGTAAATTACGATTGGCCTTCAGATTATTCTGAAAGCGCCCATTCCCCTCCTTTAAGAAATCGAGAGCTTTCCCGGGAGATATCGTTGACTGGGTTTCTTGAGTGTGTGCCTTCATATTTTTTCGTTTTAGGATCGGTGCTTAAACAGATTTTTCTCTTTGGGCCTCAATTCGAAAAATCGGATAATACTCTCCGGGTTTTCGATGATACCTCTCTCGGAGATAATCTTGATATCGATATTCCTGTTGCGGGCTTTTTCGGAAAAATCTTCGAGGATCTCGACAATATCGTAATCAAGGTAGCGTGTTTTCTGAATATCTAACTCTAAATAGCTATCGTTCGGGAGTTTATCTAATTGGTTGAGAATTGCCCCTTTATTCAAAAAGGTAACTTCCTCGGCGAGAGTCATCTTCAGCTTGGCTTTCTCATTGCTCTTGTCCTCCATATGAAGGAAGTGCGAGTTCTGGTAGCTTTTGATTAAGATCACCACGACTCCCACTATCAAGCCGATCCCAACTCCGACGAGGAGGTCGGTAAAAATGATTCCAAGAACGGTCACTACGAAGGGAAGAAATTGCTTCCATCCCATTTTATACATATTCAGAAAGAGCGCTGGTTTTGCAAGCTTGTAACCAACGATGAGAAGAATCGCAGCGAGAACCGATAGCGGGATCTCGTTCAATAGAGCCGGAATCGTCACTACGGAAATCAACAAAAACACCCCGTGCAAAATCGCGGAGATTTTGGTTTTTCCGCCGGATTGAATATTCGCGGAACTTCTCACAATCACCTGAGTAATTGGTATACCGCCGATCAAACCCGAAAAGATATTTCCAGTTCCCTGAGCGATGAGCTCTCTATTGGTGGGCGTAACTCGCTTATCTGGATCCATTTTATCCGTAGCTTCAGCACATAGGAGCGTCTCAAGACTGGCCACCAGGGCAATCGTGAAGGCGACAACCCAAACCTGGGGATTTGTTATTGCGGAGAAATTGGGAAGAGTGAATTGAGCAAAAAACGAGCTGACATCAGTGGGCATCGGCACGCTGACAAGGTGCTCCGCTGAGATTCCCCACTTCGCGCTTTCCGCAGTCAGTGAATGATAGACTATCCCCAGGACGACGACGACAAGAGGACTTTGAATCACCTGGAAAATCTTTCCCATTTTGGTCAGTTTCAGATCCCACAATAAGAGGATCGCCAAACTGATTATGGCAATCGTGGAAGCGCCTAGGCTTACCGAATCGAACGCAGTTGAAATTCCGGAAAAAGTAGTCCCCCCATCCACTTGAGAAAACGCAAAATCCCCCTCGGGGTCTTTGTCATATCCGAGAAAGTGGGGAATCTGCTTCAGGATAATGATGAGCCCGATACCCGTGAGCATTCCTTTGATCACGGATGAAGGAAAGTAGTAGCCGATAACCCCGGCCCGCAAAATCCCGAAGACAACCTGAATGGCCCCGCCAAGCACAACCGCAACGAGGAAATTCTCAAAACCTCCCAATGTTCCAATCGCTGTTAAAACGATCGCCGCGAGTCCTGCTGCCGGTCCGCTTACTCCAACATTGGAGCCACTGAGGCAACCCACCACGATCCCTCCAATTATTCCTGCAATCAGTCCTGAAAATAGCGGGGCGCCACTCGCAAGTGCAATCCCCAAACAAAGGGGGAGAGCGACGAAAAAGACAACGATACTTGCCGGCAGGTCTGACTTCCAGTGAGAGAAAAGTGTTGGAGTAGCTTTCAATTTGTGGGTTTTTGTTAGCTCGGAAATTGTCTGATCGCCTGGGGAAGCGGAAACGCGTAAAGTGAATATGGAGTCAAGCCACCGGTTCTTGATTGCGCTTAATGAGAATCGGTACGATCCCCGCTGCTATCATATTCAAAAAACTTTTGAGGTCTTTGAAGTCAAGAACAAGATTTGTCGTTTCTCACAATCTTGAGCCTATAATCCCTACAAATTCAAACCTTCATCCAAATATGGACTTTCGCCTCATTGTATAAAATGCTAGGTGCTCATAGATTTTATCTATGGTAACGTCACGACTCATGGACTGGCTCAATTATCATCATCTCCGATATTTCTGGACCGCAGCGAAAGAGGGCGGCATCGGCAAGGCAAGTGCAGTAATGAATCTGACGCAACCCACGGTCTCTAAACAGATCAAATTGCTCGAAGAACAATTGGGTGAACCGCTTTTTGACCGAAAAGCATCAGGCTTGGAGCTTACTGAAGTGGGTCAACACGCTTTTGATTATGCAGACGAAATTTTCTCACTGGGGCAGGAATTTGTCGAAAGCATGAAGGGGATCAGCTCTCAGCGACCCAAGAAGCTTCGCGTCGGCGCATCTGACGTTCTTCCTAAGCTCATCTCTCACCGGATACTGGCTCCGGTCCTCTCGGATGATAGTAACACTCACCTTATCTGTGAAGAGGACACCACCGAGCGACTGTTAGCCGAGCTATCGATCCAACGCCTCGACCTTGTGCTGACCGATGCACCAATCGCGGGCTCTGTGAAAGTGAAGGCATTCAATCACTTTCTCGGAGAATGCGGAGTCACCTTTTTTGCAGAATCATCGTTCATAAAGAAGCTGAAAGGGGATTTTCCAGCTAATCTCAATGGGGCACGTATGCTCGCCCCAACCGATGACACCTTGATCCGGCGTTCTCTGGAGCGCTGGTTCGCTTCGTCCTCCATTCGTCCACGGATCGTAGCCGAGTTCAAAGATAGCGCACTGATGAAAGTGTTCGGCAGCGATGGAGAAGGAATCTTTCCTGGGCCCTCCGTTATCGCCGATCAAATTTGCCAGGAGTATGGGGTCGAAGTAATTGGCTCTACCAACGCTGTGAAAGAGTCATTTTACGCCATCAGTATCGAACGAAAAGTAAAGCACCCCGCCGTTATGAAGATTACCGAAAATGCTCGGAATAACCTTTTCGGCTAAACCGCTTCAGCGAATGAGGTGTAGCTTCAGCCGAAGTAACACGCTTTTCTTCCATTCACCGGGGCAGGATGAAGTCGCATTTCGCGGGTTCATTCGGCGAAAGACCGGAGCCCGACTCCTGCTTTGCGGGAGTCTCTTTTTGACTCACCCTTCTGGAAGTGGGATCACGCGCATAAAGGCCCGCTGTTCGAGGGCGCGTTTCTTATCCGCCTCAGTAAGCTGATCGAGAGGGAAAAGAAATTCCTTATCATTGCGCAGGAAGCGGCAGTTGCCATCGGAGACCTCAATCAATTCCGCCAGCATCTTCCGTCCTTTGGTGTCAGACCATTCCGAGACTTGAGCCCAGGCCGGTTTCGCGAGGGTGTAGATCTTCAGTTCTTTCTGACCGAAACCGAATTCATACGTGAGAGTGCCTCCGCTTTCATAAAGGTAGGCCTCCACCAGTGCACCCTCTTCGGGATTTCCCGGATAGTCCTTGATGTAAACGAGGCTCGAAAGAACTTCGGCTCCTCGCTTGTGATTCGGCGCTTCCTTCTCGGTCTCTTCTTCTTCGTTCTCCACGAGGCCGGCGTTAACAACAACTCCGCCGTCTTTGATGACTTGGAATACTTCGGCCTCAACCCAGTAGGTCTTGAGTCGGAGGTTGTAGAGCGCATCCTGAAAGCTGTTGTGAATCGTGCCGATCTGAAATCTGGACAGCTCGGCCCAGGGGATGATAGCGAATCCGTCCGCCGTTTTGATATAAGCTCCAGTGATACCGAGATCGACCATCGAAGCGTTGGCGTAGACGCGATCTTTTTTCGCTATGGATTTGTTTGACTGCGCAGAGGCTGGAGTCACCGAAAGCAAGGCGCCGAGGAATAGGGTAGCGAGAAACCGGGGGTGAGGGCAGAATGAAACGACTCGGGACATAGCCGGAACATAGGACTCGCAAACGAGGCGTCAAGTGAGTCAATCCTCACCCGCCAATGCTGCGCAACCCCGGTGGATCCTGATCCGCTTTGATCATGGCGATGGTCTCGCGGAGCAATTTAAGCTGAGGCTCAGGCGCTTTGTCTTTCGCCAGGTATTCCTTTTCAATTTCTGCCAACTGAGGCAGCAGTGAATGTGCGGCACCGCCATAGTTCTGTAAAATCTTGAGACACTTGAGGACACGATCACCCTGTCCCCAGCGTTCGACGCCCATCACGTTTACGAAATGCTCCAGCGCCTCTTTGTGATGATACTGAGCGAGGAGTTCCAAACCGGCGAGGCGAATTCCGTCGGCGAACATGATGCCACTGGGAGCCGGAGTCGCCACAGCTTCGATGATTGCGGGCAGGAGCGGTTCCAGCTCTTCGTAGCTCAAATTTTTGTAGACCGAGCCGAGAGTTCCGCGTGCCCGCCCATCATCGTTGGCCAATCCCGTGCGCACCGCGCCGTAGAGCGCTTCGTGATCGATTCCTTCGAGCGATCCTCTTAACAAGCCTGAGCGTCGGTCGAAAAGAGCGAAGCAAAGATAGCGTTGCTGCATCGCGCGTGGGTCATTTTCGGAATCATGGTGAGCCAGCATTTCGAGTAGCTCCGGCACGGCAGGTTTCGCTTCCCCTCCGATCGAGGAAAGCGCCTCAGCGGCTTTGATGCGTAGCCAGAGATCGTCGGCTTTTAAGGAATCTCTCAGGCGTTCGACGGCAGGAGCGGCGCGCCCCTTAAGCATGGCGAGGCCCTGACAGGCTCCGATGCGAGTATGAAGATCCTCTTCGCCCAACATGGTGATAAGAGCACGAGTAGGGGCGTCGTCTCGATTTCCGAGAGCAATTGCGGCCCGTTCGCGGACGATAGGTGACCAGCTTTTCAGCGCCTCGAGTAGATCTGCCTCGTTCCGATCTGAGTAAGCCTCTTCTTTAAGTCGCGGGCTCCAGCCCTGCCCATCTGCAATCAGAGCCGAAGCAGTAGCCTTATCCACCTGCGGAACGTGGCTTTCTGTTTTGCCGGTCAGGTAAATCTTTCGTAAGGGTTGCGCGTAAGCGAGAAGGTAGGCACCGCTGCTGTTCCAGTTCGCGTATTTATCGTTCCTTTCTTCTGGAGGTCCCTGGTGGCGGTAAGTGCCATCCCAGCGCCGTGCGAGGTCGAAATACCAACCGTATTCATTCATCCAGGCTCCGCTGGC
Source organism: Verrucomicrobiales bacterium (assembly GCA_028047635.1). Classification (GTDB taxonomy): domain Bacteria; phylum Verrucomicrobiota; class Verrucomicrobiia; order Verrucomicrobiales; family DEV007; genus Arctic95D-9. The sequence continues at coordinate 23,085 of JAOFXR010000035.1, forward strand.
CTCAGGTCCTGACAGAGCCACTGCCGGCATGGCCCATTGGAGGTTGAAGAAATTTCCGGTATGTCCCATTTCGCGTTCGGCGCCGTGAGAGGCTGTGGCCATGCGTGAGAAATACTCGGCGGCCTTAACGTCGCCGAGTAAGTTAAACATCACCGCAGCGGCACCGTTCTTACCATTGTCATCGTGAGTCTGAGTCCAGGGGCGATGATCGCCGTAAGGGATGCTGCCTTTTCTGACGTAGAACCGTAGCAGTCGCGTGCTTTTTGTGATGGCTTCGTCCAGAGCCGGATCATTGACTCCGGCCATGCGGGCGAGGATGAGGGATGTCGTCAATGGCACGCCGGGTGCATTCATCATACCGTAGCCACTGAGGATGCCATTCTCCTGAACAAAACGATGACCCCACGAACCGACGACACTTTGGCCCCGGGTGATTTCCATGGCGAGGCGTTCGAGGTCGGGGAGAAACTCGGTATCACCCGTGGCCATGATATACTCCGCCACGAGAGTCGTGACGGGACCATAAAACCAGGAATGATAGGAACGTCTCTCGGGGTCTGAATAATCGCGGAACGATTCTACCGTGTCCCGGACGAGAGGCAGGTAGTCCGGATTGCCGCTGGAGAGTAAAGCGAGAGCATTTAGCGAACGAGTGATAGGATTGCCTTTCGTCGGGTTCGCCTTCATTTGGGCCGCAAGTGCCTCGCAGCCTTGCTCAAAAATGAGCTCTGACTTGGCGCAGTCGAAAGGGGCAGTGGAAGAGTAGCTGCCGAGTGGGGCAAGAGGTAGCTTCGTTTTGGTGATATTGCCGTCTCTCCAGCGCATGAGAGATAGATTGCCGTCCGATGTCTCTGCGAGACTGATGGCTTTGCCCAGCTCGGTGCGTGGGTCGTAGGTGAAGGGCTGATCGGCGATCCCGAGAATCACGTCATTCACCTCGAGTTGTCCGTCAGCGGGTGAATCTTTCTCCACCTCGGTAATGAGGACTTGCCGCGCTTCGCTAGTTTCCAGCTTATTGCTATAAATCCACCCTCTAGCGCCGGTGGGCCCGAGGTTCCAATCGTGAGGGGCTTCCCGTGGGATCTTCGCCCCTTTAGTGAAGTCCGGAATGCCCTCCGGAATCACAGGTAAGGCAGCAGTCACCGTTGATGGCGCTTTCTCCGCTTTCCACGCCGCGACGAACTTCTGATCGTTGGCCGAAAGCATCTTCAGGGGAATTGGAATCTGTTGTCCCCCGGCGAGTAGGGTGACCACTCTGTTTGGTCCATCTCCTTCTACCTTCTTCAAGGCGCCTTCGATCTGTTTGCCGGTAGATGCCTGGGTCCATGATCGACTAACACTTTTCCCATCGCCTCCTGTCATTGCCACGGGAGTTTCAGTGGGGGAGGAAGGCAACGCTCCTTGTTTGCCATTCGCAGGCATGGTAAGCAAAGCCTCGGCAAACCCCTTACCGATTCCGGCCATGATTTTAGCGGAACCGAGGTAGTGGTAGGCCTGGTTGGAAATCCCTGCCTTCATGATTTTGAGTTCGCTCTCAGAAAACTCGGCGGCTCGCATTTCCTCTACAATGGCATTGGCAGCGGCTCCCTTGAGCGCTTTTTCTTTCTGTATTTTCTTAGCCGCCTGTTTGACCTTTTCGTTCCGCGACGTCAATGCGGTCAATTCCGGATCCCAATAGTTGCCGGTTCGAACCGCAGTAACGTTGCCTTGAAATTCGGGAAGTTTCGCGGGCGCCGCCATCGCGTTACGAAAATTTCCATGAGTACCCACATAACGTTTCTGTTCCGACGGGAATTCCGTCACGAGTCCGTTTACCCCTAACACACCAATCACAAACGGCAGCGCGGGCGCGGAGAGGTCGCGTCGTAGATCACGAATGAAATGGGCCATCGCAATGCTGTAGGAATCGTATCCACCCGGTTGGTCACGGTTGGGATAAGTGCTGCTATCGACCATGTCGTTCCATCCCTGGAACCAGACCGCGCCGGCGAGCTCGTAGCCGCCACTCTCGTCGTAGGCGGGGTAAACCGCGCTGATGTCGCCGAGGACCTTCTTCACATGATCGACGGCGAGGCGGTAGTATTGTCCCGTCGCTTCCTTTTTCTCTGCCTGCACGGCATCGATGTCTTTCCCTCTTTTCGCGAGAGTCTCGAGTTGCGTTTCACTGAACTCATAGGGACCTGAACCCGGCGAGCGAAAATCAGTGTGAAGACTTTTGCCACCCCAGGCGGTTTTGATAATGAGAATAGGTTCTTGCAGAGCCTTTTCCATCGTGAGGCCGAAAGTGAACTCGGGTCCGATCTTGCGATTGTCTGCGCCAAAGCCCGCCGTTAATTTCCCCGTTTTCTCAAGATCCTTTGAGAGGTAGGAAATCCAGACTTGTTCGCAAATGCGCGGGTTCCCGTTCTCATCCTGCATCTCTGCAAGGATCGGTGCCGTCTCCGGATCCATCCCAATGTGTTCAAAGGTCTCAATCTTCGCATGCCCTTGCATGTTGGACTGGCCAACGAGGATAAAGACTTTGAGAGGTTTCGCTTCCGCCGCAACCCCGTGGAAGATTGAGATCAGCCCAATCAAAAAGAGGTGAAGGAACCGGGGGTGAAAAAAGGGAAGGGTGAAGCAGCGGGGAACTTTCATAAAGCGGGGGCGAATCGGAATGCGTCCAAGAGTGGGCATTTCAGAGGCAGGGGTCAAATCTCAAATGCCTTGATTCATGGCTTCAGCGTGGCTTTGATTGAGGAAAATATTGCTAGAAGAACCTCTTCGGAAGGACCTGATAAAACATCGTCCAAAACAATGTTTTATTAATGATAATCGGTTTGGTTGATGTTATGATTTGATCCATGATTTCTCAAGACAAGGAAGACTCTCCGGGAAATCATGATTTGGGAAACACTCATAGAATCGGCAAAGCGGGCCCCTTCTCCGCACAATGTTCAGCCCTGGCTCGTTCGGGTGAAAAACGAAAACTCGGCGACCTTTTCATCGTGGGTAGCCGAACCCTGTCGAAAGAGGACTTAACGGGTTCCTTTCTACTTTCAGCGATGACAATCTTTGTTGCGACCCTGACCGAGGTCGCTCGCGCTCACGGGTTATCTATTCATCACCGCCTTGATCAAATACCAAATCCGAATGTGGATCAGGATCGAATACCATTTGGCGCTCTCCATTTGGAGCCGCTTCAAGCAAAAGACGAGGCGCCTCGCTACCCGCTTGAATTGATAGAGAAGCGAAAGACTTCCCGCCTTCCAAGTTGGAGGAAACCGGTTCTGCTACTGACTCAGGAGGCGCTCACTTCCTTCTGTTCTGATTGCGGGCAAAGGCTTTGCATCCTTTCGGACCCTCACGAGATCGAGTGGGCAATCGAAAAGAATATTTCGGCACTTTTCGAAGATCTGAACACGCCGGATTACCATGATGAAGGCGCCTAAACTTTTTGAGTCATCTCTTTTAAAGGGGCTCTTTCGCCGTTTCTACCGGGAGCAACTTGGGCATGTCGAGCACATGGCTTTCATTTCCGGTCCCTTCTGGACACCGGAAGCGGCGCTGGAGTCTGGTTCCTTTCTCGGGCGGTTTTGGCTGGAGCTTGCGAGTCATGATCTCCAAATCCATCCCTTCGGAAACCTCGTCACGAATCGTCCTGCGAATGAGGCACTCTCTGAACGACTCGAACTCGATTCTCCCTGGTTCGTTTTCAGAATGGGATATACCGACGAAGCCCCTGTGAGCAAACGACTTTCTAATCCCCACATTATTGAATATGAAATCACCACATAGCCCCTCATTGGCAGCTCCCATTGCCTGGGTTCTCAGCGCGTGCCGAAAACTGCTCGACACACGGCCTCAATTTCATGCTCTTCTGGGAGCTTCTTCTTTGCAGCCGCTCTTTGAGGCGATCGCCCGATTCAAAACATGGCTTCTCATCAACGAGACGTCCCGTCGCTGTCCAGCTTTCCGGCAGCGTCTCAAGCCTCACGATATGAACGCGCGCAAGATCCAAAGGGTGAGCCGTCTTCCTGAAACGTCGAAGGAGAGTTATACCAAACCTTATCCTCTTGAAGACCGGACTCGCACAGGGATCCTTCCCCGGGGAGGCATTGTCATTGACGAGTCATCCGGTTCAAGTGGCGCGCCCACGAACTGGGTAAGAGGATCGCATGAGCGGCAGGCGGTTTCGAAAGCGCTTCAATTGGCCTGCGGCATGATGCACGGAAAAGAGCGTATTTTTGTTCTGAATTGTTTCGCGCCTGGGCCCTGGGCCACGGGAATGAATGTTTCTATGTCCGTCGCCGATGTTTCGTGGCTCAAATCGATCGGACCTGATACGAATAAAATCGATGCGACTCTTCGTGAATTTGGCTCCGGTTTTCGATACTTGCTCAGGGGCTACCCTCCATTCATCAAACGCTTTCTCGATGAAACCACAACCGGCCTGAGTGAGTTTGATATTCATCTCGTCCTTGGCGGCGAAGGAAACTCAGAGGGCCTGCGTGACTATTTTCTGCAAACATTCGCAAGTGTCTATTCTTCCTCCGGCGCCTCGGATTTGGAGATCAGTATAGGGATGGAAACTGACCTCACGATCGGATTGCGTCGCAGTTGCCTCGATGATCCTATTTTGAACCGAAAGCTTTTTGGAACCTCGGAGACACCCATAATTTTTCAGTATAATCCACTGGATTACCATATTGAGGCGAACACGGAAGGTGAGATGCTGTTTACGGTGCTCAGGCGAAACGGCCTCATCCCGAAAATCCGTTACAATCTTAAAGATCGTGGCTCGGTGATGACCTGCCGGGAGGTCGATCGGCTCTCGGGAAAGCAGTTTCAAAGAATAGAAGAGGAGAACCCACGTCATCTCCATTTTCCGTTTCTTTTTGTGTTCGGTCGCACTGACCCGACCGTTCCGTTTTTCGGAGCAAACCTTTACGCCAGTGATCTCGAACGAGTCATCAATGAGCACCCCGACCTGGTGGGATTGGTTCAATCTTTCCGTATGATCACGGGGGAGGATGAGGAACTTGATCGAAACCTTTTGATTTCACTGGAACTGGTCGGGGCAAAAGAGTCCTGTATGTATCGCATGGAAACGATTCAGGTGTGGATCTACGAGGGGCTCCAGGCGGTTAATCAGGATTTCCGTGAGGTTAGTAAAATGTTTTCAATCAAGCGTGTTCATGTTGAATGCCATGATCGAGAGCCCGGACCATTCGCGAATGCGGATGCTCGTTTGAAGAGCAATTATATCGTGGATGCGGCTTCTCCGGTTGGAGCTTCTTATAGAAAACGGCTTAGCCGAACGTCTTAACTCTTTTGCACTGAAAGCGATCCATGTCTCATTTGCGTTCCGAGAGGCCTCTTTCCCCGCTTGCAAAAAGGAAAAAAGGACCCAACCTCCCCACTTTATGGCCTCCCCTAATAGCCACTTTCTACGTGCCTTTCTGCGCAACAAATCCCAAGTTGGAGCTCTCACTCCCAGCGGAGATAAACTGGCTGACGCAATGGTGGACTGGATTGACTGGAGTTCGGTCAAGAGTGCCGTTGAATTCGGCCCCGGTACGGGAGTTTTTACGGAGAAAATTCTAACGAGGCTTCGACCTGATTCAAAATTCTTCGCAGTCGAACAGGATGAGCATCTTGCTGACATTACGAGAGCCCGTTGTCCCGGGGCAAGGGTTCACACCGACTGTGTTTCTAATATTTCGGCTATTTGCGAGAAAGAAGAGATCGATAAAGTCGATGTCGTTATTTCCGGTCTTCCCTGGGCGGTGTTTACGCCTGAGTTGCAAAAAGAGCTGCTCGTGGAAATGAAGAGCGTTCTCAAGCCGGGTGGAAAATTCGTAACCTTTGCTTATTTACAGGGCATGCTTTTGCCGGCGGCCCAGCGCTTTCGCAAGCTGCTGAACGATGAGTTCGTAGATGTCCATCAGAGCAAAGTCGTCTGGGGAAATGTGCCGCCTGCTTTTGTCTACAGAAGCGTTCGTGAAGATGCGCCTTCTATGGCTGCAGAGTGAGAGGGGGCGATCTAGCGGAGTGGTCATGTGCTAAATCCCCCCGGACTGGAGAATTTCGCTCATTGAGGTTATCGTTTAGCGACCCCGTTCTCTTTACCTGTGAATTCCGGCTACATCTACATCCTCCAGAATCCTTCTCTGTCGGAGTCTCATCTCAAGATTGGCCGGACAGAGCGCGATCCAGACGGGCGCGCTGTCGAAATTTCCCGTGCAACGGGAGTGCCAACACCCTTCGAAGTTGTCTGGTGGAGTGAGTCCGTCGACTGTCATCTCGCAGAGTCCATTCTGCATCATCATCTCGACCGTTACCGAACCAATGCGACACGGGAATTTTTCGATCTCGAGATTGACGAAGCGATCCGGGTGGCGAAGCGGGCGATTCGTCAGTCAGGTGGTCGCACCG
>JAOFXR010000036.1 GCA_028047635.1 Verrucomicrobiales bacterium
CCGGAAATGTATGACAGCCCGGATTGGCGTGGGAGGAAGGACGGGCAACCCTTTTTCATGCAGGTGCAGCTTCACGGTGGAAAGATACGAGGGGCTTCGGCTGACAAGTATGCGAAGACCGAGGCTCGGATGGTGGCTGAGTTCGGCAGCGCAACCGATCCTGAGAGTGTCACGCTTCCCCCGTATTATCCGAGAGATCCAATCATCCTCCGAGACTGGGCGACCTATCTCGATAACGTGAGAGTCACGGATCAGCACGTCGGGCTTGTTCTGGGGCGATTGAAAGTGGAGGGATTGCTCGAGAATACGCTCGTCATTTTCTTCACCGATCACGGCATCAGTCATGCGCGCGGTAAGCAATTTCTCTACGACGAAGGGGCGCATATTCCGTTGGTGATTCGGGGGCCTGGAGTCGCCGCCGGAGCGACGCGCAAGGATCTCGTTGAGCACATTGACATTGCGGCGCTTTCTCTTGCTGCCGCCGGGATCGAGGTTCCGGCAAAAATGGAGGGAAGGGATATTCTCGCTGCTGACTACGAATCCAAGGAGGCGGTTTTTGCTGCTCGCGATCGCTGTGGAGAAGCGGCAGATCGCATTCGTTCGGTTCGGACGGATCGTTATCTCTACATTAAGAATTTTTACCCGGAGCGCCCACATCTCATGCCGAGCAGTTACAAGGATGGGAAGCTTATCATTAAGCGCCTGCGCGAAATGCACGCAGAAGGGGAATTGAGTGACCTCACGGAACAGCTTCTATTTTCTCCGACTCGACCGGCCGAGGAGCTTTACCTTTATGGCGATGATCCCTGGCAAATTCGCAATTTGGCGAGTGACCCTGAACACGTGGATATTCTCAACCACCACCGTGAGCGCCTTGAAGGCTGGATTGAGGAGACGGGTGATTTGGGACCGGAAACGCCTGAGGTTTACGTGATGGAGGTCGAGGATCAGATTAAGTCGACCCGGAACAAGGCGACAAAAGAAATCTTCCGCAAGAATTCTGAGCTTTATCAGCAATGGGCGAAAGAAGGGAAGTAGTGGTTTTTGGCCCTCCTTCCACAAATCCGCCCTTTTAACGAAGCTCGAATCGGGGCAGTCTATCGTGATGATTAAATTCCTGACTTCCTTGCTTCTTTGCGTTTTTCTTGCTGGCTCTTTTTCGCTGGCAGAAGAGAAAAGGCCCAATGTCCTCCTGCTCATGGCGGACGACCTGAACACTGCGCTGAGCGGCTTCGGTCATCCCCAATGTAAGACGCCCTGTCTCGATGAACTCGCCGAGCGCGGAGTTCGTTTTGAGAATATGCACTGTCAGTATCCTGTGTGTGGCGCGTCTCGTGCGTCAATGCTGACAGGGCTCTATCCCTATACGAACGGGATGCTGGGGAACAGCGGTGTGCTGCGGGACAACCTGCCCGACGTCGTGACGCTTCCACAGCTCTTTCGCAAAAATGGTTACCATGTGGGACGCGTGAGCAAAATGTATCACATGGGGATTCCGTTTGAGATCATCGATGGCACTGCCAATCACGATGATACGGAGTCGTGGGATGAGGTCGTTAACATCAAGGCGCTCGAGCAGAATGCACCGGGTTTACGAACCGAGTGGTCTCCGGGCGACACCGGTTCTCAGACGTTTACGGGTGTGGAGTCATCCACTGGCGATCTTGAGCATGCCGATGGCATGGCGGCGGAGGCGGCGATCGAGTTTCTTAAGCGAAACAAGGACAAGCCGTTCTTCCTCGGGTGCGGATTTGTTCGTCCTCATGTCCCGCTTGTGGCTCCTGCCAAGTACTTCGATCTTTATGATCGAGAGGCAATGATTGCTCCGATTGTTTCCTCAGGAGATCTTGATGATGTGCCGGGCATCATTCGTGATTACAAAGCTATGTCGCGGTATGGAGTGACACCGGAATTGCACAAAGGGTTACTCGAGGCCTATTACGCAAGTGTTTCCTACATGGATGCGCAAGTCGGCCGTGTCCTCGACACGCTTGATGAACTCGGGCTGCGCGAAAACACCATCGTCATTTTCACAAGCGATCATGGGTATTTATTAGGAGAGCATAATAAATTTCAGAAGCAGCACCTTTTCGAGGAGTCGACCCGCGTTCCCTTCATTCTCAGCGCTCCCGGAATACCTGAGGCTCATGGCAAAGCGACGGGCCAACTGACCGAGCTGGTCGACCTTTATCCGACGATTGCAGAGATTGTGGGGCTGACTGCTCCGGATGATCTTCAGGGAAAGAGCCTCACCCCGCTGCTTGCGGAGCCATCGACAGAAGAGTGGGGGAAGGATCTCGTCTTCACGATCAGCCGCAGTGGTGGTGAGTCGATTCGTACAAATGATTGGCGGTTCACGCAGTGGGGATTCGGGAAAAAAGGAATGGAACTCTATGACCGAAAGAACGATCCGGGCGAACACACGAATCTGGCAAATAATCCTGCTCATGCGGATCAGCTCGCGAAGCTGAAGAAACAACTCGAGGTGAAGCGCGAAGAAGCCGGATACGATCCGAAGCGTTATCGGTTGAAGTGACTGCGGGCCTTTTCTTTCAAAATTGAGTGAGAGTAAGCTGGAGGTGACAGGGATGACCTGATAGAAATGTCGCTCATGAAGTCCCCGTCATATGTTTTTGTTCTCTGCTTGTTTGTCTCCTCACTTTCTGCGGCGCCTGTTGACAGTGCGGATCTTCCTAAGGGTAAGGTCTACACTTACAAAGAGGTAAAGGGCGTTCCGAGAGAGATTGAAGTCTTCTTTCCCGAAGGGCATGAGGCTTCGAAAGCGGCAAAGCCCGGCATTATTCTTTTTCATGGAGGCGGCTGGGGCGGCGGAAGCCGGCAGGCGTTCAGTTATCAGTGCGATTATTTCGCGAGTAGGGGATTGGTAGCGGCAACGGTTACTTATCGGCTCGCGACGAAGGAGAGCTCAGCGAAGTTGAAAGAGGGGAAATCCCGGAAGCGAATTTGCATTCCTGACGCTAAGAGTGCGATTCGTTGGTTTAAAGAGAACGCCGCTGAACTCGGCGTCGACCCGAAACGCATCATTGCAGGTGGTGGTTCAGCGGGCGGTCATATCAGTTTGATTGCCACGACCACTCCAGGCATGAATGATAGACAGGATTCAAAGGACATCGACACCTCTGTAGTCGCTTATGTGTTGTTTAATCCTGCGCTTCGTGAAAGTGATGCAAAGGATCCGGCGATTGATGTGGCCCAGCATCTCTGTGTTGGTTTTCCTCCTGCAATTGCTTTTTTTGGGAGTGAAGATACCTGGCTCGACGGTTGGAATCCGGCGTATGCAAAATTGAAGGCACTCGGGAATACGTCGGTTGAGTGGCACATGGCGGAAGGAGAGAAGCACGCTTTTTTTAATGGTCAGCCGTGGAAAGATCTTACGCTCATCGCTGCTGACCGCTTCTTGACTGACCTTGGATATCTCGAGGGCGAGCCTACGTTGTCTGTTCCTGAGACAGGGGAGAACCTTGTGAAGCAGCCCTAGTAGAGTGATCGACGTCGCGGCTGATATCTATTTCAAATAATGAGGATGAAATTCAAGTTACTATTCCTGGGTGTATTGGTTGGCATTGTTCTTCCGGTTGGAGCGAATGATAGGCCTAACATTCTTCTTTTTACTGCCGACGATCTTCACGCAGAATCGCTTGGGGTCTATGGAGGAAAGCCTGTTGACCTGACGCCAAACCTCGATGCCTTCGCGGCCGAGAGTTTGCTGTTCAATCAGGCGCATGTGAATACCGCTATTTGTGCCCCCTGCCGTGCCATCATTGCGACGGGTCGTTACAGTCATCGCTCGGGAGCGATGGGTTTTATGCCGGCGCGTGAAGACGTTCCTGACATTGTTACCACGATACAGGCGGGTGGCTATCACACGGGTATCCTTGGGAAGGTGGGGCATTCCACTCCGAAGACATCGATGAAGTGGGATTACGCGTTTGATCAAAAAGATCTGGGGAATGGTCGCGATCCAGCGATCTATGCTCAGCGGAGTGAGGTCTTCTTTGAGCAATGTAAAGAGGCCGGTAAGCCTTTCTATTTCATGGTGAATTCTCACGATCCGCATCGCCCCTATTGTGATCCGAAGAAACTGACGAAGGGAGCAGCTATGCCGTCGCGTGTTTACGATCCGGATGAAGTCGATGTTCCCGGTTTTCTCCCTGACCTCCCCGGCGTTCGTGATGAGCTGGCTCAGTATTTGAATTCAACCCGACGTCTCGACGATACGTTTGGGAGTGTCATGAAAGCGCTTGAGGAATCGGGCTTTGCTGACAATACCCTGGTTCTCTTTATCACTGATAATGGAATTGCGGTTCCTTTTGCCAAATGCAACGCATGGTTTCACAGCACGCGCACCCCGCTCCTGGCACGCTGGCCCGGGAAGATTGAAGCTGGCAGTCGTGACGATGAGCATTTCGTGTCAGTGGTCGACTTCTTTCCGACTTTCCTTGAGGCGACAGGAGTTGAAGGTCCTGAAGGGCTCGACGGTCGGTCGTTTCTATCGTTGTTACTCGGTGAGGGGCAGGATCAAAGGGATTACGTTTTTACCCAGATCGACTCGAAAGCCGGTGGCGCTGCCGTGCCGATGCGGGCAGTGCAAAATGCGAAGTTCGTCTACATCTTCAATCCTTTCAGCGATGGCGAATACTGGTATCGCAATAACAACGAGGGTAAGGCAATGGCTGCGATGAATGAGGCGGCGAAAACGGATGAGACAATTGCAGCGCGTGTTGACCTGTTTCGCTATCGAGTTCCGGAGGAGTTTTATGATCTTGAAGAGGATCCGGACTGTTTGGTGAATTTGATCGATGCGCCAGAGCGTCAGGACGTGATTAAGTCATTTCAGAGCAGGCTTCTTGCCCAGATGAAAATGACGGAGGATCCGATGTTGAAGGCCTACGAGAGTAAAGGCGATCGCCCCGCGATAGATGAAGTCATTGTCGCAACGTATGGCCCTCAAAAATCGACGAAGCCGCGTGAGAAAAAGGGGCGAAACAAAAAGAAGGCGGCGAAGTAGGGAGGGCGTAATTCCTTGCCTCTCAACTGAAACTATTTTTTAATCTCTGCTGCTATGGGGATACATGATCGTGACTATATGAAGGACTCGAATAAGGATGACGTTATTAACCTCAATGAAATTTTCATTCTCCTTGCGAAAGGGTTAGCGATTTTCATTTTGCTGATGATCAGCCTTCGTATTCCCGTGTTGTGGATCAAGATTCCACTGACCTTCGCGGTTCTCATTTTAGGATGGCGCTGGATGTTTCGAGCGAAAAAGAAGGTGGCGTCTTCGAAAACTTCGGGAGCCTCCCAGGTGAAGAGGCTTGCTGCTTCTTCCGCCTCCGTTGTCGTGGATGAAACGGAAAAGGCAGGTGCGGAAGATGGCGACGCGGTTCGAGCACTGGTCGCCTTGGATGCTGCGGGAGAATTTGGAAAAGCAAAGTCACTGATTCAACAGTTGAACGGTGAAGAGTTTTCCGAATCGGTGGGTAAAGAGCTTGTGGTGGTTGCGGCAAACTATTTTCCGGTCGAACTCGAACCGACAGAGAACGGGGTTCGGTTTAAGTTAGCGTAGGGAGGGGCTTCGCCCCGTTAAAAACTCTTTCACTCGTCAATGGACGATGACATGGCCTGCGTTAGGGTTGGCCTTTGAAAACGTCGGGAAATATTGCAATCATTGGAGGTGGTCCTGCTGGTCTGAGGGCCGCTGAAGTGGCTGCGGTCGGGGGAGCGCAGGTTACGCTCTACGACGCGATGCGTTCGGTCGGGCGTAAGTTTCTCGTCGCAGGGAAGAGTGGGCTCAATCTTACGAATGGTGAGACGTTTGATTCTTTCCTGAAGCGGTATCGAGGAACAGAGGTTCCCGGTGATCTGTGGAACCAGATACTCTCTGACTTTGATAATGAGGCGTTGAGAGAATGGGCTTCGTCACTCGGTATTGAGACGTTCGTCGCGAGCAGTGGGAAGGTATTTCCCGTTCCGGTTAATGGCACCATCAAAGCCGCGCCGTTGCTAAGACGATGGGTCGAGCGCTTGCGGGAACTGGGAGTCCATTTCCAAACCGGGCATCAGTGGGAGGGATTCGATTCGGAGGGTGGTCTCATTTTTCGGCATGGCCCTGAAACGGTCGTCCATCAGCATGATGCCACCATTCTCGCACTCGGCGGCGCTTCCTGGCCTCAGACGGGATCGACAGGGACATGGGCAAGTCTTCTCGAATCGAAAGGAATTGGGATCATTCCGCTGGAGTCCGCCAATTGCGGATGGGAGGTCGATTGGCCGGCTGAATTGCTAGAGGTAGCGGAAGGTCTTCCTTTGAAAAATCTCAATCTCGCTGCGGGCGATATGAGCCGACGCGGGGAGCTGGTCATTACTCGATATGGTCTCGAGGGAGGTCCTGTTTATTACCTTGGGCCTGCGCTTCGCGCACAGCTCAATCCCGAGTTAGTTGTCGATTTTAAGCCCGATCTTACCGTCGCCGAGCTCACTGAGCGCCTCGGACCGGTGAAGCGTAATTTTGTCCGTGAAGCAGGTCGCCGGTGGAAGCTTGATCCTGCTGTCTGTGCCTTGCTCAAGTTTTTGCCTGATCGCGGTCCCTGGAAATCAGCTGACCAACTCGCCCGCGAAGTGAAACATTGCCGCATTCCTTTGACTGGTCCCCGACCGGTGGCTGAGGCGATTTCATCTGCAGGCGGCGTTTGTTGGAATGAGCTCGATGAACAGCTCATGCTGAAGAAAATCCCCGGCGTTTTCATCGCGGGGGAAATGATTGATTGGGAGGCGCCCACGGGCGGTTATCTGATGCAGGGGTGTTTCGCGACGGGGACGTTTGCGAGCAAGTCGGCGCTGCAGTGGTTGCGGGTGAAAGCGTGATTTCGTCTTCTGGCCATTTGGACACAGTATCCCATGTGGTCCGCGCCCTTGGCGCGCGCGGCTACACCACTCGCGCGTATTTTGTAGATGAGGGCATTGACCTCGTTCTCTGAACTCTACTTTTCCGCAAAATCCCGGAACACAATGATGGAAGGATTGCCGACCGGAGTGTAGTGACCGGTGAACTCAATGGTTCCTGCTTGTTGATTGACTCGAAAAGCAGCGATGTGATCCGCTCTTTGGTTACAGGAATACAGAAACTTGCCGCTGGGATCAAAGTTGAAGCTGCGCGGGTAGTTTCCGCGAGTCCATTCATCGGCAACGAAGGTGAGCTCTCCCGTTTCTCCAACCGAGAAAATGCCAAGACTGTCGTGTAGTCGGTTACCCACGTAAACGAAACGGCCGTCCTCCGAAAGCATGATGCCCGAACAAAAATTACTGCCGGCGTATCCGGTTGGCAGGCTGGAGATAGTTTGGCGTTCGGTTAGGTGCCCGTTCCCGGAGTCGTAGTCAAAAAGCACGATCGTGGAGCCTTCTTCCTGAAGCGAATAGAGCCACTTGCCATTGGGGTGAAAATGAAAATGGCGAGGGCCGTCTCCCGGAGGCAGCGAGACGAAGGGTTGGTCGTTCGCGGTGAGCGTGCCTTTGGTCACATCAAATTTCCAAATGTAAATCCTGTCCTGTCCGAGGTCGACGTGAAGAACGAACCGGCCTGAGGGATCCGACTCTATCATGTGTGCATGAACCTGGTCGTGACCGCTAAAGGCAAAGCTCCCGGGAGGTGCATGGGTGGCCTTGGTGGGGCCTACATTTCCCTGATCTTGTTTGGAATCGGTGGCATCTCCAAGGCTTCCATCAGGTTTGATCGGCAGCACCGCGACGGACCCGCCGAAGTAATTAGCTACGAGGACAAACTTTCCCGAAGGGTGGAGGCTAAGGTGCGCGGGACCTTTCCCGACTGAACTGACAGAGTTGATTAGCGTGAGCGCACCGCTTCCGGCGTCGATGGAGAAGGCGCTGACTGATCCTGCTTCTGCTTCACCGATTCGCTCGGTTTCATTGGCTGAGTAGAGGATTGTCTTGTCGGCGTTGAAGGCAAGTGCGCTGGGACTGGTTCCCATTTCATGAAGGCCCGCCGGAGTCATTTTTCCGGTGGAACGATCAACCTTGAACAAATGGATCCCGCGCCCGTTACCCGGAGGTAGATCCACTTGAGTCTCGAGCATGTTTTTGAGCGGCGACGTGTAAGTGCCCACGTAGGCGATGAGAGGACGTTTCTTCTCTTCGGCATGAGAGCTGACGAGGAAGAGCGAGGTGAATGCCAAAAGAGCGGATTGGAAGCGCGTAGGTTGGATCATGAGTTGAGGTGAGTAGGGCTGTGTGAGGTTATGCGGGCTCTTCAGTGGGGCCAAAGGGTTCTATTTTAGTCAGCTGTTTCGACTTCAGCGCTTCGTAGCAGTCGGGCAGGTCGAAAGATTTGAGGACTCCCGGAATGAAGATCGAATTGGGCCAGCCATACTGCTCGGTCGTCGCGATCTCTTCATAGCTCGAGAGAGCATTTTTGAGAGTGACTGTTTTCACTGCGGGTGAAAGGAGTGCCGCGAAAGTCGCGGGGACGGTTCCCCAACCTTTGGCAACGAGATGTATATCGTTGTAGCCGAACGATGCCAGCCATTCAATGACGCGAAGAATGTCGTAGGTCTTTCCTCCGATGTAGGGGCGTCCTAACATATTGCTATAAGCAGTGTAGAAATAATCGGGCCCGTAGTAGCTGAGAGGTTTACTTCGGGTAGTGCCGGGAAGTGATTCACCGACGCCCCGAACGTCGACGGCGAAGAGCCCCGCGTTTTCGTCAGCGGCTTCGATCGTATCGTGGATGAGGGATTCGTCACGAAGTTCGGCGTCAGCGGAATGATGCGAAACATAGAAGATCGCCTTGCCTTTTTCGGGAGCTTGAGGAGGGCGTGATGCCCAGGCTTCTTGTGCCAGCATCGTCACAAGCGCCTGGATTCCCGGCTCGGTTTCGACGGCGTAGTTGATGAAGTAGGGAGTGGGGTAACCTCGTTTGTGAGAGGCGGGTCGAAGGTTTCGGAAATGCGGTGGAGCGTCATCGTTTTCCCGCATTCGTAGCGATTTTCGCACGGTTTCCTTGAGTGCGTCACCCTCTTGAGGTTTGCGTGCGGCGGAAAGACGCTTTGCTTTGGCAGCGGTGAAATCGAACACGGTTCGGCTTTCGAGTTTAGCGACCTGGCCGTCGGGGCAGCACCAGAGCGTCTCGTCTTTCTCGATCGTGATCTCCGGCTCAACTTTGACGTTCGGTCCCCCGGTGGACTGATTGA
This sequence comes from Verrucomicrobiales bacterium, assembly GCA_028047635.1. GTDB lineage: Bacteria > Verrucomicrobiota > Verrucomicrobiia > Verrucomicrobiales > DEV007 > Arctic95D-9. The sequence continues at coordinate 9,225 of JAOFXR010000036.1, forward strand.
ACCAGCGATACATGGACTCGCGATTCTCCTGAGTGAAACCATGGGGTGTCGGGCCGGCTTTGAGCGCGATGTTTTCCTCAGCGCCAAGGAGAGCGTAGAGTTTCTTGAGACGGGAATGCGCTTCGAATGATCCGCGGATATCAAAATAGTCTTTTTCTTTCGGCAGGATCATGACCGGTTTCGGTGCCATCGCGGCGAGAAAGTCATCGTGGTCGAGGCCGTTCGCGAGCGCGCGCGGAGGGCATTGTTCACTGTCCTGTGGAAGTTCGTTTTCCATGTTGTGACGCCAGGTCGTGACGAAGCACGAAGGGGCGGCCATTGACCAGCGAGGTTCGACTCCGCAGAGCCAGGTCGTCATCGTTCCTCCGCCGGAGTTCCCTGTGACGCCGATTTGTTTGGGATCGACTTCGGGTCGGGTGAGAAGGTAGTCGAGCGCACACATGCCATCCCATGCTCGCCACGTTCCGAAAAACTCGCCGATGAGCGTTTGCTGATTTCCGATGAGGTTGTGTTGGCGAGTCCCGAGGTGGACGGCATCCTTTCCGTTCTCGCGTAGATACTGTGAGCGCTCACCTTGCCCAATAGGGTCGTAGATCAGACAGATATAACCGAGTCGCGCGAGGCCCTGTGCGAAGGACTGATAGGCTTCCTCGGCTTTTCCGTTGGTGGAGTGTCCGCAGGTGCCGACCACGGCAGGGAGGGGTTGAGATCTGTCTTTGGGGAGGTAGAGATTGGCCGTGACGATGAAACCGGGGCGGCTCTCGTAGGTAAGTATCTCAATATCGTAAGTCTCGCGTTCGACGGTCCGGACGATTTTGGCGTTGAGAGGAGACTTCTTTTTTGGGAAGGGGGCAAAGCACGAGTGAATCCGTTTACGAACATCAGCGACGTAAGCTTCCGTGTCAGCCTTGGTTTTAAGTGCTGCTTTGCGGGCTGCGCCTCGACGTTCGGCGCGAATGACCTGCTCGAGGTAGTAATTGTGCACCATCCTCGGAAAGCGATTGAGAGGCTCAAATTCGCTGGTGGAGGACTCTTCTGCGAGAGCTGAGAAGGGGCTCAGTTGCTGCGCCGCGGCAGCGATGCCGGCATGCTGAAGGAAGCGGCGACGGGCGGAAGTGTTTTGATTGGGGGCGTCTTTCATCACAGGAAAGACAGGATATTCAATTTTCAGGGAGAATGAAATTGAATCATTTCCCTGTTCATGGATACGGGAAGAAAGCTCAGCCCGGGTTCCCTTTTGACTGCGGAAGAACGGGTTTTTCCCGGAGCTTATTGTCCTCGTTTCATTTTAAACTCTTTGGTGAGATCGTCTTTCGCGGATTGCAGCGTTTCTTCGAGCGCTTCGGCTGCGGAGTCTTTTACTTTGCCGACTTGCTTGGAGACGGTGGTCTTCAGGTCATTGGTACTTTTCGGAAGCTCCCGTCCCGTGAAATGGAGAAAGGCAGCAAACGCAATCAGGGCAAGGGCGAGGATGATGATCAGTTTGATCACTTTTTTCGCAATTCCCACTACTAAAATGATGCCGAGAATGACAGCGATCGCGAGGTAGAGTGGGTTCGAAGACAATTGGTTGAAGAGATTTTCCATATGAGGTTAGAGGGCTTAGTCCAAGACTTATTCATTAACGTTGTTGGTATTTGATGTAAATCGAAAGCTGATCCGCAGGGAAGGTGATAGCGCTAATGGCAGAGTACCTGAATGCGGAAGCGGAGATGCGTTCAAGTCTTGACCTTAGACGCTCTTCCGAATGGACTAGGCGGGACGTCACTGCGAAATTTTTTATGCCTGTTACCCATCATGAATTGAGTTGCGACATCCTCGTCGCCGGAGGTGGGCCCGCGGGAGTGCCTTGTGCGATAGCGGCTGCGCGAACGGGTGCCCGGGTGATTCTTTGTCAGGATAGGTCGGTCCTCGGGGGAAATGCTTCGAGCGAGGTTCGCATGCACATTGTCGGTGCGAACGGGACGGGAAGGTTTGACCGGGGCGAAGCACTGGTCACTGAGGCGAGAGAGGGCGGAATCATTGAAGAGATTCGGTTGGAAAATACGGTGCGAAATCCTCAACGGTCAGCGTCCATCTTTGATCTGATCCTCTATGACAAATGCCGGGTCGAGCCAAATCTGGAGTTGATGCTGAACACGGTGGTGACGGGGTGCGAGAGGGACGGGGATAAGATTTTGGCGGCTTTTGCGGAGCGGCCTTCCACGGAGGATCGTTTCATGATCAGTGCGAAAGTCTTCATCGATTGCACCGGGGATGGTCGCCTTGGGGCAGAAGCGGGGGCCGCTTTTATGGAGGGGCGGGAAAGTAAGGAGGCGTTTGATGAAGCTCTCGCGAAGGATGACGCTGATGATCACCGGCTCGGATCGACGATTCTTCTTCAGGCGCGAAAGCACGACACGGCGATGCCTTTTGTCGCACCGTCCTGGGCGCGTCCTTTTTCGAAAGAGGATCTCAAGCTGCGTCTCTATGCAAATCCGGGAGAGGAGGAGCCGACTCATGAATATGGATACTGGTGGGCAGAATGGGGAGGTACCCGCGACACGATTAAAGACAACGAAGCGATTCGTGACGAACTGCTTGCGATCGCGTTGGGGATCTGGGATCATATCAAGAATGGTCCCGGTGTAGAACGGTTTCAGGCAGATGACTGGGCGCTGGACTGGATCGGATTTTTACCGGGGAAGCGAGAGAGTCGTCGTTTTGTCGGTCAGCATATCCTGACCGAGCACGATTTATTGTCATCGAGAGTTTTCCCTGATGCAATTGCCTACGGCGGATGGTCGCTCGATCTTCATCCACCGGAAGGCGTTGATGCTCCTGATATCGAGCCCTGTGTTCAACATCCGGTTCCAGAACTCTATGACATTCCTCTGCAGGCGTGCATCGCCCGTGATATCGAAAATCTGATGTTTGCGGGACGGAATTTTTCAGCGACGCACGTGGCGTTCTCTTCCACCCGCGTCATGGCGACTTGTGCTGTCGTGGGGCAGGGCGTGGGAACAGCTGCCGCGATCGCCGTGGCGGAAGGTAAGAAGATCTCCGATCTTGGCGAGGACCTGGAGTGCCTTGGAAAAGTTCAAAGCCAGCTTCTACAAGACGACGCTTTCCTGATCGGTCGGGATCAAGTTTCTGAAAATGATTACGTTCGCTCTGCTTTGATTACTGCTTCGAGCGAGCAACTGGCCGGTGCGGCTTCTCAAGTTGCCTCCGAGCAAACCCGAAGTGCCCACGGGCCCGCTGGGTCATCACGGAGCCCCGAAGGTACACATCGCTGGATGTCGGACTCTAATTCTGGATTCCCGGCCTGGATTCAATTCGAATGGCCTGATCCGATTCCGGTGGAGGGGATACAGTTGATTTTTGATACAGGGCTTCATCGGCACCTGACACTGAGTCATCACGATGGCTACACGTCAAAGATGCAATGGGGAAGGCCCCAGGAAGAGACCGTTCGGGATTACGATATTGAAGTGCGGGTCTGCGGGGAGTGGTCTCAAGTGAAAGAGATTCGTGACAATTATCAGAGGCGTAATCGGCATGACTTTGAGCGATTCTCTGAAGTCGAGGCAGTCCGAGTTGTGATTCACGAGACGAACGGGCTCGATCATGTCCGCATTGCCGCCGTGCAAATAGACTAGACAGGTTCATCTCTGCTTCTCACAATCGGAATCACTTATGGCTCTCGTTGATTGGATTATTCTTTGTCTCTACGCGACTTCCACGATTGGGCTTGGCTGGTATTTTGGTCGTAAGCAATCGGATACGAGCGAGTACTTTGTGGGATCGGGAAATATGAACCCTCTCCTCATTGGCGTTTCACTTTTCGCGACGCTGCTCAGTACGATCACCTACCTCGCCCTTCCCGGAGAGACGTTAGGGAAAGGGCCTATTTATCTAATCAACTATCTCGCCTATCCTTTCATTTATCTGGTGATCGGTTTTGTGATTTTGCCTGTATACATGCGGCTGCGGGTTACGAGCGCGTATGAGTTGTTGGAGGCTCGACTCGGCATCAGCGTTAGGCTTCTCGGTGCGACCTTGTTTCTCATGCTTCGCCTCGTTTGGATGTCTTTGCTGGTCTACCTGACAGCTCAGGCGATTGCGATCATGATTGGAGTGGGGGAAGATAAAGTTCCCTGGATTATTGTGGTGACAGGAATTTTTGCGATCACCTACACTTCGCTCGGAGGTCTCAAAGCCGTCGTCATTACCGATCTGATGCAGACGCTTTTGCTATACGGCGGTGCGCTGCTTGTCCTGGGAACCATCACCTGGAAAATGGGCGGCTTCGGCTGGTTCCCTACCGAGTGGCAGGGGGACGTCTGGGATACCCAACCACTTTTTAGTATGGACCCCTCAGTAAGGGTCACGGTGGTGGGAACACTTATCTCCGTTTTTCTCTGGGTCGTGTGTACTTCGGCAGGGGATCAGGTCACGGTTCAGCGTTTCATGGCGACCAAAGATGCGAAGACGGCTCGTCGCGCTACTGCTATGCAAATGATCATCGGCGCGGTGGTCGGCCTCACACTTGGGCTCGTGGGAATGGCTTTGTTGGGATACTTTCAGGCCAATCCTGATCTGCTACCCGGCGATGGAACACTGAAAAGTCAGGCCGACAAGATTTTCCCTCACTTTATTGCTTTCCACCTTCCCCCTGTCGTTACCGGCCTCGTTGTCTCAGGGCTGTTTGCTGCGGCAATGTCCAGTATCGATTCAGGGGTGAATTCAATCACTGCCGTCGTCATGACCGATTTTCTGGATCGCTTTGGTAGGAAGCCTGAAACCGAAAAGAAGCACATTCGCTTTGCCCGGCTTCTCGCGGTTTTGATCGGAATACTGGTGGTTTCGCTTAGTGCCCTCGTGAAATACATTCCGGGGAACTTCATGGCGGTGACTAACAAAACCGTGAATCTTCTCACGGTGCCGATCGCACTCCTTTTCTTCTTTGCCCTATGGGTTCCGTTCGCGAATGCGCGAGGGGTGTGGCTTGCGACGGTCGCCAGTGTCACTGCGGCGGTATTGATCGCTTTTTCCGGCAGCTTCTTTGGAGTGAATCCTGCGACGGGATGGTTTGCCCTTTCGTTTGGAACTGAGGGAGCGGATCTCGTCCCGGTTAGTTTTCAATGGATCTCTCCCGTCGCCCTTGTCGTTGGTGTCGTCGTCGGATTGATCGCCTCCAGACTCTTCTCCCGAAAAACGTCATTATGATCCCGAAAATCATTCTTGCATTAGCGGTTGTGTTAGTAATCCCTGTGGCTGGGATTGGCAAAGATACGTGGAAACTGGATCCCGAAATTCGGACAAAGTGCCTCACTGTGCTTCGCGGGGGATTGCAGTCGGATGAGTTCTGGCCCGCCATGCATGCGGCAGAGGCGTTGACCGTGGGAGGGCAGCAGCAGGAAGTTCAGGAATTTCTCGCTCCGAAATTGAAGACCGAGAAAGACGATCAGCGCCGATGTGGAATTGCACGGGAGTTGGTGCGTTCGGGTGATTTGGCGAAGAGCGAAGTGATGATAAAGATTCTCCAAAAGGAGGATCCTCACGGGCATGTTCATGCAGCGGAAAGTCTCTACAAGGTGGGATGGAAAGGGAGTTCAGCTCCGTTGGTAGAGGCATTTACTGAGACGGATGATATTCGGTTGAAGATTATGGCGGCATCTGCGCTCGCTAAATTTGAAAAAGGCGGACAAGGAAAAGTCGCGATCGAGTTTCTCCGGGATACTCTTGGACAAGAAGAGGACCCCACTATTTTCCGCCTTCCCGCCTGGGTGCTGTCTCGAATCGGTGACAAAAGTGATCGCGATCTGATTCGTTCAAGATTGAAGGATGCAGATGATCCCTTAGTTCACGCTTTCCTCGAGCATGCGCTTGCCGCACTCGGCGATGCGGAGGGAAAAGCTGCCTTGTTGAAAAATCTTAAGTCTGACGATCCGGTTATTCGCACCTATGCGGCCGTCTTCGCAGGGGAGTCCGAAATTTTTGAAGCGGTCCCTGATCTGATCAGGCAATTGGATGATGAAAATCCTGATGCGGGCATTCGTGCGGCACAGGCTCTTTTGACCCTCGCGCTTTAACCCACTATTTTATCTATGAGAAAAAGTAAAACACTCGCCCGTATTCGCGCAGGAGAAGTCATTCGCACCTGTGTCCTCGGTCACTTTATTCCCGGCTATGTCTTTCATGCGGCGCGCGAAGGATACGATTGTATCTGGCTCGATATGGAACACAGAGCTTTCAGCATACGTGACGTTCAATTGCTCCTGACATACTCACACATGTATGACATCGACATCATGCTGAGGCCTCCGACTTTGGAGAAGACGGGGCTCTATCGTTATCTCGAAGAGGGGGCTGCCGGACTGTTGATTCCTCATGTGTCGACCGCGGAAAAGGCTGCTATGCTAGTCGACGCGGTCAAGTTTCCTCCGATCGGTGATCGCGGGATCGACAACGCCGGTCTCGATGCGGAATTTAATATTCACAGCGTCGATGATTATGTGACATGGGCCAACAGCGAGACTTTTTTAGCGGTTCAGATCGAGACGCCTGAGGGCGTGCAGAATGCCGATGCGATTGCGGCTACAGAAGGCGTTGACCTGGTCTTCGTCGGTCCCGGAGATCTCGGTTTGCGCCTCGGTCAAACCGGCGAAATGACGCTCGACGAGGCCTGGGAGATTGTGGCTGCGGCTTGTAAGAAACACGGTAAGGCCTTTGGAGGACCTACCTTGCCGACTGAAGAGATGCAGAAGCGAAAAGATCAGGGTGCTCAGCTCCTCGTGAATAATAGCGAGTTTCACAGTTTACGGACTGGACTCAACGAGAACATCGGAAGATTTGATGAGCTTAGCTGAATTGATTCGGCTTGATGGCAAGCGAGCTCTCGTCACGGGAGGGGGGAACGGGATCGGCAAAGGCTGTGCGCTTGAACTCGCAGGGGCTGGCGCCGATATCATCCTGAACGACCGACCGGGAAGGCTCGATGCTACGGATGTCGCGGAAGCGATTCGCGGGCTCGGTCGGCAATGCTGGATTGTCGAAGCGGATGTCTTTTCCCGTGAGGGATGCGAGTCACTGGTCGAGAGCGCGATTGAAGCCGCAGGGGGCATCGATATCCTCGTGAGCAATCCCGCTTATGGGAAGCGCTGCGACTTTATTGAATTCCCTCCGGATGAATTTGACCGGGTAATCGATGCGACTTTTAAGTCGGGTTTTCATCTCAGTCGAACGGTGGCCCGTCATATGATTGAAGCAAATATTCCCGGAAGCATTTTATTTATCAGCAGTGTTCAGGCAGAGATGCCGTTCGCTCGATCTGCTCCTTACGGTGCAGCGAAAGCGGCCTTGAATCACCTCACACAGAGTATCGCCGTGGAAATGTTTCCTCATCGGATCAATGTGAATGCGATCGAGCCCGGTTGGATTGACACGCCCAATGAGCGAAAAGAATTTTCAGAAGAGACGCTCGCAGCCGAAGGCGCAAAGCTCCCCTGGGGGCGCCTTGGGTTGCCTTCCGATATTGGTCGTGCGGCCGCGTTTCTGGCTTCAGAGGCTGCCGATTACATTACCGGAACGATCCTGCCGGTAGACGGCGGGTTTCGGTTCAAGGATTTGCAGGCTGATGCGGTGAAAGACATCCGAGACTGAAAGGTAAATGTGAAAGTGTGATCAGGAGATCCCCAGAATCTCAAACCCATCACGGTGGATGAGTTTTTCAATCTCATCGTCGTTGAGGCGCGGAAGTGCGGTCCCTTCGACTTGGCTGTTCAGATTACGCAATCCGGCTATGGATTCGTTGACGGTCGTAAACGGGTAATCAGAGCCAAAGAGCAGCTTGTTCCAGACTCCGTATTCCTGCACTAACATGAGACTGTTGTAGAGCTGCCACGGGCGGTAGTGCAGCGCGCTGATGTCGGCATAGACATTGGGATGTTTGCGGATTGTCGCAACACACTCTCCTTCGTAAGGATGGCTGAGGTGAGCGAGGATGAATCGTATTTCCGGGTAGCGTGTCGCGACGGGTTCGATCAGTCGTGGCAGAGTGCAGGCCAGTGGTGCCTGTCTCACAAAAGTGGTTCCGGTGTGGAGGAGCACGGGGAGGTTGTTTTTGTCAGCGTATTTCCAAAGCGGTTCAAGCCGGGGATCATCGACTCCGAATCCGGCATACATTGGCAGTAGTTTGACCCCGCGCAGTCCGAGTTCCTCGTGGCCATGACGCATTTCGTCCTCCCAGCCGTCCTGGGTGGGGTCGAGCGAAAGAAATCCCACGAGATGTTCGGGGTCTCGGGCGACGTAGTTGGCGACATACTGATCGTCCACCCACATACCGCTGAGCTTAGCCTTCCCGCCAAAGACAGCGGCTCTGGTTCCTGCAGGAGCGGTCTTTTGGTAGTCCTCGAGGCGAATCGTGAGATCGACTTTTGCTCCTGCTCTCGCGTCGGTTGCCTGCTTGATGAAATCGTCGCTGAACGCTTCGGGGAAGGGCCAGGTGTGGCTGTGGATGTCGGTGATCATGCGTCGTTCTCCAGGGTTGCTTCTATCATTAAATCGAAAAGGCGGTCCACCTCGTTCCGTGTCTCATCGTCTATGACGAAACCTCTCGGGCCGCGCACTAGTTCATTGGTAAAGATTCCCTGACGAACGAGAAGGTGTTTTTCCACGGCGAGGAATCCATCGAGACTGGTTTGCAAACTGATCAGCGAACTGAGTGGTCCATGGATTCGGCTTGCTCGTGACATATTGCCTTTTTCGAGTGCTTGCCAAAGTGGGACGATTCCTCTGATCAGGTCAGCGCCGGGCATCGTTCCGCAGACGCCGCGTTGATGAGAATCGACGAGAGAGATTCCGCCGGTTCCTTCGAAAATGCGTGCTTTTGAACCAGTCGCATCACGAAGGGCTGACAGCCTCGGTCCAATGGGAACCGCCTCCGGCTTAAACCAAACGCGCTCGGGGCCAAATGAATCAAGAAGCCCGGCCTGGAACTCGATCGACATAGGAAGCCCGACGTAGCCACTCGCATCCTGGACGACGATGGGAATCTTTACCGCCTTGAACAATCGTTCGTAGTATCCAGCGAGTTCATCGCTCGTTGCGCCAGTGGCTACGGGGGGAATGGCCATCAAGGCCGTTGCGCCAACTGATTCAGCTTGTTTTGCGAAGGTCTCAGCGAGCCGCGAAGACTCCGCTCCTACGCTGATGATGGCAGCGCCTCGACCATTCGCGAGCTCGCATGATTTTTCGGTGAGACTCTGCCGCTCTTGATCCGAGAGTCGCAGGACTTCGGAGACCATGGCAAGAACGATGCCATCGGAACCTTCGTTGAAAAGCCAGTCAATCTCCCGGGCAAGCGTTTCAAAGTCGATGCTCTCGTCCGGATGAAAAGGCGTTTGAAATACAGGGAGCACGCCCGTGACCGTTTTTGCAGTGTCGTTCATTGTGGGTTTCATTTATCTCTATCGAACTTTATGGCGCAGGAAAAGAAATGAATCTGCGTATGTCCGTCCGCCTCGAAATTTCTTTCAATCATGGTATGATTCTAACCATGACAAAAACCAATATAGTTTGTGCCCTAATAGCGGGTTTGATGGGGACCGCCCTTGCAGATGACCGCTTACGTGATTGGACGAACACGAGTGGAAAGACAATTTCCGCTGAGTTGATTGCGCTGGATGGCGACTACGCGACTTTGAAATTGGGCAACGGTCGGAAGTATGAGGTTTTGCTTTCGACCCTAAGTGAGGCGGACGGAAAATTCGCCAGAGAGTGGCAGAAAAGTCAGGAGTCGGCTGCCAAATGGAGCGAGTTGGGTATTACGCTCGGAGTCCCTACCGAGGCAATTGTGGAGTCCGCTTTTGATACTGATACGCCGCGAACCCGGAAAGCCGAATTGCTCGGGTGGCAGGCGGGCATTGGCGAGTGGCGGATCGAAGACGGCGCTCTGATCGGTGATGAAGTGGCGGAAGACAATCATGCGTCCTCCCTTACTCACCGGATGGAGGCGACCCACCTAATCATCACAGCGCAGGTGCAACTTGGGACGGCTAAACAGATTGCTTTTGCCTGCCGGGACACGGTGCCGCCGAATCTTCATTTGGGCCGTTTGTATATCACGAGGGACAAACTCTGGATTCAGAGCATGTCGGGGATTGCTAAAACGACGAAGGCAGAAAAGCTCGTCACCAAGGAAGTCGCCCTCAATCCTGATGAGTGGTACGGCGTGACCATCGAAATAATCGGAGACACCTATCGCGCCAAAGTCGGAGACGAAGAGATCGAGGCGACACACTCACGCTTTGGTGATGGTAAAGGGATCGTGGCTTTGGTGAATCGAGGCGAGGGAGCCAAGTTTCGGAAGGTCGCTTTGTGGCATGCCGAGGCAGCCGAATAGTTTGGCGCTACTTTGGTAGGATCGACTCGGTCATCCGGAGTGCCTCGTAGTTTGGCTTCACGTCGTGAACCCGGTGCAAAGGCACTCCCAGTTCCGTGGCGAGTGAAGTAATCGCCACGGTGGGCCAGTCGCGATCTCCGATTTCATCTGATCCGATTGCTTTGCCGATAAACGATTTTCGCGAGACACCAAGGAGCAGGGGGCGTCCTTCAATCACGAGTTGATCGAGATGCTTTAGCAAAGTGAGATTGTGCTCCTGTGTTTTTCCAAATCCGATTCCGGGGTCGTAGACGATCGTCTCGGGATCGACTCCTGCCTCAAGGAAAGAGGCGTGGCGTTTTGCAAAGAAATCCCGTATTTCCGAGACAACGTCCTCATAGACGGGGGCGGATTGCATCGTTCTCGGCGTGCCTTGCATGTGCATGCCAACAAGCCCGGCCCCGGTTCTGGCAGCAAGTGAGATCATCTCGGGATCCCGGCATCCGGTAACGTCGTTGATGATCTTTGCTCCGGCCGCGATCGCTTTCTCGGCGACTTCCGGTTTTGATGTGTCGATCGAGATAACGACTTCAGGATTTGATAGCGTGAGCGCTTCGATCACGGGGATGACGCGGCGGCACTCTTCTTCGGCGGAGACTTCGGGTGCTCCGGGCCGTGTTGATTCGCCTCCGATGTCGATGATGGCCGCGCCTTCTTTGATCAAGGTTTGGGCCTGATCGACTGCCGAGGCAACCGAGTCATAGCGGCCGCCATCCGAGAAAGAATCCGGGGTGACATTGAGTATCCCCATGATCTCACCCTGCTTCGAAAAATCGAAGGTGTGATCTGAGCAACGCCACTTCATTGTCATTCGGACGCAGAGGCTTTTGCCTCGCCCGTTGTATCAGGCGAGAGCTGGCTCGCGTGGACGGGTGTCCTCTGCTTCGGGAGAATCCTTTCCGCGATTCGGCTTCTGGGGTTCGAGGCCAAGTTTTTCGAGAAGGTTTAAATCGGCCTGCGACTGAGGGTTCCCCGTCGTGAGTAGTTTGTCTCCGTAGAAAATGGAGTTAGCTCCGGCAAAGAAGCAAAGCGTCTGGAGCTCTTCGCTCATCTGCTTGCGCCCCGCGGAAAGGCGGACCTTCGCGTTCGGAATCGCGATACGGGCGATCGCGATCATGCGCACCACTTCGAAAGAATCAACGCCCTGCGACTCCGCCATCGGGGTGCCGGGAATGGGAACGAGTGAGTTGATCGGAACGCTCTCAGGCTGAGGATTGAAGTTACTCAGGATCTCCAGCATTTTGATACGGTCGTCCGTTGTCTCGCCAAGGCCGAGAATGCCGCCAGAGCATACCGCCATTCCTGCATCCTGAACGTGGCGTAGAGTATTGAGTCGATCCTGAAAGGTGTGGGTCGAAACGATGTTTTTGTAGTGCTCGGGGGAAGTGTCGATATTGTGATTGTAAGCGGTGACGCCAGCCTCTTTCAGCTTTTGAGCCTCAATTTCACCGAGTTCGCCGAGAGTCGTGCAAACCTCCATGCCAAGCTCACTCACGCTTTCGACGATATCGAGAACTTGATCAAAACGCTTTGTTCCGTCGCGGACGCCTTTCCAGGCAGCTCCCATGCAAAAGCGGGTCGAACCATTGTCGAGCGCGTGCTGAGCCCGTTCCATGACCTCGTCTTTTTCCATAAGGCGCTCCGCTTCAACCGTGGTTGTGTAGCGGGCTGACTGCGCGCAATAGGAGCAATCCTCGGAGCAACCACCCGTCTTGATGCTGAGAAGCGTGCAAAGTTGAACTTCATTCTCAGGCCAGTTGGCCTCGTGCACTTTTCGTGATCGTTGGATCAGGTCGAAAAAGGGAAGATCGTAAAGCTTTTTGAGTTCGTCGAACTGCATGATGTCAGGGCCGTGGCCGTTGGGTTTCGAAATACCGGTAAGATCGCCGGTATACCATAAAATGAGACCACGAAATTGGCAAAAATCATCTCTTTAGTGCAAAAAAAGACCCAAGAGGGCATCGTTCCGGTTGGAAGAGTCAATGTGTGTCTGTCTCTGTATTCCTGCTAAAGGCGTCGAACCTCTGCGTCTTCGAAAATTACCTTTGGGTCTGTTGCCATGAAATGGATGAAAAATCCCACCCCGTCGCCGGAAAGAAGCTTGATGGGTTTTTCTTTGTTAAGAGGGGTAAGTGCCTGGTCCGTGATCACGGGGACTCCGTTGATATAAAAAGTGATCTTTCCGTCTACGGCGTGCACTTTGAGTTCAGTGATTTCAGTGGCCGGCACTTGGACCGGTTGCGGTCGAAGATTTCCCAGGTGATAGCGATTCAGTAACAAGGTGCTCGATTTGCCCTTTTTATTCCGTGACCACACGCAACTGATCCAGTCTGCCTTTTCGGGTTTAGGTCGTCCGAAACGATCGAGCTGACATCGACAACCCACCACCAGCCCCGACTTTTGCGCCCCTGCGCAACGAGCCGACCCTCTTTATCTGCTTCCCACTCCCCGGTTCGCTGATCCCACAGTCCGAGGATGGGGTCGAATTTGATCGGGGTCCATTCTCCTTTTACCATCGACCGCTCGAATTGGACTAAAGCGAGCTTGCTCTCCAGCCATGGCACCGCGTAAGCATCGCATTGGTCGCGCAGTTCTTGATAGGCGCTTTCGGCCTCGTCGAATTCTTCCTGCGCAAAGCACTGGTCAGCAGCCAGCAATTCTTCAAGCAATCCCTTCGCGCCCAGTTCCATCTCGCCTCGAAGTTGATTCACATCGGTTCCCACGTCGTCGAGCTGATACTTAAGCCGGTGGTAGAGATCCCCGGCATGCACTCGGACTGGACCTTCACTTCGAGTGGTAATCAGATTTCACGAGCCGAATTTAAAGTGCTGATTCTCCGTTAGCATCGGTCCGGTCAAGGAAAGGTGAATCCTGACTCATTCCCAAAAGAAGTGGGTTTCCGGTTGTAATTCTATGACTTGAAAAGTCAGCTTTAGGGTTGGCCTTTGTGGGCCGTTTATTTATCCTGCCTCGATATGAAGTGCCTCTTGGTTTTCTCTCTCTGTTTTCTTTTCGGAATTCTTTCTGCCGACGCTCAGATTCGAATCGAATCCAAAATCCATCGCCTGCCTGAAACGGAGGTGGCGAAAACGATCTCACTGAATCCTGATTATCATGTCTTCGGGGAAGCGCTTGCTGACGGCGATGAAAAGCTGCCGCTGCTGATGGTGCTACATGGCGGCGGCGGAACGGGCCTCGAGATTGGAAAAGTCAAAGGGGCGCCGATTCGGCTGATTCACACAATGAAAGAGGCGAAGATTAAATCTATCGTTGTCGCTCCGCAGGCGGCGAAGAGCCCCATGAAAGTGGGCGCGAAAGGTGGTTGGGTGCCCACCGATCTTGATGTGCTTTTAGCTCACTTGCTGAAAACTTTGCCGGTTGATGCCAATCGCGTTTACCTGACCGGCTCGAGTATGGGAGGCTATGGCACCTATGTCTGGGCGGGAGTGAGCCCGGGGCACTTTGCTGCGATCGCCCCTATGGTAGGAGGTCTCGGCGCACTCGGGCCGAAAGATATCACGAGTGATCTTGATCTATGGGGAAAGAATCTCGCGACGCTTCCCATGAAGACGTATTACGGCGCGGAGGATAGAGTCGTCCCTGCGGATCGAGGCAAGATGATTTTGGAGGCGATCACGAAGGCCGGCGGCACTCAAGCTGAGCTCATTATCTTCGACGATATGGGCCACAACGCGGGGCAGCGTCCTTATTCAGATCCGGAGTTCTTCCGGTGGTTGTTTAGTCATAAGCGGGAGCAAAAGTGAACGCGTCAGGCTTCCGACTTCGCCAGTTCCTTTTCCAATCCGTCGCAAATCGTCTCAAGAACTTTGATGCGGGCGAAGCGTTTGTTGTTCGCTTCGACGAGGGTCCAGCGGGCTCGGAAGGTGCTGGTCCGTTCGATCATTTCGTTCACTGCGGCTTCGTAGGCGTCCCACTTTTCGCGGTTCCGCCAGTCTTCCTCAGTAAGCTTCCACTTCTTGTGGGGGAGCTTTTTACGGCGTTCGAACCGGTCACCTTGCTCTTCTTTGGTGATGTTCATCCAAAATTTACAGACCACGGTGCGATTGCTCACGAGCTGTGCTTCAAAGTCATTGATTTCGGCGTAGGCCCGCATCCACTCTTCTTCGGTGGCGTAGCCTTCGACTCGCTCGACGAGAACCCGACCGTACCAGGATCGGTCAAAAATGGTGACCCGTCCGGCCATGGGGATGTGACGCCAGAATCGCCAGAGGTAGTGATAGGAAAATTCCTCAGCGCTTGGCGCCGTGATGGGGATGACCTGAGAAAGTCGTGAATCCAGTCCGGGGATAATTCTCCGGATTGCTCCTCCTTTTCCTGCGGCGTCCCATCCTTCGAAGGCGATCACAGTGGAGACTCCCGCCTCCTGAGCCTGGCGGGAAAGTTGATTGAGTCGCCCCTGCAATTCTTCGAGACGCTCGGAATATTCCGGCTTCGGCAAATTCAGGGTCATGTCGAGTTGGCTCAGAATCGTTATCTCCGGGGTGGGGTTGTAAGAAAGGTCGGAGCTGAGCTCTACTTTGGCTTTTTCGGGGGAAGCCTCTTCACTTGAAGCTGCCAATTGCTGCGTGTGGCGCTTGATTCGCTCAAGTAGCGTTCCTGCAACGGAGAGGGTTCGATAGCGTTCATCGGCTCCTTCGACGATGTGCCAGGGAGCCTGGCCTCGACTCGTTTTTGTGATCGCTCTTTCGGTTGCCTCGGTAAAATCGTCGTATTTTTCCCAGTTCTCCCAGTCTTTCTCTTTCACCCTCCAGCTGGTGAGTGGGTCTTCTTCGAGTTGCTGAAAGCGCTCTTTTTGGGCGTCACGGCCCAGATGCATCCAGAATTTCACAATGAGAACTCTGTCGTCCGTGAGGCCTTTTTCAAAGTTGAGAATCTGGTCGAGTTCTTCGTCGAATTCGGCATCGGAAGTTTTGTTGTGAACCCGGTTCAGGATGGGATCGGAATACCAGGCACTGAGGAAAAACCCGATACGACCGTGTGGCGGGAGATCTCTCCAAAAGCGCCAGAAGGAGGGACGTTGTGCCGCTTCCTCGGTTGGTTTGCCGTAAGCTCTCGCAATGAGCCAGCGCGGGTCGAGCCATTCGTGGAGGAGGTTGATTGTCTCACTTTTTCCGGCACCATCGACGCCGCCGAAGAGAACGATGACGGGAAAAGGGGCCTCCTTCAGAATGATCTGAGTTTCGAGAAGTTCCTGTCTCAGAAGAGGCGCCTTTTCGGCGTAGTCCTCTTTCGAAACTTTGCGATCAAGCTCAGCGGTATCAAACATAATGGGATCAGATGGTAGGTGAACCTATTCGCAATGGACTAAGCGGACATCAGAAAGTTTCGAAAATCGGAATTTCTTAAATGTTCTCTAAAAAACGGGTATTTGTTGGGGGCTGAGCCCTGGAATCCTCTCCCTTTGTTATTCGGGATCTGGATGTAGATTGAAGAAATGAATATCCCTGTGATCACTGGAGTGATTCGACGCCGTATTCTCCTGAACTACCGGGTCGCTCCGGAGGCTGTGGCACGAATTCTTCCCGGCCAATTCCAGCCGAAGCTGATGAATGGTTTCGCTGTCGCCGGGATTTGTTTAATTCGCCTGGAGCACGTGAGACCCAAGGGACTGCCTTCATTCATGGGCATCTCGAGTGAGAATTCCGCGCATCGAATTGCGGTAGAATGGGAGGATGGTCAAAGGGATTTTAAAGAGGGAGTCTTTGTTCCTCGTAGAGATACTGATTCTCTCCTGAATGCACTGGCCGGAGGTCGTATCTTTCCCGGTGTGCATCATCATTCAAGGTTTCATGTGAAAGATGATCACGGGAAAATTTCTATTCGCGTTGAGGCGGATGGTGAGGACGCACCTCTCGTTGAGATCGAGGCTGAGGAGTCGAAGCATTTTCCTGCGGATTCTATTTTCAGTTCATTGGAAGAATCATCCCGTTTCTTTGAAGCTGGATGTGTCGGGTATTCGTCGCGCCCTGATTCCTGCAAGCTGGACGGTCTCTTGCTCAAGGTTCCAGAGTGGAGCGTTACTCCTCTTGAGGTGACGCTGGCGAAATCGAGCTTTTTTGACGACAGGGCGAATTTCGCGGACGATCAAATTCAGTTCGACCATGCGCTTTTGATGCGGGATATTCAACACGAGTGGCATTCTGAACCAGCGATGACGGGGGAGGGCCCCTCAGGTTGAAAAAGTGCTTCTTTGCCCGGAGTGCATCATGACTCGGCAAGATATGATTCGAAGTGCGACAGCAAGAGAGGAGCCTTTGATACGGGAGTTAGTCTTCGCGATTCTCAAATCCTACGGTCTGGAGCCTTCGCCGAAAGATACCGATGCGGACTTGTTTGATTTGAATGGCTTCTATTTTGATCGCGGGGGTGATTTCTCCGTCCTGTTGGATGGGGAGGAAATCATTGGAACGGTGGCGCTTTTTAATCTTGGGAACGAAGTGTGCGAATTGAGGAAAATGTATCTTGATCCCAATTTTCGTCGGCGCGGACTGGGCAAGCAGCTTCTGGAGTATGGTCTCGTGAAGGCGCGCGAGCTCGGGTTCACCCAGGTAACACTTGAGACGGCATCTGAACTGAAAGAGGCCGTGGCCCTATATAAGAGCTATGGATTCGAGCCATTTGAGCCGGATCACCTAGCGCCTCGGTGTGACATTGCGATGAGGCTTGATCTTTGAGAGCACTCACCGGTTATACCTCGTTGAGTCTTGACTCACCAACGGAACAGTTCGCCCCTTAACTACTCCAGCGCCCCCCAGGGGAAACAAAGGGGAGCATTTGACGCCAGGTCTCGGAATAATCCGTTTTACCAATCGCTCCGATCATCTTCTGGCCGGTCTGGCGCTTCCACTCTTTGGTGAAAGATTCAGCACTATGGCAGCCCCAGCTTTTGCAGTAGGCGCCTTTGGCGAAAATTTTGCGATCAATCTTCCGGATATCCCGCTGGTGAAGGAACACCTTCGAAGCGCCGAGGATGTGGTTGCTGTAATCGAGTACGAAGCAAAATTTGTTGGAGTGACCAAAATACTCGAATCCTGATACTTTCACCTGCTTGCGGTTTTGGCCGGTGTTGAGGTAATTGATGAGTTGGTCGGTGGTGTCGTACCAGGCGAGCTTGATTTTATATTTGTCGCGAACACTTTCGATGTTCGCGATGAGCGGGTCACCGTCTTCTTTTTCACGGGCGACGTAGCCGGGGCGATAAACGAGCCAGGTGATATTGATCTGCTCATTCGTCGCTTTCTGGAGCTGCTGCACGCGGATACGGGCGGTGCGGATGAAATTGCCCCACCATTGGTCATGACGATGGGCTTCGCGACGGTAGTTTTCCCAGTAGCGAAGCGCCGGGCCGCCTGAGACGAGGATGTATTCGTCGTTCGGATCGAGCGCTGCCTGAGCGGATTGCTCGAAACTGCCGAAAAAAAGCAGTGCCGTGAAAAGAACGGTGATGAAGCTGGAAGTTTTCAGAAACATGATCCCAAGTGGGATGATTGTTTGGCTTTCGGCAGATCGCCACC
Source organism: Verrucomicrobiales bacterium (assembly GCA_028047635.1). GTDB lineage: Bacteria > Verrucomicrobiota > Verrucomicrobiia > Verrucomicrobiales > DEV007 > Arctic95D-9. The sequence goes on from JAOFXR010000036.1 coordinate 27,186, forward strand.
TTACCTTTTACTCTTGCAAACGCAACCGGCGTGAATCGATCCGCTTCGGGTGGTTACCCTTAGCTAAAGCCGACCCACTGACTGACGCGATTACCGATACGGTCGATGAATTGTTGGACCATACGTTGGCGGCGCTCTTCTTCTTTCTTCTTTTCCTGCTGTTCGCGAATTTCCGCGTCGTATTTCACGAGTTTCTGATGGTGACGGTTGATGCGTCCCACAAACCAGCGCCAGGTGCCTCCGGGTTGCCCGTTTTCCATAAGAAAGTGAGGGCAGTTTTTGTTGGGTTTCTCATAACCAGGCCTGGGCCAATGATAGTGAGCGCGGATGTTATCGATGGGAATTTGGTGATGATACATCAATGAGGCCGCGAGCTTCGCGGTGCGATCCATCGTCGCGAGCTGGTTATTACCTTTGTGCTCACACATTTCGATTCCGATCGAATAGCTGTTTCCGGGGCCGTCAAAGTCGGCATGTTCGCCGCGTTCGTCGGTGGGAATGTGTTGGATCACCGCATCATCCTGGACCGTGAAGTGCCAGCACAAATAACCGCAAACGCCTCCGCGGAGGGCACCCCGTTTCAGTGCTTTAGCGTGGGCGTAAGCATCGCCTGTGTAGTTCTGGGTGCTGTGGATTGTGATGTATCTGGGCTCCAGCTTACGGTTAAGGCGACGCCCGTATTTTCCCTTCTTGATGAGATCTACTTTCAGGTTCAGCTCCTTGTTCGCCTGTTCCGGATTTTCGGAAACATCAGCAATCGCACCCATCTCCTGTTCCCAGAGCGCACTTCTCGAGCTCGTGGAGGACGAAGTGGTGTTACAGGCAGGAAGCGCAATAAAAACACAGATCAGAAAGGCGGCCGTAACGGCATGAATTA
>JAOFXR010000037.1 GCA_028047635.1 Verrucomicrobiales bacterium
CCTTTCTCCCCCTGCACCCCCTCAAACCCGGCCGGACCGACACCCCGATAAAAAATCCTTGAATAAGCAAATTCCTATCAATCACCAATGTGCATGGCCACGTCGCGACCAAAATTCTGGCGTGAGGTAATCCAGCGGCTGGAACTCAAAGCCGCTCGAGCAACTTGTCGTGAATACCGTCGAAGCCACCATTTGAGAAAACGATGATGACATCGCCATCTTTTGCTTCGCTTTCGAGTCGGGCTACAATCGCATCGGCACCGGGCTCGTAGAAGGCTGGCGTTCCGGTGTCGCGGATCGTCTTCATTAACAAATCCGTATCGAGGCGTTCGTCCTCGGCGAGACTGTCGGCGCGTGCCACTTCAGCAAGGCACACGGCATCCGCTTCGCTCAGGGCAGCAGGGAGAGATTCCTGGAAAACGTTTCGTCGGGTCGTGTTCGAGCGTGGCTCAAAAATGGCCCACAGCCGGGCGCCCTCGTAGCGACGACGAATACCAATCACCGCTTCTTTAATCGCAGTAGGATGATGGCCAAAATCGTCCATGATCGTGATATTACGATCCGTCACTCCCCGCACTTCCTGACGTCGACGAACGCCGACGAATTGCTCGAGGGCTGTGCGAATCTCGTCAGGTGTGACGCCACCAAAACGCGCCGCACTGATCGCCATGGCGCCGTTTCTGACATTGAACTCTCCATTCAAAGGAAGAAAATACGCTTCCCCTTCGATCGTAAAACGGGTTCCTTCAGGCTCATAAACGACATCAGTGATACGCGCTTCGCAATCTTCGTGAAAACCGACCCGCTTCATCGGGGAATGCCCCTGATCAGCAAAAACGTCGAGGCAGTTCTGATCGTCACCATTGAGCAACACCATCCCGTTTTCCGGAACGAGGCGGATCATGTGACCAAACGTCTTCTTAACCGCATCAAGGTCGTCAAAAATGTCGGCGTGATCAAATTCCATATTGTTCACGATCGCCAATTCGGGCAGATAATGAATGAACTTGGAACGCTTGTCGAAAAAAGCAGAATCGTATTCGTCTCCTTCTAAAACGGTAATATCCGAATTAGTGAAACGGGCCCCTTGCTCGAGATTCCCGGGAAGACCTCCGATCACAAAGTTAGGATTTTCACCCGCTGATTCAAAAATCCACGCAAGAATCGATGAGGTGGTTGTCTTTCCGTGAGTCCCGCTGACGACAAAATTGCGTTTTCCGCGAAGGATTTGCTCGCGAAGAAGTTCGGGAAACGAAATGTAGTGGCGCTTTTGGCGCAGGACCTCTTCTACCTCGGGATTCCCACGGCTCTGGGCATTTCCAATCACAAACCAATCGACATCGTCGGGAAGATTCTCCGCTTTGTATCCGTTCAAAATTTCGATTCCTCTGCTTTCGAGAAATCCCTTCATCGGATCATAGACGTTCGCATCTGAGCCGGTCACCCGGTATCCAGCATCGCGGAACGCGGCAGCCACCGAACCCATCGCGGTGCCGCAAATCCCCATGAAATACAAGTGTTTGTCCCCGTTTCCTTTGTCGCTCATATCAATAATCAATCCGCGCTCCACTATAAGATACGCGAATTAGCACCGCTTCTTACTCCTTTTTGCATTTCGGAGCAAAGGGCCATTACCATTTTCTTTATCACAACAAAAGCTATCCACGCTTTCAGGAGCCGTCGATCTCCGCGTGCTCTTTGAGAAAAAGAAATGGATAAAGAAGAAGATAAAGACCGAGCCCGCAGGGAAACCCTGTTTTCCTCAGCCCTTCCACTGCCGCTCATGACGTAATGTTACGCACTTTTTTCCACGCCAACACGCGATTGACCCTGAGGAACCTTTCGCCGATAATTCTTTATGAGCAAATTCGTTAAGCACGAAGCCAAATCGTCAAAAGGAGTCAAATTCGCACTCTTTATTGGTATTCTATGGGCCATTCTTCTCGGAGTGATCTGGGTTGCCTACCGCAATAGCGATGGCACCGGGGGAGGATTCATGAATTTCATCGGGCGTTTTCACGTGTTGATCGTTCACTTTCCTATCGGGGTCATTTTTCTGGCATTCATCATGCATGCCCTCACCTATCTGACGGCGTTTTCCCATCTTTCAAAGTCAGTCCCCTTCGTTCTCTGGATAAGCTTTTTGACGAGTATTAAAGCAACGGTAGTGGGCTACCTCCTCATGAGAGTTGAGGACTTCGACGGCCGGGCCATGGATTTGCACATGTATTTTGGTCTCGCCGTGGTTGTTTTCTGCCTTCTTGCGCTGGTGTTTTCGATTAAAGGAAGCCGGGCAATGACTGGACTCACCCTCGCGATTGCCGTGTTTGCGACGATGGCAAGCGGCCACTTTGGCGGTGCGATGGTGCACGAAGCCGATTACCTGACCGAGCATGCGCCTGAGGCACTGAAGCCCGCGCTGCTTGTTGGCCTTCATCATGATGAACCCGCCGCTCCGGAAGAGGGAGATGGCGAAGCGGTTGAAATCCCTCTCGGCGAGCGTGTCGTTTACACCGATTTCGTGCTTCCTATTCTGGATAAGACCTGTAACGAGTGTCACAACGAAGACAAAATTAAAGGCAAGCTCCGCATGGACACCCATGAACTGCTCCTCGCAGGAGCCGAAGGATCCGATTTCCCGACGGTGCTCCCCGGTGACTCCGCCGAGTCCGAGCTAATCATTCGCGTCACCCTTCCCACCGATGACGATGAATTCATGCCTCCGAAAGGGGATGGATTTACCGAAGACGAAATCAAGCTGCTCAGCCTCTGGATCGATGCAGGAGCGAATCCCGAAATGAAGCTCGCAGAACTGGGTGACGATCCTTCGATCGAAGCACTGGCCCTCGCGGTCGAAGCAATGCATGCCGAAGGTGGCGAAGAAATCGCAGAAACGGCAGTCGCCACCTACGTATCGGTTTGGGACACCCTCACTCCCGAAGAGCAAGATGCCCGCATGGCGGAAGTGATGGAGTCAGCCAACAAGTATCACTTCTCCGTGATGCCGATCTCTGCCGAGGATGACCGACTTCGCGTCAATGTAATCAATGCTGCCAAGGAATTCGGCGATGATCAGATCAAATTGCTCGAGCCGATTGCTGACCGAATCGCCTGGCTCGATCTGGGACGCAGTCAGGTGACCGATGATGCCCTGAAAACCGTTGGTAAAATGAAAGCGCTTGAGCGCCTCCACTTGGAGAACACCAAAACGACCGAAGCGGGAATCGCTCATCTTGGCGGGCTACAACAACTCGAATACCTCAATCTATACGGAACCGGCGTTGGGAACGGAGTCTTTGAGACCTTCGAGAAACTCTCCAATCTAAAGAAAATCTATGTGTGGCAGACCAAGGTCGACGCCGGAGAAGCAAAGGCCTTCGAAAGAAGCGTGAATCTCGAAATCAATACGGGAACCGACCTGACCGCTCCGGCCGCAGTCGAAACGTCGGCAAAAGAAGAGCCCAAGCCCGAGCCGAAGAAGGAGGCCGCCCCGGCCCCAAAGCCAGCCGCCAAACCCACTCCCCAGCCTGAGCCGAAAAAAGAAGCGGCTCCGGCTGAAAGCAAAAAAGCTGAATAGTGTTTTCAAAGACACAATTCCCCGCTTAGGAACGTAATTCTCCTCGCAGACTATCGAACTGAAGCGATCAAATTTGCTCTAATCAACACACCTACCATGCACCTTGCTAAATTTTTCCATCTGCTCGCCGCAACAGCTCTGATGGCCACCCTGACTTCCTGCGGCGATTCATCGGACCCATCCGTTCTTGTCGAGCGGGAACTGTCCACCACGGAGAAAGGTTTCAACGTTGTCGAAACCTCACGGGAGCGCTTCCGCTATCAGACCCAAGCGCCCCCGACTCAGGGAGAAGCAACCTCAGGAGCAACCGGAAGCGGGAATCCCAAACTCGCTTACGACACGCCCGAAGGCTGGGAGGAAAAACCCGGCTCTTCGATGCGAGACGTGAATTTCGTATTCGGCGAAAATGGCGAGGGCTCCTGCTATCTGGCGCGACTCCCCGGCGCCGGAGGCGGCATGGTCGCCAACGTCAATCGCTGGCGCGGTCAGTTCAAGGCGAATCCACTCACCGAAGCGGAAATCGCGGCGCTTCCTAAATTGGCTCTTTTCAGACAACCCGCAACCCTCGTCGAAGTCGACGGCCCTTTCGCTCCCGGCATGGGGAGCACCGACACATTTGATGATTATCGACTTCGCGGACTCATTCTCGCATCCAGCGCGGGAGCCGTTTTCGTAAAGATGACGGGACCGAAAGCTCTCGTCGCCGCCAATTCTGACGCTTTCAACCAGTTCGTTGCCTCACTCGACGTCAAAACGAACTAATTCGAATTTCCGACCCAATAGCCCCATGGCAAAAAATTCCATCGATTGGTCTCCCGGCAACTGGCCCAAGTTGCTCTACCAATTTTTCACTTCATTCAAGCTGGCAACGACCGTGTTGTTTCTCATGCTTTTGGTGACCCTTTTCGGCACCCTCGATCAGGTCGACAACGGCCTCCACAAAGCGAAAGAGATCTACTTTCACTCGTGGTTCATCAACGAGACAATGGGAAGCCTTCCCGTGATTCTCCCGGGCGGTATGCTCCTTATGTTGATCCTCTTCGTCAACATGACGCTGGGAGCGATTGTCAAAGTGCGTAAGCGCTGGCGCGGTGCAGGACTGCTCATTTCCCACTTCGGAATGCTTCTGCTTCTCGCCGGAGGATTTATCACCAACCAATTTGCGACCGACGATTACATCGCGCTCTACCCGGGGATGTCCTCGAGCAAAGTCGAAAGCTACCGCGAATGGCAACTCGAGGTGATGCCATTATCCAAAGACGGCCAAGCGGAAAAAGCGTGGCTCTATCCATCCGATGTGCTCGATACGGTTCGTCCGGACGAGCAACGCACCATTCAAACAGAAGCGCTTCCTTTCGATGTCGTGATTAATGGCTATTCGAAAAATGCGATGCCCATTCCAACGAGCGCACCGATGGCGGCGAGCGTCACTGGAAAAGAAATCGACGGTTTTAAACTGTCGCCTCAGAAACCGTCCACCGAAGCGGAACAAAATCTCCCCGGAGCCTATGTTGAGTTCCGCCCGAAAAATGGCGCTGACCCGATTGAGGGAATTCTGTGGGCCGGCTCCTATTATTTTGATCCCCGGGAAAAACCAATGCCATTCACCTTCGAAGTAGGCGACCAACTCTATGGAGCGCTCCTAGCCAAAAAGTCCCGGCCCCTCCCTTTCGAGGTCAGGCTTGATGAATTCATCTTCGAACGCCACCCCGGTGTAACGACCCCGCGAAACTACGAGAGTCGCATCACTCGCATCGAAGAAGGTCAGCCTGACAAGCCCGTCGAAATCAAGATGAACGAGCCAATGCGCTATGAAGGCTACACCTTCTTCCAGGAATCCTTCGGACCCGCCGGATCCAATCCCGGCGACGATATGTATTCCCAATTCGCGGTCGCTAAAAACCCCGCTGATCAATGGCCACTCTGGGCCCTCGTGATCAACGGAATCGGCCTTGGAATTCATTTTATCATCATGCTCGTGAGCTACTCCAGCCGCGCGAGAAAGAAACGTTCAGCGACTGAAGCTACCTCATGAAACACTGTTTACTCACCCACCTAACCCTGTTGGGCCTCCTCGGGCTGACAACAAATGCCTCCGCTCGTGAGCTGCCCAAGGTCGAGCTCCAGAATTACGAACCCTGGGAAGAGGCGACGGTTCATGCCTTTGAAAACATCCTCGTTCAAGAAGGTGGCCGCGTGAAACCGATCTACACGACCTCCCGGTTCACGTTGATGCAGTTCAGCGGCAAAACGACGGCCAAATTTGAAACCAAAGACGGCGAGCAGCACAGTCTTCATCACGCGGAATGGATGCTCGACGTTCTCTTTCGTGGCGAAATTGCAAAACAACTCCCCGTGTTCATCGTAGACGACTCTGAAGCGGTCGTTCAAATCGGTGTCTCACCCAAATCGCGACGCGATCGCTATTCCTACAGCGAATTGGTCGCCGGACGTGCCAAACTGGCTGAGCTCAGCGCTCAGTATTCGAAAAAGCAGCAGCAATTCCAGGAAAACGATAAAGACGAGCAATACGAACTTGGGCGCATCGAAACGATGATACTCACGCTCGGACAGAACATCAGCTCGTTCGAATTTTTGCTCGGACAGTTCGGCTTTGCCCGCAAAGGGGAAATTCTCGTGAACGGAGAGATCCTCTCCCCCGAATTCAAGGAAATGGCGAAGACGCTCGATCCCGTCGAGATGCTTACCAAAATGCCCGAGATGACACTCGACCAACTCTTCCAGACCGTTCGCCAACCTGTCGGCGACTCGGAAGACGAACGCATGTTTTCCGATGCACTGAGACTTTTCTTCTTTCACGCCAACTCAGGTCGTGGACTCGATCTTTTCCCTCCACAAGAAGATGCCAACGAAGATTGGAGATCCTCCGGCGATGTCATGCTCGAGGCTCTCGAGAAGAAAGAAGTTCGCGAATGGGGAACCGAGCAACTCGGCAAAATTCAAGCAATTACTAATGCACAGGGCGAAAGCGAAGAAGCTTTTCGGAACGCCCTCCAGTCTTTCTCTGACCAACAACACCAAACGGCAGAGGATAGAGGCCAGGGCGTTCGATCAGAAATGGAAATCTCGCTCTATCGGGGGCAATGGTTCTGGAGAGCGCTATACTGCTTTGTGATCGGATTTGTGGTCCTTGCTTTCAGCTGGTTCTCACCCGGAACGCGCTTCAGCAAAATCATGATCTTACTGGCCAGCCTCCTGGCCCTCGCAGGACTCGTCCTCGACATCTACGGAATCACGCTGCGATCCATCATCCGACAACGACCTCCAATCACCAATCTTTACGACACCGTGATCTTCATTACTGCGACGGCTGTATTGCTTGGACTCATCATCGAATGGTTTACCCGAATCGGCATCGGGACACTCGTTGCTGTCGTCGCAGGTTTTGCGGGAATGTTCCTTTCAGTTAAATACGAGGCAAAAGAAGCCACCGATACGATCACGCAGCTCATGGCGGTTCTCGATACCAATTTCTGGCTCGCGACTCACGTCACGATCATCAATATCGGCTACGCAGCCGGTCTCGTCGCCGCGATTTTTGGAGTCATCTACCTCGCAGGACGTTTCATTTGTCTCCTCACGGGGCACCAAAACAAGGACCTCTTCAAGTCTCTCACACGGATGAACTACGGTGTGATCTGCTTTTGCCTTTTCTTCTCCCTCGTCGGAACCGTTCTTGGTGGTATCTGGGCGAACTACAGTTGGGGACGCTTCTGGGGCTGGGACCCGAAAGAAAACGGTGCTCTCATGATCTGCCTGTGGACTCTCGTTATCCTTCACGGACGCATGGGCGGCATGTTGAAAGATCTCGGTATCAACATGTGCAGTGTCATTCTTGCCGGAATCGTGACTTTCAGTTGGTGGGGCGTCAACAATCTCGGAGTCGGTCTTCACAGCTATGGATTTACTGAAGGCATCTGGGGTGCCCTCTTTTCCTCGTGGAGCATTCTGGGAATATTCCTTCTCATGGGTGTCATTATCTGGTTCGTGGAACGCGCTAAGAAAGCGGATAAAAAGAGAGCTAAATCCAATAAGGAAGCCGCAGCATCAGCCTGATTCATATGGCAGCATGGGAGCCGTTCTCCCCTGCCCTGACGAGAAGATTGCCTTCATCTTCCGATTGGCAAAAAGGTAAACAGTGTCTAGAATCCTCCCATGGCAATATTTATCGGTATCATCGTCGCGGTCGCATTCCTCCTCCTCGGAGCAGCAGCATTTCGCTATCTCCTGAAAGGCGACCAGTAATTGGTTTTCTTTTTCCGTCAATCTTGTGACTTTGGCGTGGTCGTAATCTGTCCAACCCAATACCATACCCCTCTCTTTCAGTGGCCGGATTTAAAATTAGCAATGATGTCGGGGCGACCGTGTTCGCCGTTCTCTCGGGACTCTCAGCCCTTTTTCTCACCGCATGGATTTTCGGATCCGGAGGGTGCATAGACACAAACGGCCCCAAACTGAGTCCAGTGCCTGATTCCAAGGTCGCAACAGAGGATACTCAGGAAATAGATACCGCCCGCGAAGCACTCGCTGAAGAATCAGCACGACGGGCCGAACTCGCCGCCGAGCTTCGTGGAAGCAAATCCGATCTTGGCTCGCTAGAAAACGAGAACGCAGCTCTCAACTTACAGCTAAAGAAGCTTAAGGGATCCACTTCTCTCACAAGAGACCTCGACGGAAAACTCGCCGCTTTGAGTCTCAAGCTGAAGGCAGCTAACGAAGCCAATGGAGCGCTCACCACCAAGGTTAAAGGTGCCGCTTCTACCAACGCGAAACTAGATGCAGATCTCGCAGGTCTGCAGGCCAAACTGAAGGCACTGGAAGGCGAAAAAAGCTCAATGGCATTGAAGTTGAAGGCATCTGGCGAAGGCGCCGGGAAAATGTCCGGCCTCGCGGCCGAACTTGCCGCATTGAAACTGAAGTTCGATGCCGAAACCAAAGCGTCTAAAGAAGCGAAGAGTTCACTTCTCACGTTAAAACAAGCAGCAGCGGACAAAGAGAAGAGCCTTCTCGCTCAAATCAAAACGCTCAAGGGCTCGATGGCGGGAGACTCCGGAAAACTCGCCGCAGAACTCAAAGCCTTGAAGCTTTCATCTGCCGATAAAGAAAAGATCACTGCGGCACAGGCCGTCAAATTGAATGCTGAAGTAGAGGCACTGACAAAAAAGCTCACCGCAGATGCCAAAGCATGTGAGGCCGCTAAAAAGAAATTACTGATCGAAATCAACAAGCTCAACAGTGAACTCGACGCCCTCAAAAACGGCGACAAGCTCAAGCGAGCCGCCGACCTCCCCGACCTAAACCTTCCTTTGCTCGTCAATGATCCAGCCAAGCTCGATGTTAAAGTGCGCCCTCTCTTTGTTAGCCTGAGAGGAATCAACGAAACCGCTGCTGATCGCGAGGCAACCTACCAAAAAGTTGTTGCTGAGGGCGATTCAAGCGCCAAAGACGTTGTTCAGTTCGATTCAGGATCTGCGGGGGGCACTGCGGCAGAAAGCACAGAACTGGCAGCGAAGTTGAAAGGCCTCGGCAAGGATGTGAAAATCCTTGCAGTCGGCTATGCCTCCATGGACGGGGACGCCAAATCCAACCACAAGTTTTCATAGGAAAGAGCCTCCAACGTGGCCCAGGAAATAGCGAAGATCACCGGTCTCGGAGAGAATAACATCCAAGCCGTTTACTTTGGTCAAACCAAGCGATTCAATGAAAATTATCTCACTCCAAACCGAATCGTCGAAGTTTGGATAACCAAGTGATCGCCGCTTCAACCGTTTCAGTCCGAACCTGCTTTCGCAGTTATCACGGACACCCTGAAAAGGCCTGCCAATGTTGCAGGCCTTTTTGTTACAAATTTTTAGCTGACTATAATCCGTATTGTGCGTATCCATGAAGCCTCAGAATTCCTGCGGAGATGACCCGTCTATCAACTATGGCCAAGCGAAAAACTAAAATCATCGCCACTCTCGGACCCGCGACCGACTCTTCTGAAATGATAGCAAAGCTCATCAGCGCGGGAGCCAATATCTTCCGGTTGAACATGAGCCACGCCGCCCACGAATGGGCACGTGATGTCGTCGCCAAAATCCGCGAGCAGTCCGAAAAACTCGAGATTCCCGTAGCAACGTTAATCGACCTTCAAGGTCCTTCCATCAGGACTGGAGACGTCGATGGAAAACTGGATCTCAAAAAAGGAGATGTCGTTGAATTTCGCAATGCAGATCTGAAATCCAATTCAGATATTTCTGTCACCACCAACTACAATGGACTCCACGATGATGTTTCTGTGGACGACGTCATGCTCGTCGACAACGGAGAGATCCACTTCAAGGTCACTCGCATCGACAAAGGCCGGCTCACTTGCGAAGTCCTAACCGACGGGAAAATGGGTTCCCGCCGACACATCAACCTGCCGGGGATTCGAGTCAATCTCCCCGCACTAACCAACAAGGACCTCCTCGATCTCGACCTCGCTGCAGAACTTGAGGCCGATTTTGTCGCAATCAGCTTCGTCCGCGACGCCGAACACATTCGCTACCTTCGTGAGAAACTCGCTGAATCTGATTCCCGGGCGAAGATCGTTGCGAAAATCGAAGATCAGGAAGCGGTTAAAAATCTCTCCGAGATCATCAAGGAATCCGACGCAGTCATGGTCGCCCGTGGCGATCTCGGAATCGAAGTTCACATTGAGGAACTCCCCGTTGTTCAGCGCCTCATTCTCAAAGATTGCGCCCGTATTGGTCGCAAAGTCATCGTCGCGACCCACATGCTCGAGTCGATGATCGAAAACCCCGTTCCAACCAGGGCCGAGGTTACCGATGTCGCCAATGCGGTCTTCGAGCAGGCCGACGCTGTCATGGTGAGCGGCGAAACCTCGGTCGGGCAGTACCCCGTCAAATGTATCGAGGTACTCGGACGCATCGCGAAACGGATGGAACGCGAGCCCGGGGCTGGATTCTGCGAGGCCATTGAACTGAGAACCGAAAAACAACACACCGTTAAATCGGCAATTGTTCTCGCGAATTCACTGGCTGACTCCAAGATCATCATCTTCACCGCCCGGGGGGTTCTCGCGAACTACGCAGCCCATCAACGCCCAACGAACGCTGATATATTTGCCTTCTCTCCTGACGAGCGGGTCGGTCGTGCATTGCTCATGAATCGAGCGGTCACACCATTTACCATGGAAATGGAGGACAGCCCGCCGGAGACCATCCTCAAAGCCGTCGCCATTCTGAAAGAAAAGGGACTCGTCGTCGACGGTGATCCCCTCGTGATACTCAGCGACGTTCTCAACCGTGATTTTGACACGGAAGCGATCCTCCTGCGAAAAGCATGAACCTTACCACCTACGAGACAATGGATCCCCATTTGCTCGTGGGACTCATCAATACCGCTCTCAGAAATGACTGCGACAGTCTCGACGATCTCGTCAAAACTCACGACCTCGATCAAGACGCGCTCGAGAAACGTCTCAGTTCAGCGGGCTATCATTACCTTCCTGAACTAAATCAGTTCCGTGCCGGATAGAGGTGTTTCGCTGAGACGCAAAACGCATCTGCCCGCTCAAGACTCTCCGAGACGGCCCTTCAATTCCTGCTCATTTTTCACGAGGTCAGCGAGTGTCAGTGAATCCAGTTCGCCGAGAAATGCCTGCGTAGCACGATGCAAAACCGTCTGCAATTCACAGACGCCTTTGATACAGCAGGTTCCTTTCCGCGGCGGCAGACACTCAACCACCGCCAGTGGCTCAATTGCTTCCACCACTTCCCTTAGTCGAATCTTTTCCGGCTCGAGAGCCAACTTCATTCCTCCCCCGCGACCACGAAAAGTCTCGAGGTAGCCGAGCTTTGACAGGTTGTGCACCACCTTCACAAGATGATTTTCAGAAATGGCGAAGGCGGTAGCGATTTCCCGAATCGATGCGATCTCACCTTTTCTCAGCGCCACAAAAATGAGGACCCTTAATGAGTAGTCGGTGAACTGATTCAATTCCATTCCTCAAAAATGGCGCGAATCTTCCCAAGGGCCAGAAATTTCGGTCGCATTCCCTTACTAATTTCGATTAGGGTATCAACATGCTTAGATTTATCATTATAGCCCTCTCACTTTCTCTGCCCTTCACGCATCAAATCGATGCGCAGGAAACGTTCGGCGAGCAGCGCAGTGAATCCGGAATTAGACACTCTTTTCTCATTGCCGGCAATCCCACCGTGATCGTTAGCGAAGAAGGAAAAGTCACCTGGAAGGCCGAAGGCAAAGCCCGCGACGCATTTGTTCTGCCAAACGGCAACGTGCTCGCTTCGATCAATAATACTGCCAAAGAGATCACCCCCGAAGGCAAGACCATTTGGGAATACAAACTCGCCCCGGAAAATAAAGAACTCGGCACCGCGGTTCGTCTCGAAGACGGCAATACCCTCGTCGTTGAGCGCGGCCCGAAACCAAGGATTCTCGAACTCACTCAAGATGGAAAAATAACTGTCGAAGTGCCTCTTCTCCCTGAGACGGACAACGGCCACATGCAAACCCGCATGGCCCGGAAGCTTCCCAACGGAAATTACCTCGTGCCTCATCTTCTCGCTTTTGCTGTGAAAGAGTATCAGCCGGACGGAACTGTCGTGAAAACATTCAGAACTGATCTCGAAGAACTAGGCGCCCGCAAAGCAGAATGCTGGCCCTTCACCGCGATTCGTCTGGAGAATGGAAACACTCTCGTCAACCTCACTCACGGAAATCAAGTCGTCGAGTTTGATGCCGACGGCAAAGTGGTTTGGCACGTCACGAACAAAGACGTCGAAGGTCGTTTCGCCGATCCCTGCGGAGGCCAGCGTCTCGCCAACGGAAATACGGTTGTTTGCAGTTATGGTCAGAAAAAGCCGGACATGGCCAAGTTGTTTGAGATCACTTCTGAAAAGAAAGTGGTGTGGGAGTTTATCCACCCCAAAGCAAGAGCCCACGAAGTGCACATCCTCACTACAAACGGAAAACCTGAAGGCGCTCTTAAGTAGAGCGATTCCGATTCCCCTCAGTTCGACTAAGAGTTGGGGACAATCGTCCCTGCCGCACTGAGCATTTCCTCTTGCTATTGGGTCCGAAAGGGCCGTTAAGTCCAGCGTCCGCGTCGCGGAGACCCTTCGTCTCCTGGTTTAATCGCCGCACCTTTTTCAGGTCGGCCGGGCCCCATGTGAACTGCCAAACTTCTACGTACCGTGATCCAACTTATTTACCGCAAATTCGGCAACCGCCTTCAGGCGAAAGATGATCTTCTTTCCGGCCTTACCGTTGCCCTGGCCCTCGTTCCCGAAGCCGTCGCGTTCGCGATCATTGCCGGTGTTCCGCCACTCGTTGGCCTCTACGCCGCGTTTATGATCTGTCTCATCACCGCAATCGCAGGCGGACGCCCCGGGATGATCTCCGGTGCAACTGGAGCCCTCGCGGTGATCATGGTTGGTCTTGTCAAAATCGGAAACGAAAAAGGCGTCGAGCTTGGTCTCGGAGATAGCGCCGGGCTTCAATACCTGTTCGTCACTGTCATCCTCATGGGGATTATTCAGATCCTTTGTGGCGCGCTGAAACTGGGACGTTTTGTGCGCCTCATTCCACAACCCGTCATGTTCGGTTTCGTCAACGGACTTGCCATTGTCATTTTCATGGCCCAGTTCCCCATGTTCACTGAATCCCCTACCGTGCCCGGATCAGACTGGCTCGCCGGTGGCTCCATGTATCTCATGCTCGGGCTCGTCGCCCTCACCATGGCAATCAGCTTTTTCCTGCCAAAACTCACCACCGCTATCCCCGCGTCCCTCGTCGGAATCGTCGTCGTCAGCCTCATCGTTATTGGTATGAATCTTGACACCCTCGTCGTCGGGAACATGGCATCGATTAGCGGAGGATTGCCTGAACTCGTCTCGTTCTCGATTCCCTTCAATCTCGACACATTGATCTTCATTGCCCCCTTCGCCTTCATTCTCGCGGCAGTCGGTTTGATTGAATCACTCATGACCCTCACCCTCATCGATGAACTCACCGAGACCCGGGGCAAAAGTAATCGTGAGTGCGTCGGCCAGGGAATCGCCAACATCGTCACCGGTTTCTTTGGCGGCATGGGCGGTTGCGCCATGATCGGGCAAAGTATCATCAACATCCGCTCTGGAGGTCGTGGCCGGCTTTCCGGAATCGCAGCCGGTATTTTCCTGATCTGCTTCATTCTCTTCGCGGCACCTCTCATCGAAAAAATTCCACTCGCCGCACTTACTGGCGTCATGTTCATGGTTGTGATCGGAACCTTCGAATGGTCGAGCATTCGGATTTTGAAAAAGATCCCCAAGTCTGACGCGTTCGTCATCTTACTCGTCTCCATCGTCACTGTGGTGACACACAACCTTGCCCTCGCTGTGATCTCCGGCGTTATCGTATCGGCCCTCGTCTTCGCCTGGAAATCCGCTCACCACGTTCACCGTGAAACTGAGATACGCGAAGATGGCGCCAAAGTTTACTACATTCATGGTCCTCTCTTTTTCGGATCCATCATCGACTTCAACAACGAGTTCTCTCCCGCTGAAGACCCTGACGTGGTCATCGTTGACATGATGGACTCCCGCGTCTGGGATCACTCCGGTCTCGAAGCGATTCAAAAACTCGCGGAACGCTACCGAACGAATGGCAAAGAGCTCAAGCTTCAGCACATCAGCGCCAACTGCCGACAGCTTCTTGCCACCGCTGGCAGCCTCGTCGACGTCATCGTTCTCGAAGACGACCCAACCTATATCGTTGCAAATCTGAAGAAGGAGAATCGCTCTCCTTCCGCTGGTGCGACCGATGGAGTAGACGCCTAGCCCGCTCTCGACCGCGAACACGGTCTACCCTTTTCCGTTTCGTTGCCTCACCCTGGGGAACTCAAATGGCTGCTTCTCTCCGCGTTCTGGATTGCCCGAAACATTTCGACGCATCCATTCTGCTTCCAGCATCGTTAACTTATTATGAATTCCTTTCGCCAAGTCGCTCTCTACCTATGCCTTACGAGTATCCCAGCGATGGCGGAAGACTGGAGCCAATGGAGAGGTCCCGTTAGAACCGGAGCCGCGGCAGCGGAAACTCCATGGCCTCAAAAACTGAAAGGAGAGCATCTAACCAAAATTTGGGATCAACCATTGGCCGAAGGCTATTCGAGTCCGGTCACTTCAGCAGGGAAGATTTTTACTTTTGCGACCAAGGACGAAAAGTCCGAAATCCTTCGTGCTTTCGATCTCGCAACTGGAGAGCAACAGTGGGAGCAATCCTGGGAAGGGGCAATGAAGGTTCCGTTTTTTGCCGCGAAAAACGGAAGCTGGGTCAGAAGCACCCCGACGATCACTAATGGTGCGATATACGCCGGAGGCATGAAGGATGTCCTCGCTAAGGTTGATATTGAGACCGGCAAAGATGTCTGGCGCGTTGATTTTACGAAGCGGGATGGAACGGATGCGCCTGCGTTCGGACAGGTTTGCTCTCCCCTGGTGGATGGTGAAGATCTCTATGTTCAAGCAGGACTTGCCGTAGCCAAGCTCAACAATGCGACCGGGGAAACGATCTGGCGTTCAATGGTCGATGAAAGAGCCATGTTCGGAAGCGCTTTCTCCTCACCCATCATCGCCACCCTCGCGGGTAAAAGACAGCTTGTCGTTCAAGCACGTCTGGAGCTATCCGGTCTCAGCCTTGAAACCGGTGAGGTGCTATGGACGATACCGGTCAAAGCATTCCGCGGGATGAATATTCTAACGCCCACGATCATCGGAGAGAACCAGATCTTCGTTGCCAGTTACGGTGGCGGCGGCTTCCTCTTTGAAGTCTCAAGTAACGCCGACGGCAAGCTTGCCGTGAAGCAGATTTGGAACAACGAGAAAGCAGAGGGATATATGAGCTCACCCATCGTGGTAGGCGAGCACATCTACCTTCACGGGCGTGATAAAAAATTATACTGCCTCGCCCTCGCCGATGGATCAGTTACCTGGTCGAGCGATGAGGAATTTGGTGAATACTGGTCGATGATTAATCAAGGGAGTCAGATCCTCGCACTCGATCAGAAAGGTGAACTAATCCTCTTCGACGCCTCACCTGAGTCATTCAAAATCACCGACCGCCGTGTCGTCAGTCCCAAAGATCCAACCTGGGCTCACCTCGGCATTGATGGCGACAAGTTATTGATACGCTCACTCAAGGGAGTGTCCGTATGGCAATGGAAGTAACGGTTTTCAGATAGCCCTAACCATTGAATCGGAGTCGGCATTGTGAGATAGTGATACCTCAATGGCATCACTCCGAACTGGTTTTCTAATTTTCATTACTCTCCCGGTCTTCCTCACCGCGGAAGCTAAAGAAAAGCCCCGCATCAACTACTTTGCTTTCGGAGGAGTCGGCTTCGCCGGGATTATTTCCGAGGGAGAAAAGAAGTTCGAACGACTTCGAAGTAAAGAGAATGCCCTCGAAGAGTTTCTCGCTTGGTACAAGAGTGGAACCTCGGCGGAGCGCGCTTATTGCATGCTCGCCATTCACGAGCTGGACTGTCCAAGATACCATCGGCTAAAGACGGAACTCCTCGAAAAGGATGAAAAATTCGAGCATCGGTCTGGATGTCTCTTCGGTGAGACAACATTAGCAGAATTGTTCAGCGATATCGAAAAAGGCACCTATCGCCCCTATTTCGTTAAACCATTCACGACGCCTGACTC
Source organism: Verrucomicrobiales bacterium (assembly GCA_028047635.1). Lineage (GTDB taxonomy): Bacteria > Verrucomicrobiota > Verrucomicrobiia > Verrucomicrobiales > DEV007 > Arctic95D-9. Next base: position 16,303 of record JAOFXR010000037.1, read on the forward strand.
CCGAAAGTAACCCATGACCTTCCGATCCCCTGTTATCTCTATGAAAATCACTCACGCCCTTTTCCTTTCCTGCATCATGATATTTGCTTCTCAAGCCGAAGAGAAACCTGGAACCTGGCCCGTCGATCGACTTAAGAACGAAGTCCCGGCATTTCGTGCCGTAGACGATTCACTTCCGATTCACTCGCTCATCTACGAAGGGGAGCCGATCAAAGGAGAAGCTACCGAAGTATTCGCCTTCTATGCTTCACCCAAAACGATCGGCGTCGCAAAAGAGGGAGAGACTTACCCGGGCATTGTTCTCATCCACGGCGGCGGAGGCACGGCCTTTTCTGAATGGGTCTGGCTGTGGGCGAAGCGAGGCTACGCCGCAATTGCCATGGATCTCTCGGGCCATCGCCCTCCCGCTCCGGTTTTCGATGAAACAGGAAAAAAGGTGACCGACACTGGTCATAACCAGAAAATGCGGGTGCGGCTCGAAAAAGGTGGCCTCAACCAGGGACACTCGGAAAAGTTCAACAGCATCGGCGGCTCTATCGATGACGACTGGCCTTACCACACCGTTTGCAGTGTCATGAAAGCCCACACCCTCCTGCGAAGTTTCCCCGAAGTGGATCAGGAGCGAACGGCCGTTACCGGCATCAGCTGGGGAGGCTACTCGACCTGCCTCGCCGCTTCGATTGATGACCGTTTCAAAGCCGCGATTCCCGTCTACGGTTGCGGTTTTCTGCATGAAGGAGAATCAGTGCAGAAGCCTTCGATCGACGCCCTGGGAAACCGCCGCAATGACTGGGTCGCTGCTTACGACCCCGGAAGCCACCTCGGCAAATGCGCGACTCCGACACTCTGGGTCAATGGCACCCACGACAAGCACTACGTACTCGATAGCTATGCCAAATCCTACTCGCAGGTGACGGGGCCCAAAACTTTTCGGATCGAACCCCACATGCGTCACGGTCACGGCCCGGGATGGGCACCGGAAGAAATCGGAGTCTTTGTGGATTCTATTTTAAAAGGCGGTGCGCCATTGCCTCAGCTAAGCGATCTTCAATCAGAAAGTGACGGAATCGTCTCCCTCACTTTCAAATCTGAAACCCCCGTGGTGAAGGCGGAACTCCACTACACCAACGATACCGGATTGCGAACCGATCGGAAATGGCACGTCATCCCTGCGATGATCAAAGGCGAAACCATCAGCGCCGGGGGCCTGCCGAAAGAGGCAAACACCTGGCTCATGACGATCACCGACGAGCGTGACTTGATGGTGACCAGTGAGGTCGGCTTCGCTACTTCGGAGCAGTGATCATTGGAAAATCATCCGTCCGGAACGGAGTCATGGGAAGCCCGTCTTTCGAAAGAACATTACAAACGGGATTCTCCGCCCAGGCATAACGCACTGCGATTGGCTGCGCGACCGCATCACTCCAGACGTCGATCGTGTTGGCACCGGTGATTTTAGCGTCGGCCCAAACCCATTTCTTATCTTCTCCGCAGATCGCAAAACCGCGCACTTCGTTCACATCAAAGGTGCGAAGCCCTCCGGTAGCATGAGCAAATGTAAGGCTCACTTTCTTGCCTGTTACGGACATATCCTCGTATGTGGGACTCTGCGGATTGATGTTTGGAATCCCATAGTCTTTAGCCAGCGCCCAGCGAACCAACCGCGCCGCGACATCGTATTTGTTTTTCGGGTGAATATCATTCGCCTCGCCTATATCGATGATCACGGCCTCTCCTGTATTCGGCAGTGACATCGTCATCGTCTGAGCTTCCCTCAATTCCGCCCACTGACTGTCTCCAGGTTCTGCCAGCTCATCCCGAAAATCGGCCAACTGCACCCAGTAGAACGGAAAGTCTCCCTGCCCCCACTCTTTGCGCCATTGTTCAATCATATAGGGAAAGAGGGAACGATACTCATGCGCACGCCCCGCGTTGCTCTCGCCTTGATACCAAATCACGCCTTTCATTCCATATCCGAGAGTCGGGTGAACCATTCCGGCAAAAATGTTTCCTGGACGAGCGTTACCCTCAAGCAGAGAAGAAGGAGAACGCGGCCCTCGTGGTGCCGGTTTGCCGGCCGCCTTGGCCTCGGCCACCTTCTCTTTCCATGTCGCGAGGTCCGCTTCATACTTCTTTTGAGTCGCCTCCGACTGAAGCGTTACTTCACGCGTTTTCCAGGTCTCCATCAAGCTTGCAAACCGATCATCCGCTTCGAGAGCATCCCGCCGAACCCAGGCTTCAGCGGCAGATCCTCCCCACGAATTGTTAATCAAACCAACAGGAACTCCCAGGATTTCATGAAGGTATCGCCCATAGAAAAAACCGACCGCTGAAAAAGACTTACAATTTTCAGGGTTTGCGGCCTCCCACTGCCCCTTAAAGTCATCTTTTAAATCTTGAGTTCCCACCCTGGGAACGGTCATAAGCCTGAGATTCGGGTGATTCGAAGCCAACGACTCGACTTGCGCTTTCCAGTCCCCTGCAACGATCATTCCCATGTTCGACTGTCCGGAGCACATCCAGACTTCCCCGACAAGAACGTCCGCGATCTTCCTCTCAGAACTCCCTTTGATTGTGATCTCCGCCGGATCAGCATTCGCCGGAACCGGATCCAACTTCACTGTCCATTTTCCATCCTCGCCTGCAGTGGCCTTTTTATTCTGACCCGCGAACGTCACCGTAACTTCGGTTCCCGGGGTGTCCCACCCCCAGATGGGATTCGCCTGCTTCTGCTGTAAAACCATATGGTCATTCAGAATCGCAGGTAGCCGCAATTCGGCTGTGGCAAATGAAGGCAGGAGCAATCCTGCGAGTAATGTTAAAAGAACCGTTTTCGATTTCATAGGTGGCGATCTTGCTGGTTCAACGACCTTTAGAAAATCAGAATTTCGCCGCGATAGCGGCAACGCCCCGAATAGCGTCCCCCTTTGCTCATTTTCAATATCCTGTTTCCACGCTAACCTCTTCTTTACCATCCATGAAATCTCTCTTCCTTGTCTTACTGGCTTTCATCCTACTTCAGACTCCAAATCTCTCAGGAGCAGACGATGCAAAAAGGCCTAACATTCTCCTCATTTTAGCCGACGACCTCGGCTTTTCCGACCTGGGTTCATACGGCAGTGAAATCCAAACGCCCAACCTCGATTCGATCGCGGAAAGCGGGCTTCGCTTCACCCAATTTTACAACACGGCCCGTTGCTGGCCGACGCGGGGAGCGCTCATGACAGGTTTTTACGCGCAACAAATTCGCCGTGACAGCGTTCCCGGAATTCCATCAGGAGGAGGCAACCGGGGCGTTCGTCCAGACTGGGGCGTGCTTCTTCCAAAACTACTCGCACCGGTCGGCTATCGCTCCTACCACACCGGCAAATGGCACATTGATGGCATGCCCGTCGAAAACGGATTCGATCACTCTTATTACCTAAAAGACCAAGGGCGGTTTTTCAATCCGACCAAACACTCGAAGGATGACGTCTCGCTGCCTCCTGTCGAGAAAGGCACTGACTTTTACGCGACCACTTTCCTTGCCGATCATGTCATCGAGGTTCTGACCGATCATCACAAAAGCCATGAGGCTTCGCCGTTCTTTCACTACCTCGCTTTTGCGGCTCCTCACTTTCCACTGCACGCCCTTCCCGAAGATATCGCCATTTATGAAGACACCTACAAAGCCGGTTGGGACGTTCTCAGGAACCAACGCTGGAATCGATTGAAGAGTCTCAACCTGCTCAATCAGAAAACAGTGCCCGAACTTTCACGCGTCGAACGCGATCTCGGACCGCCCTACCATTTTCCTAAAGCGCTTGAGATTCTCGGGAAAGACGAAATTAACAGACCTGTCCCGTGGAAAAGCTTAACCGATACGCAAAAAGCATTTCAGGCGAAGAAAATGTCTATTCATGCCGCGATGATTCACCGCATGGATATCGAAATCGGTCGAGTCTTCGACCAGATCAAATCAATGGGGGAATGGGACAACACCATGGTCATCTTTCTCTCGGACAACGGAGCCAGCGCAGAGATCATGGTCAGAGACGACGGTCACGATCCGACTCTGCCGATGGGCGCCGCCGACACTTACCTCTGCCTCGGACCAGGGTGGTCTACGACCGCGAACACTCCGTTTCGCCGCCACAAAACATGGACGCACGAAGGCGGCATCGCGACACCGCTCATTGTTTCGTGGCCAAACGGCATTGAAGACAACGGAGGCATCCGGAGAACTCCAGGACACGTCATTGATATTGTCCCGACCTTACTCGAAGTGGCGGGAGCCAAGCCGCACCCGAAAGCGCCGCCCGCACCCGGCAAAAGCCTCACCCCCATTTTTTCTAAAGACAGAGAATCACCGCATGAAGCCATCTGGTGGTTTCATGACGGGCATAAAGCGATCCGCATGGGCGACTGGAAAGCCGTTGCTCCTATCAGTGAACCTTGGGAGCTCTACGATCTCTCCAACGACCGCGACGAGTCCACTGACCTCGCAATTCCCAACGCAAAGAAGCTAAATGAACTCGTCAAGGAATGGGAACGCCGCATGGATGAATATGCGGAGACCGCAAAAAAAGGTCTCTCGGAAAAAGCATTAAAATCCGTCGATCCAGCACAATCGAAACAAATGGGCTGGGCGCAGGAAGGCGCGAGACCGAAGCGCACCCAAGTGCTCCTCGACGGAGAAACCCTAATGCTCAACGGAAGGCACACCTTTCTCATGAAGCCAAAGAATCCAGCGAAGCCTGCCGCAGGAAAACCCTGGATTTTTTACGGTCCCACTTTAAAGCAATACCCTGACAAAGCCGAAAGCTGGATGCATCAACAATTTCTCGATGCCGGAATCGCGATCGCAGGAATCGATGTCGGCGAAGCTTACGGGAGCCCGCATGCCTTCCCACACTTTGAAGCGCTGTATAACGAGATGGTGAAGCGGGGCTACTCCAAAAAACCCGCCTTACTGGGTCGAAGCCGCGGAGGACTTTGGGTCTCGAGCTGGGCAATCAAACATCCGGATCGCGTCGCCGGTATCGGAGGTATTTACCCGGTTTACGATTACACGACCTACCCGAAAGTCGCTCGTGCGGCGACCGCCTACGGAACGACAGCTGAGGACCTCGAAGCACGCCAGTCAGAACTCAACCCCATCAAAAAAGCAGGAATCCTCGCGGATGCAAAAATCCCCGTCTTCATCATCCATGGAACCGATGACAAAGTGGTGCCCCTTCCGCAAAACTCAGCCGCATTGGAATCGGTGTATGAGAAAGCGGGAGTCGGTGATCTCATCACCGTATTGAAAATGGAAGGACAAGGACACAGTTTTTGGCCCGGCTTTTTTAGTTGTCAGGAGCTTGTCGATTTTCTTATCGCCCGGGCCAAAGGAATCGAAAAATGAAACACCTGCTAGCCATTCTCAGCATTTTCCTCTGTCCTTTCGCGACCGGCGCAGATTTGCTTCAAACGGTCTCTACCCCACCCCCTGAGTTCCAGAATAATTTCGGCGAGTTCCGCTCACCGCTCTTATATCAGAACGGTGAGACGGTTAACACGAAGGATCAATGGGAAGCACGTAGAGCCGAGATCCTGACGGAATGGTCAGACCTCATGGGCCACTGGCCGGAAGTCATCACCGATCCTGAAGTGGAGGTCCTCGAAACGACGACCCGCGAGAACTTCACCCAACAAAAGATTCGGTTTCTCTGGACGCCGAACGAGAAAACGACCGGCTACCTGCTCATCCCTCGCACAAAAGAAGATCAGCAACATCCTGCTATCGTCACCGTCTACTACGAACCGGAGACGTCGATTGGGCTCGGGAAAGAAGAACGGGATTTTGCATATCAACTCGTGAAGCGTGGCTTTGTCTCCCTTTCGATCGGTACAACTCAAGCGACGGCGGCGAAGACCTATTCACTCTATTGGCCGTCAATCGAAGATACGAAAGTGCAGCCGCTCTCCATGCTGGGCTATGCTGCAGCGAACGCGTTGGAGGTCCTTGCTTCCCGACCGGACGTAGATGCCGAACGCATTGGAATCGTCGGACATTCCTTCGGAGGGAAATGGGCCATGTTCGCCTCATGCCTCTATGACAAATTTGCCTGCGCCGCCTGGTCCGACCCCGGAATCGTTTTCGCCGATCGCCCCAGCGTTAATTACTGGGAGCCCTGGTATCTGGGATATCACCCCAAGCCCTGGCGAAAGCGCGGCGTCCCCTCTGATGAAAATCCCATCACCGGATTGTATCCCGAACTACTCAAGCAAGGCCGAGATCTTCACGAACTGCATGCCCTCATGGCGCCTCGCCCCTTTCTCGTTTCCGGCGGGAGCGAAGACCCGCCCGCTCAATGGAAAGCACTCAATCACTCAATCAAAGTAAACGAACTCCTCGGATTTAAAGATCGCGTCGCGATGCACAACCGCCCCTTGCACGGTCCCACTCCCGAATCCAATGAGGTGATTTATCAGTTTTTCGAACGCTGGCTCAAATCGAAGACGCGATAAAAATGCTTCCACGGTAGAATTTCTTCGCCAAGCTGATCACTCGAACAAGAAATGGAGGGCTTAACAATACGAGCCCGCCATCGGGAAGATAGATTCACTCACTTTTTGGGAAGCTTTCGGATTGCTGCGGCCGACATATTCTTCATGACGTCATCGATAGACGGAGGAGAAGGGTGCTGAGGTGGCCGGGGGTAATGATACTCAGAACAATTGGAGCGCGAGTTGGCCTCTCGATAGTTGCTCGTAGTGACCCAGACTTTGCCGCCATTGGAGAGATCATAAAGATGATACTCGGCATTGATGCGACGATTCGTACTAGAGGTCGTCGTGTAGGTCGTGGTCGTAATGCACGAAATCACATTCCCATCCCTATCCCGGATCTCCTCAGTGTCATGATAGCAGGATTCACTGACATCCTCCCAAACGTCATTGCTTTTCACCAAAGAGATAAGGACATACTTAGCACCGCCCATACGCAATTTTGCACGATCAGACGAAGAGAATGAACGCGATAGCAGATTGCTACTTCCGCCTGAACTCAGTGACGGTGCTCCGGCGATACGTTTCACCGTGTCCCAGCCCATCACACCCTGCTTCCTCCGTTTTCTGGCCATCGTCTTCCCCAGATCTCCCGCAATCAAATTACGAGTCGACGAAGTGAGGCCGCATCCGGAACCCGCCTGAAGAACTCCTCCAATCGCGATTGAGCCACTTTGTATTGCCGCTTTAGTAACGGAGGGGTCTTGCAACTGCAATGTCGCAGACGCACAGCTGAACATACAGGCGCCCATAAAGAGTGCACAGGCATGTAGGATGAATCGATGGCAGTTCATAAATCGGACCGTAAAAGCGGGAGAGTCCGATTACTTGACGAACCGATCTCTTTCGTTATTCAAATGAATCGACCCGTTGATATGGCCCCGAAAAAGTGATGGGAAGACCGTTTTCCACGTGCCGATGCACAGTCACTAAATCGAGAGACTTCACTGAAACATCGTTGGGCAAGGCAATCTCCGCCTCATACACACCCGGCGCCTTGCGGGCCATCTCCACCGTTGACCATTCATCAAACTCGAACGCCAGTGTATAGGGTTCATTTCGATTGAAGACGAAGCTAAGCTCATTCATCTCCGGCTTGAGTCCGTCGGGAAAAACCGCCGTCACTTTGACTCCGCCGTTCTCAATGAGGTCCACCACGATGATTGGAGGCCCCGGCATCGATCTAGCCCTTTTAAAATGATAGAGCGCAAAGCTTAGAAAATTGGCTTCCACCTCAGGCAGAGTGGGAACTCGCGTTGTGTACCCCGCGGTTGCAGGCCCACCGTGCTGACCGCTGGGAATGATACACAATGGGAACTCAGGATACTGCTTACCCACTTCCAACAGAGCAGGCGACACGCTGTCATTCGTCCCTACGTTCCAAAAATAGTCGAGGCCCCTTGCTTTCACCTCAGGCAGAAAATTGGTAATCCGGGTCACGTCCCAGACCAAATCGGTCATTGATTCAATATCCGTAGCGTTCCAAACCGCTGCCTTCGCTTGCTCCAGAGTTACCCGATGATTCGAACGTCTTACCGCCCTTTCCCGAAAGGCTTGAGCATGACCGGGATCGGCCTTTTCCAGGAACGCCTCGTTCGCCCGGAGAATCCGCTCCGGCTCCGCGCCCTCGACAAAACTGGGAGTTCCGGGATTCCCCATGATCGGAGCGACGACTGGCAGAATCGCGGTGAACCTGTCATCAACAATTCCCGCGACCGTCGCCGCCACCCCGCGTTTTGATCCACCGGTTGTGAGTATCTTCTCCGGCTGAAACACTTCCGGCTCTGACATCGCTGCCGTCAGCGCCCGCATCTGACTCATACCCCACACCCACGCCACCGTGTAGCGAGGATTTTTCGTAGCGAGGAGACGCTCTTTCATCCCCAGATGCAGTTTACCAACCGGCTTCATCTTATCGATCGTGCTCATGCCGATGAGAACGACCCCGACCCCATGTTCCTTCATTAAAGTGAGCTGCCCCTTGGTAGGGAGAGTCGCCCGGTCTACAAGGCCCTGATTAGCAATGATCAGATTCTGACAAACACTTCCATCCGCAGGCGCATTCAACGTCACCGGCAGTCGAACCGTTTCCCCCGGCCACCATTCACACACCGTAATCTCGATGAGCTTCTGGCGGATCGTCGGCTCCTTAGCCGAAACCGCCCAATCACTGATCACCTTAGCCTCAAGCGTCGAGGTATCTCGAATCGCCACGATGTTGAACAACTCATCTTCAGCCTGAGCCTGCAAAAGCAGCAACGGCAACAAGATACCAAGACTGAACAGGGTTAAACGAGTGACCCAACAGGGTTGAATAAACATCATCCTGCCACTCCACAGGAAATCAGACCGCTCGTCAATCAGCTCTCGACACGCAAGGATACGTCTCGTTCAGCGAAAAAAGAGAAGTAATCGCGTCTTTGACCATGGATTCGATCCACCCTAAACTAATTATATGAAATCAAACACCCTTTGGATTCTTCCATTCGCCATGCTTGTTGCTCTGGTTGCCTTTTATGCGGTTGCTGAGGAAACAGAGAAATCGAACACCGCTATCGAGGTCCTCGCAAAAGCACCTGAACAGCCAACCGATTTCGTCAAAAAGACGGACGAAGAATGGAAAAAAGAGCTCACTCCTGAACAGTATCGCATTCTTCGCGAGGCAGGGACAGAACCAGCCGATGGCGATGTGTATAAAGAATTCAAAAATCAGGGCGGCGGCACCTATTATTGCGCTGGCTGCAATGCTGAGCTTTTCACCTCAACCGAGAAATTCGATTCACACTGCGGATGGCCATCTTTCTACGACCCTTCCAAAGCGAGGAATGTAAAATACAACGTCGACTACCATCTCGGCTACGCGCGCACCGAGGTCGTCTGCAAACGTTGCGAAGGCCACCTCGGCCACGTGTTCGAAGGTGAGAAATTCGACACGCCTACAGACAAGCGATATTGCATCAACGGGACAGTACTTAAATTTGTTCCCGCTAAAGACGAGGGGAAAAAAGTGGAAGCGACAGACGACAAGACCAAAGAGAAGAAAAAGGAATAGATGAAAACTACGTTGTGGTGGACCAGTCCGCGATGAGCTCCTTTTTATGGAAGGTGGAAAACTAAGAGAATTTTCTCTCGAATCAATGCCTAAAGGCTTTGCTAAAGAGATGCAGCGATTTTGGAAGATCTTCGACACAAGTGTCAAAGAAGCAAAAGCGGAAACCAAGCGTCTTGGTATCACGACCACTGAATCAGCGCTCTATTCTTCCGTTGAGAAAAACCGTGCCGAAATCCCTCTCGTCTCTGAATCGGGAGAGGAATAAGCACGCCGATGACTACCATTTACTCGCTCATTGTTTTGAGTAGCGCGATAGACGCATCGCGAATTTTCTCTTCAGCATTTACCTCGAGGTAGGCCGAACGAGCAGCCCAGGTTTCGTATCCGCCCCACCGGTGCTGTTGGGCCGAAGGAAGATAGCCGTGATATCCATTTGCCAGTTCCATCACCATAGTTGCCGTGAAAGCTGATCCGGATTTGATGGCAAGACCGGTCTCGGCAAAAACTTCACAAGGGATTCCCACAATCGCGATTTCGCCGATTCGAATTACCTGTATTCGAACCTCAGCTAAATCTGGATAGGACGCGAGACCCAAAGTCTCTTTCGCATATACCTGCGGTCTCGTCAGCCTGATCGGTGAATTGGCAGGCGCTGCATTCGCCTTGGCCCAGGCGAGACGTTTCGCGTCGGGTTTCCGAACTCCAAGCTTCAAGATGACTTCCGCGGCATCGACCTCGAGCACCTTTTGATGCTCTATCTTTTCGAGATGAGGAATCGCTTTCGATGCGAGGTCATTCCCGACCCTCTCCATGTTTTCATAACGCTGCCACTTCATCCTCTCCGAGGAAAAATCAACGGCATTCACGTCACCACTGGTGCCATTACTCATCAAACCCAAAAACTGCTCATCAGCTCCCGGCAGTGCCTTCAAAGCCTCCGAGAATACAGCAAAGTAATCGGCACTCACTTCACCGGGACCATTTCCTCCTACGTAGTGAAGACCATAGTTCCCCATCACTGCGATCGGAGCTCCCGCTGCGTTGCGAATCGAAAGAAGCGACAACTCAGGATCAACGGGACCGGCAGGTTTGATCAACCCCGTGAAGCCCGGGTTCATTCGCACGACTTCACCATCATCACCAAAAGGGTTTGTGATCTGTGCCGACTCATCCACGAACCAGCGACGATTGAAAACATGGTCAGGAATCTCAGTGCTGGTCCACCCCACAGCCGCTGCCTGCAAGTCATCATTCGCAATCCGGAATGCCTCGGCAATACTCACACTGAGGGATTTGAGATAAGCCTCTGACGCTGCCTCCTCAACCAATCCAACGACCCCGCGCGGGGTGCTGTGAGAATGCGTCGCGGCGATGATGAGATGGGCCCCGGGAATACCCGTCTCGGCTTCGATCAACTTCTTTGCCTCATCAAAAATCACGTCAGAGATCATTGTGTTATCGACCGTCGCGAACCCCACTTTTTTTTCCCCGTCTGAGAAAAGAAGCGCCCTGACGTGCAGCGGATCGTGAATTAATTTCACCGGATAATTCTGACTGATTGCTCCTGCCATCGATACGCCGACTGGCGGAGAGATATCGACAAGTCCACGCCCGACCCGAATCTCACCCAAAGCCTCGTGACCGGTCAGAATAATCACGAGTAGAAAAATACGACTGAAGAAACGTTTCATGCTGCAAACCTGAGCAATCAACAAAGCGAAGTCGAG
>JAOFXR010000038.1 GCA_028047635.1 Verrucomicrobiales bacterium
ACGGTGGCGATCAAGGCCCGCCACGCCGATCAGATCGCCGAGGACGAGATTGACCCCACGCGATTCGCGCTTAGTCCGAAAGTGATTCAATCATCGCACCGATATCTGTTGTCGGAAGCTTGCAGGCAAAACTCCTGCAAACATAGGCAGTCGCTTTACCATTTTCCGGAGCCTGCGTTTCGGTAAATGCAGCGATACGAGCCAGTGCATCCGCATTCTCCTCGGTGCGAACCAAAACGACCTGTCCGGGACGAAACCCATTTCGCAGCGCCTTGATCATTGGCTCTGCTTTTTCCAACGTCGGAGCACTGATAACAATCTCATGTCCCGGCTCGAGATGAAAATCCAGCCAGGTCATCACGAGCGGATAGACCATTGAGTTCTGCCCAATCTCACCTGAGAAAGCCCGGATCAATTCGTCAACCCGCTGACCGAAAGCCGGCTGCCCCGTCATACGATAGAGGCGTGCAAGATTTCCGACCGAAACCGCATTTCCGGATGGAATGGCGCCGCCATACAATTTCTTGGCTCGCACAATGAGTTGCTCCCCATCGTCAGCCACCGTGAAATAGCCACCCGCTTCTTCATCCCAGAAATGCTCATCCAGCATGTTCTGAAAAGTAATCGCCTGATCGAGATAGCGGACATCAAACGTCGTTTCATAGAGATCGATCAATCCCCAAATCATAAACGCATAATCTTCGAGGTGAGCCGCGAGACCTGCCTCCCCCTGACGATAGCGCTTCATAAGTCGACCATCTTCGGTTCGAAGCTTTTCCAGAACGAAATCCGCTGCCTTCGTCGCAATGGTCGCATAATTGTCATCACCGAATGCTTGCGCCGCCTTGGCATAAGCCGAGATCATCAAGCCATTCCAGTCCGTCAAAATCTTGTCATCCTTCTGCGGATGAACCCGCCCCTCACGACGATCGAAGAGCTTCACTCGCAAGGTTTCAAATCGATCACGCGCCTCGTCAAGTAGCTCCTCCCTGAGATGGGGAATATTGACACCCGTTTTCTTTCGGGCCACTTCATCAATAAAGTTCCCCTCTTCTTCGAGGCGAAACATTTCCATGAAAAATTCACTATCCTCTTCTCCTAACACCTCCACCACTTCCTCGGTCGACCACACATAGAACTTCCCTTCCTCCCCTTCACTGTCGGCATCTTCAGCCGAGAAAAACCCGCCCAACTCATCCGTCATGTCGCGCTCGACATATTCCAGAATCTCACGGGCCGCTCGCGCATAGCGCTCCTTACCGGTCAGCTCATATGCCTCCACAAACGCAGTGGAAACCATCGCCTGATCGTAGAGCATTTTTTCAAAATGAGGAACGAGCCATTCACGATCAGTCGAATACCGATGAATCCCAAAACCGATATGATCATAAACTCCACCGCGACGCATCTCCGTGAGCGTCTTCTCCGCCATCGCGAGCGCTTCCTCGCTATCGGCGCGCTGGGCATAGCGCATTAAAAACATCAAGTTCGGTGGAACCGGAAATTTAGGTCGCATCGCGAATCCCCCCCATTCCTCATCGTAACGGGAACCAAACTGAGTAAAAGCCGTATGAAAAACAGAAGGATCAAGGTCGGCACCGGGAGAACCACCCATCATCTGTCCCATTTGCTCGGAGATATTCAACGCCGTCGAATCCACTTCCTCCCGCCTTTCGTCCCAGGCTTTCGCCAGCTCCGAAACGACTTTCTTGATTCCGGGCCGACCGGCTACCGTTTCCTTCGGGAAATAAGTTCCCGCGAAAAAGGCGTGTTTCTCAGGCGTCAACATTACCGTCATCGGCCAACCGCCCCCGCCCGTAATTGCCTGAGTGATCTGCATGTAGACCTCGTCAATATCAGGACGCTCTTCACGGTCCACTTTTACAGCGATACAGTTTTCATTAATCAACGCCGCCACTTCCTCGTCTTCAAACGACTCGTGCTCCATGACGTGACACCAATGACAAGTCGTGTAGCCAATACTGAGAAAGATCATTTTGTTCTCCCTCCGTGCCTGCTCAAACGCCTCTTCGCCCCACGGCCACCAGTCTACCGGATTGCGCGCGTGCTGAAGCAAATAAGGGCTCTGGGAAAACACGAGCCGATTAAACTCTACGCCCCCGTCCGCCGGAAGTTTTGCAATCTCCTCCTGCGGTGGAAGGGGTTTTCGGGAATGGCCTTCAGCAGCGTGGCTCATAGTTGATAAAGAAAGAGAGAAGAAGATAGAGAAGGCGAGAAAGAGTGCACGCATAGGATATAGCGTTGCACGAAAGCGTCCCCTTTGCCATCCATCATGAGCACGCGATCACCCGAACATCGCGCGGCAGATCACCACCGCGGCAATGACACCGGCAAGGTCTGCGGTGAGACCCGCCGCAATCGCATGACGGGTGCGTCGAACGGCTACCGAACCGAAATATACAGCGAGAACGTAAAACGTGGTCTCTGTCGATCCAAACATCGTAGCCGCCGTATACTTCAATGTTTCGGACAATCCTTCGTTCGTGAGTATCTCAACCAGCACCCCCTGACTTCCGCTACCACTGAGCGGTCGCATCAATGCCATCGGCACCAACTCTGCGGGAAAATGCACAAACTCCAAAACAGGGCGAAGCAGGTTTTGAAAAAGGAAAAGCGCACCCGAATTTCTCAGCATCGCAAGCGCAGCTAACATCGCCACAATAAACGGCATAATTCGAACCGCCACATGCCACCCCTCTTTCGCTCCTTCGACAAACTCTTCATAAACGGGAATTCTTTTCAACGCCGCAAAAACGATAAAGAAGACAAGGACGAATGGAATCGCAGCCACCGATATCGCTGAAACGGTTCGCTGCCATAGAGGATCCTCTCCCTCTGGTTTCACCTCGTCGAGGGTTGCTGTCTCCGCATCCAGCTGAATCGCGACTTCACGCAGCCCCAGAGCCTCTTGTAATCGAATGCGTTGATCGGGAACCGTTTCTAAATACACGATCCCGGCAAACATCAGCAACACCACCGCAACCACAGCCTTCCCGCGCCCGGAGAGCTTTCGTGAAACCTCTTTTTCCGACGCCGCTTTCTCTTCGACAACGTCTTCAACCATCGCCTCACGTTTAAACATCGGTAGTTTCTCAAACAGCTTCACCGCAATGATCGCAACCATCGTCGAAACAAGCGTCGCTCCGATCGTCGTTCCGACAATCGCGTAAGGCTCGGCGATCCCCTGGGCCGCGAGGAGCCCAATCGCTGTTGCAGGAATTAAGGTAACCGAACTCGTGTTGATCGCGAGAAACGTACACATCGCATTCGTAGCTGTGCCCTTATTCGGGTTCAGTTCATCGAGATGCTGCATCGCCTTGAGACCGAGCGGAGTCGCTGCATTCCCGAGGCCGAGCATGTTAGCCGCCATGTTCATCACCATCGCGCTCATCGCGGGATGATCCGCAGGCACATCGGGAAAAAGACGCTTCATGACCGGGCGCACCGCACGGGATACCACCTGAATCATTCCGGACTTCTCAGCCAATCGCATAATCCCTAACCAAAGCATCATGACCGCACTCAACGGAATCACGATATTCACGACCCCCACCTTGATCATCGAAAACATTCCCTCAACGATGCCGTTAGCACCGCTCAATTGATCTAGTAGCGCCGCAACAACAACACCGATCACAATCATCCCCATCCAAATCCAATTCAGCATGATCTTATCTAACTCTACATTGCCCCCTCCCCGCAATCCGTTTATTCAATCTGACTGCCAATAAATTTCGCGACTTCCCTTCCGAGAAACTGATTCCCTGCTTCCTTGAAGTGGCAATCATTCGGATTCTGTAACTCATCCAAGCGGGGCAGAATCGCAGAATGAAGATCGTCGATTTTCACTCCGTGCTCTTCCATAATCGCTTCCGCAGCGGCATTTCGCTCGACCATTGAAGCCGCTGTCCACTTCTTCTCAGGCAAATCAGGTAGCGGCGTTGAGCTGGCCCAAATCACAGTCGCTCCCGTTTCCTTCATTTTGACGACGAGTTCTTCAAGCCGTTGCCTATACTCCGGCAGAGGTGTCACTCTGTCATGAATCCCAAAATTAAAGTGGATGTAATCCCATTTCTCCTCTCCCATCCAAAGGTCCAGTTTCTTCAGTCCCGTCTTCGTTGGACCGCAATTGGCCGGAGCACGATGCACATTCGCTTTTCCTGCGAGCTCTTTGCGAACCGTCAAAGTGTAGGCCCGTGAAACCGAATCACCGATCAACAAAACCCGTGGTAGCGTTGGATCGTCTTCGACGAAATCCCAGGCATTTGATCTCCCCTGCACCTTCTCCCGCTTGTGAATAGGCAGATAAAAACTTCCCAACTCCGATTGGAGAACTTTTTCCCACGCCTGCGCCTTCGGCGAAAGCGTTAGAACCCATCCTTGATATTTCACATCTACTTCAGCTGCCGCGGCCGCCTTTTTCGCATCGGCTTCCGCCGCATTAGTAGGCTCATCGCTGCGGGCCGCAGAAAAACGCTTCTCCAGAAACGCAAGGACGAGCTCCCTTTCCTTCGCGTTCACGTTCCATCCATGTCCAGCCCCGGCAACGACCTCAAGGTGAACATCAAGCCCCGCCTCACGATAGAGTTTCTCAAAATGTTCAGACTGATCCAGGTAGACCGTCTTGTCCTTATCCCCGTGAAAGATCAGTAGAGGCGGATCATCTTTGCTGATGTATGTCGCAGGACTGGCGACACGTGCGGCTTCGAGATTCTTCTGCACAGGACCACCGAGCAACTGGTAGACGCCTCCCTCAGGCTCATCCGTTTTTGACTTCTGGTTCTCCGAGCGTTTCACAAAGTCACTCGGTCCGTAGTAGTCGATCACGCCCTGCACCCTGGACGACTGGTCCAAATACCCTGCTGTCGAACCTTCAAGCTCCGAGACATCTCCGCTCGTTCCCATCAGTGCCGCGAGATGGCCTCCTGCCGAAGAACCCGCAACAACGACACTCGATGCGTCGTAGCCATATTTTTCCGCATGAGCCCGAAGCCAGCGCAAGGCACCTTTGCAATCCTCAATCTGTGCCGGAAAGAGAGCTTCCTGGCTGAATCGGTATTCGACACTGGCGACAGCATATCCGTGCTCAACCACCCATTTAAGTCGGTTACCGCTCCGACGTCCACCTCTCCAACCACCACCATGAACGAACATCACGAGCGGAGGATTTTTCACTTCCGTCGGAACTTGAATATCCATCAACAAATCAACCCCATCCGGACTCGCAAACTTAATTGCTTTGTGAGGTTCGTTCTCAGCGGCTCCGCTGGGATGGATAAACAAAAGAATAACCGTAAAAATGAAATACTGAATTACTGGGAGGCGCATGACTTAATGTATGACAAATGAGATCACTATAACCCCGCACAAAGATCACTCAATTGCGTGACTGAAATCTCCGTGATCGAGGATTTTAAGCTACTTTGCGACTGTCACCGATTCACTCCCCGGCCCCGAAGAGCTCATCGATTGAATACCTCACAAAATACAACTCACCCGGCGCCTCGTAGACCAAGCCGACCTTGTCGTCACCGACAGCAGTTAAGCAGGAGTATGCGGTTGATCGCTCGTCGACCAAGGTGTGCCATTTATCCGGCCAGCTCATTCCCTCGTCGTTACTCACTTTGATGGTCATATTCTTCCGCCCACTTTTCTGCGGAGGGTTGGAGAAAAATAGAAGTGGCCTGTGACCTTTGACATCCAACCGAACCAGACTCGCCATGCAAACCGGCTCGGGGAGAGCGCTCCGTGTTGTCGGATGTTCTTTCCAGGTTTTGCCGAGATCTTTCGTCGTGTAGATGGAGCGACTTCCTCCACGATTGTCGCGGCAATTGATCATGATGGATCCGTCTCCCAGTTCGACAAGCTGCGCTTCGGTCGTGTCAATTTTAACACCCGTTCCGATCTTCCACGACTCGCCCTGATCCGTAGAATAGATCAAGGTTGAAAAGGGCTTTCCATTGACCGGTTCGTCATCTTCTCCCCGGAACTGCGCCGGAAAGACAAGAGTTCCATCCCGCATTGAAATGCCTTTGCCGGGCCCCTGAAGGACAAAGCGCCACGTGGGATCTTTAACTTGTTTCGTGATGTTGATCGGCTTCGACCACGTGACTCCATCGTCATCACTTTTCACCAGTATTAACTGTCCGGTCTCCTCCGGTTCCAATCCCGAACCGGAACCGTGCCAGGAACGTTCGCCATGACTCCAGGTCGCTGCGACCCAGATCGTTCCGGTTTTTCGATCTACAAGCACAGCGGGATCGCCAATGCCTTCATACGACCACTTCGGATCGTCTCCCATATCCATAATCACACGCATCGATTCCCATGACTGCCCTTCATCGGTGCTGCGATTCATGCCCACATCAATGTCACCCGGCAGATCGCCGCGAGCGCTGTTTCGATTGTCGTAGACGGCGATCAAAGTTCCCGCGTTGGTCGTCGCGAGACCGGGAATTCGAGTGGAGTGAACTCCGTCCTGCCCCAACTGACGAAGCGCGACTCCGATTCGCTTTCGACCTTTAGGTGAAGGGTTGGCGACTTTGCGCCATACACCATCGATCTTGATCCCGGAACAACTGGCATCGACTTTGTTATCCAAACTTGCGCCGGGGTTGAGTCGATAGCTGATACGAAAAACATGTTCACCGGGACCAATTGAACTCCGCCCCGAAAACTCGAGGTCTTTTGCTGGCTCCAATTCAGCTTTCTCGCCAAACGGTTTACCCAAGAGCAGAACGGAAACACCCGCAACATCTGACAGCTTGTCCGTGCCTGCTGTGGAAACACGAAAACCCTCAACCACCGGCGCGGCGCCCATTGTTCCCTCAACGTTAACTAACACATCCATCACTCCGTTAAGCTTCTTCCCGATGAGGACAGGATGGACCGGTTGATTGGTTTCGATGGCCCCGAGCTTGAAAGGAGCCGGCGCAAAAACTTGAATTTCATCAAGGAGAACACCGCTCTTCTCCGGGCTCGTCGAAACCAATTTCAGCTGCGTGAACTCAAACGGAACCGCGATACGAATGCTGGATAAGAAGGCGCGTCCCACCTTGATCTCAGAGCGACCCTCATAGATCGGCTCCCATTTCGCGTCATTTTTTGCCCGGGCAAAAAGGTCAAACGCGAAAGGCGAGCGCTTCGTCCAGCGTTCCGCCTGAAAGGCGAAGATCGATCCTTTCTTAATAGGCTTAGAAAAACGAATCATCAATTTTCTATCCTTGCCACCGAGGAGATGGAGGCACTGCTCTCCCTTGTAAGCATGAGTTCGGACAATGGTTGCGTGCCCTTCTTCGGCGGAAAGGGAGAGCCCATCCGTTTCCAGCTTGGTAAACACACCAGCCTCAGCCTTCTCAAAACCGGTGATCTTGCCACTTCTGTTTAACGCGGCGGGCGGCCCAGTTTCTGCGCGCAGGCTATCGATTGCAAACAAGAAGACAAAGGTAAGAAATAGGCGTGTATTCATGGCTGGTTTCGATCTCCATAAAACTCTTGAAGGTGACTCCAGGTTTCCTCGCTTCTTTTCTTTGGATGCCGTGAAGTATCTCGCATTTCGTCCATGTAGAAGTCGATATTTTTGCGGAGAAGAAAAGGATCACCAATTTCCAACTGAAACGCTTTCATCGCCAGAACCATCCTTTCGCGAACCGGCTGAAATTGATGGAGGTTCGCCAGATTGCTGAACTCGTTGGGGTCAACCTCCAGGTCGTAGAGTTCATATTCAGGTGGATCGATATAACTCGGTTCCCAGAGTGATTCAGGTATGGTTGTGTTAGCGTAGCGGGAAATTCCGGCCAAATTCTTCGAACGAACCGGATTGTAAATCAGCTTGTAGCGCTCGTCACAAATCCCAAAAGTGAGATAGGTCAATTGAGCTGCTGATCCCGTGTTGAAAGTGTGAATGTAATCTCGTCTCGGACTTTTAGGATCCTGTAAACGTTGTAAAGGGAAGCCCATTAGTTCCTCAGGAATTTCGACGCCTACCTCCTGCAAAATGGTCGGAAGAATATCCAGAGTCGAAACCAGAGACGACTCCGCTTTCTCCTCGGGAAAGCGTTTCGGATAATTCACGATCATGGGCACTTTCACTCCCCCCTCATAGCAGGTCGTTTTGCCGCGAGGGAAATCACCGCCATGATCCGCGATGTAAATGATGAGCGTGTTGTCGCGCAACTTCAGTTTTTCGAGATCGCTGAGAACCAAGCCAATACCTTCATCAAGACGGTTCATGCAATTGAGATAGTTCCGCATCTCCACGCGCAAGCGAGGCGTGTCGACACCGATCCACGGGAGTGGCTCCGCTTCTGTCCCCTCGACGTTTACCGTCGGATATCCAGCTTTAGAAGTGCCGATAAATTTTCGATGTGCGTCTGAATAATTGATGATCGCGAGAAACGGCTTTTCTTCTGCAGCGGCGTTCTCGAAAATGGTTCGGGCCTCCCTCGCGTAATCTTCAATGCTGTGCGTGTTATTGAAGTTGGCATGCGCGACGCCACGAAAGTCGATGTAGTCCTCGACCAACCTCTCCGGATTCACATGGGTCTTTCCAATGAAGCCAGTGTAGTAGCCGACCTCTTGCAGGTAAGCCGGCATCGTTTTAAAATCTTTATAGAAGGCAAAGCGATGAGTCGCCAATCCGATGTGCCCGTTCTGGCGAGTGTAAAGACCGGTCAGGAATGCAGCGCGGCTCGGACTGCAGACGGAATAGGGCACGTAAGCCCGCTCGTAGCGAACGCCGCTCGCCGCCAGTGAATCAAGATGCGGGGTGTGCACCCGCTTTTCTCCGTAGCAACCGATCTGCTCACTGTTATCCTCCGAGACGATGAAGAGAATGTTAGGTCTATCATCAGCGTACGCAGCCTGAGCAACTCCTGCGAAGGCGAGTAGAATCGCGATAAGGGTTCGGGTCGTTCTCATTAGTCTTGTGTGATGGTATCACGAATTGGATGCATTGTTAGAAGGGGGCGGGAAAAGACTTACTTCGCGGGGTCAGCGACCCCATCGCCATCTTCATCGACTACCCCGGAAAGAGGATTCCCCTTCACCGCCTGCCAGGCAATCTTCCGAAAAATTCGATCAAGTGCCTCACTGGGAAAATCTGCATTTCCTCCAAATTTAACATCGCCCTCAATCAGCTCCGGAGAACGTCCGTAAACGGTTGCATAAAACACATAGCCTTCGAGCCGGTCGAACCCGGGCCCGAGGTGACCGAGCTGATCCCGCCAGAGCGCCCGCGTTTCCTTTTCACCAACGGCACTGTGAATCCCTTCGACTCCGGGCAGTTCGCCTTTCAGAAAACGCTTTGCTGCTATCACCATCGCATCACAGGTGGGAAGGATGAAAACCGTTTCCCCATAGTCTTTTCGGAGGGCCCCTACCAGATCCGCATAACCGCCGCTGCGTTCCGCCCTGAGCTGATCCAACTTTTCCACCGTAAAGACTTCTTCCGACGTGGGCGGCTCTTCAAACTGATAGAGCTGAGGCCAGGCGTCAGAGAGATAGAACTTCACTCCTGGATTGTATTTCAGGCAGAAGTCAATCCAGCAGGAATAGTAGACGGGCTTGTCGTTGAAATAAGGGCCCCACATCATCGCTTCCCACTCCGCATTCGCAATCGAAGCGAGCAGCTTCGGTTGCGGTTTGCCGTCGAACTGAAAAATACCATTCTCCTGCTCCCACTTGTAGCGAGTGCTTCCGGTCATGCCGCCACCCGTGTGAGTCAGGAGCGGTTGTTCGAATCCGGCGGCTTTGCAGATTTTGAGAAAAGCGCCATAGCCGGGCGTCATGAAACTATGCCCCGTGCCGACGATTCGAAGGATGCCGTCTTCCTGTTTCTCGTATGAAGTCACCGATGAACCGCTCACTTTTGAATAAATCGCGGCAATCTCCTCTGGCGATCGCAGAGAAACGGCATGCTCGGGAAACGCCTCCATTTCCCAACCGGGATCGACCTCAAACTCTCTCGGTGCACCCGCTCGGGAAGTATTGGTGCCTTTCCCCTTTTTCTTTCCCTGAAGAACGCTGCGATAAGCCATCGCCTCCTCGACGCTCAGCGCTCCGTCTTTGTTAGTATCAGCCTTGGGAAAGCGTTTCAACCAGGAGGCAAGTTGCTTAGAAGAAGGACTTTGAGCCTGACTAGTTCCGGCCAAAATCAGAACGAGAGACAAAGAAGCAAAATATTTACAGTTCATTCTAAAAATTGAGACCGGCAAGGTTTCGTGGTCACCATCGTCAATGGTAGTCGAAAGCGTTTTGAGAATTCAACCGTATATCGCAGCGATTCCCCCTGAACACGCCATCGTTCCCCCCTGAAAAGTGATTTCCAAAAGTGAGTAAGAAGGGCTTATTCATGCGTATAATCTTTGAAATTGCAGATGAAATCAAAAGCACCGGAATCACTTCACACGCACAACCGCAGGCACTTTCTCCGGGCGGGTGCTGCAACACTTGCTTTGCCAACGCTTGAGGCCTTTTCTGCTCCTGCCCCGGATGCATCAGCCCCGCGAAATTTCATCTCGGTAGGAACCTGGCTCGGCTGGCATCAAAATGCCTTTTTCCCGAAGGACGCCGGAACGGACTACGAGATGTCAAAGACGCTCATGCCTCTCAACGAGCTTCGAGACACCTTCACAGTCTTCTCTGGTCTCGATCACCGCGCGCCCAACGGTCACGGATCGTGGAGCAACTTCCTTTCGGGCGCAACTCCCGCCACGTATTCGCTGGATCAAATGGTCGCAGATGAAATCGGCGAGAAGACCCGGTTCGCGTCTTTCGAACTCACTGCGGGGGCTGGCGAAGTATCCAAGTCAATGAGCTACACACGGCAAGGCGTGGGACTGCCCATGATTCAACGCCCGAGTGTGCTCTACAAGCAGCTCTTTATTTCAAAAGCGGATCAGAAGCGAACCGAGTATGTGCTTCAAAGCGGTAAGAGTGCTCTCGATATGGTCCTCGAAGATGCACTGCGGTTGCAGAAATCACTTCCGGGACGTGACGGGGCCAAACTGGACGAATACTTCGAATCCTTTCGTGCCGTCGAGAAGCGAATGGGACGCCAACTCGATTCGATCAACGATCCCGTTCCCGAGACCAACTACAAGCTTCCGAGCTACGACCCCATCACTCCGAATCTTCAAATCGAAGCTGAAGAAATCATGTATGACCTCATGGTTCTTGCCCTCGAAACGGAATCCACTCGGGTCATGTCGCTTTTTCTCCACGGCCTTGGCCAGGTCTTCTCTTTCGACGGTGAAGCGCTAAGCGCCGGGTATCACGGCCTCTCCCATCACGGGAACGATCCGGTAATGATCAATGACCTTGTCTCCATCGAAACGGCTCACATTCACTGCCTCGCTCGATTCATTCGACAGCTTCAGGAGAAAAAGAACACCGCAGGGAAAACGCTCCTCGACGATACAGTCATTCTCCTCGGAACAGGAATGGGAGATGCGAGTCGACACAGTAACGCCAATTTGCCAACACTCGTCGCGGGCGGTGGATTTCAGCATGGGAATCACATCGCAACTGATCCGAAACAGGCTGATGCACCGTTGCTGGGCGACCTTTACATCACTCTGATGCAACGGCTTGGAATGGAGGTCGACCAGTTCTCCAATGCATCACGCAACATGAACCAGTTGTTCAGCTAAGCCGAAGACTATCATTTACAGAAAAATGAAGCCGTTCGCTTTCTTATCGTACTTTTTCGCAGGACTCTTAGCCGGCAGTCTGTATGGCGAAGAAATCCCTAAGGGGGTTCAGCACATCATTTCCAACAGCTGCCTCGAATGTCACGATTCGCTTTCTGAAAAAGGTGACGTCAATTTGGAGCAGGTGTCGATCGACTGGAGCAATCCCCATGATCTCGATGTGTGGCTGCGAGCTCTCGACGCGGTCGATGACGGACTGATGCCACCTCCTGAGGAAAAACAACTTTCGGATGCAGAGCGGGAGACAGTTCTCACCTTCCTCGATACAAAAATGCTCGAGCATACCCCGATCGGAGGCACCTTGCCCCGTCGACTCAACCAGGGCGAATACGAAGCCACAATTCGCAAACTCCTCTCTCTTCCTAAGTTCAAGCTTCCGGTCGGATTCCCGAACGACACCGAACACCACGGCTTTGACAACCTCGGCGAAGGCCTCGTGCTTTCGCCCTCCCACCTCGACGGCTACGCGAAAGTAGCCCGATCGATCGCAGATCAAATTTTTCCTCCAGCGAAAGAGGCCGCCAAAAAGCAGGCCTGGGAAGCGGGTCCTGAAGATATGGTCTTGAGTTTTTCGGCGGCAACCGTGCACGGGGATGCCCTGCGACTCGTCTCTCGAAGTGTTGATATCATGCGGAGCTGCTCCTGGCCGAGCCGAATTGAGATCAAAGATTCAGGCACCTATCAGATTTCGGTCGACGCCTCCCAATTTCTATCTGAGAAAGGCCATTCATTTGAGGAGCCCATGATCCTGGAAGTTTACGCTCGCCCCGTCTCTGCGACGGATCGATCCCGAGTCTCCGATTTTCGGCTCATCAAAGAGATTAAAGTGACCTCGGAAAAATCTGAATCGACCGAATTTGAAGCCGACCTCTACACAGGAGAAACCGTGCTCTTCCGTTGGGCCAATGCAGAGATGACGCATGCCTATTCAGAATTGACTGATCAATTGGAAGACTGGTTCGAGCAAGATCCCCGATTCCTTGCCGCCTGGCAGAAAGCAGTCTTTCCCAAAGACGACTTTAAGAGCATTCAAACGACGTCTCTTCGAGGCCGCAACGGTTGGAATATCATCTCAAAACACAGGGCCAATCCTGATCTCGACCTAAGCCGCGCAACGATGGATTCAGAAATGACGCGCCGCCTGCTCAAACTGACGAACTCTTACAACGGCACCTTTAACTTCGCCGATGCCCTCTGTCATTTCTACCACGAACGAGGGCCCGCGCTTGAACTGCACCAACTCACCATCGAAGGACCGTCAAAATTAATTAAAAGCCCCGAAAACCTCGCCCGCGAAAAACTACAGGAGAAAATCACTGGAGTTCGGAAAGAAGAACAATCCAAGGAAGTATTCGCCCGCGAGATGTTGAAAGCGTTCCTGCCCAGAGCCTTTCGCAAGCCGGTCAGCGATGAAACCGTGAAGAGCTACCTCACGATCGCGACCCGCCACTGGGATGAAGGCCACTCGCTCGACGAAGGACTGCATCTCCTTCTCCGGAACATTCTCGTTTCCCCACGCTTCCTCTATCGCAGTTTGGAACCCGGGGAAATGAATGACTTCGACCTCGCGACGCGACTTTCCTATTTTCTTACCCAGGGACCTGCCGACGCGAAACTCGTCGACCTCGCTCAACGCAACCGCCTCTCCATCACGCAGCCCTCAGAGTCTGACAAAAACAAAACCGAGTATTGGGTGATCCGGCGGGAAGCAGACAGACTACTTCCGAAAAAGCATACCGACCGAATGATCCAGAGCTTCGTGGGGCAATGGCTCGACACAAGGACCCTCAGTGGAATCATGCCCGATCCCAAATTCAACTTCGGAGAGGAAAGCACCCGGATCGCTAAGTATGAAACAGAGCGAAGCTTTGTCGAAATGCTCAATACGAATCGACCGATGACCGATTTCATTGATCCTGACTTCACCTTTGCTTCGGTCGATTTCATCCAGCGAAATTACGGGTTCACTCCACCCTTCGCGCTGAAAGAGGGCACGAAGTTAAGTAGCTCAGAAAAGCGCAAATTACGCAAAGTCGACATCAAACGAGGAGGACGCCACGGAGGTTTGTTAGGACAAGCGTCCATTCTCATGGCCACCGCGAACGGGGTCGACACGCAACCGGTGATTCGTGGAGTATGGGTCCTCGAAAACATTCTTGGAATGGCTCCCCCGCCCCCACCTAAGGATGTCCCCGCACTCACTCCCGATACTCAGGGCACCACCAACCCGCGTGAGATGCTCACTGCCCACACGAAAGATGCTGCCTGCTCCGCTTGTCATCAAAGCATCGACCCGGTGGGTTTTGTCCTCGAAAATTACGACCCCGTCGGCCGTTGGCGAACCGAGTGGCCGGGGACGAATGCCGGGATAGATCCTTCCGGAGTGCTCCCTGACGGAACCAAAATTAGAAACGCCATCGAGTTCAAAGCATGGCTTGTCGAAAACATCGACCTGTTCTCAGAATGCCTCGCCGAGCAACTCATGACCTACGCCACCGGACGGGTCCCCAACTATGCCGAAAAGCGGGAGATCGAAGAGATTGTGAAAATCAATCACGAGAACGGAAACGGATTCCGCGATTTGATCCTCGCACTGGTTGAAAGCAAAACATTTCGCACTCGATAAGAGGAAGATGCTAAAACCGAAAAAAATCTGCATCCACCCTTTCACGCCAGTCAAGGAGTGGCTGCATCTTGCTGCCAACGGAGAATCCAGCCAAAGGCCACGCAAAGTCAGATCCCTCCAGCGGGAGTCTTATCAGGCGGCTGGAAGCACGCCTCTCCTTGAAGTTCCAGTCCAGACCGGAAGCTTCCGGTAAAATTGCCTTTATTGAACCCTGGAAACGCTCAACACTGCATCAATGAACCTTCGCTTTTTCTTTCTTCTTCTTTCACTGATGTGGATCGCTCCACTCTCAGCAGCAGAGAAACCCAACATCCTCTACATTCTCGCCGACGATTTAGGCTTCAGTGATCTCGGATGTTTCGGAGGAGAAATCAGCACCCCTACTCTCGATGAACTCGCCGGAAACGGCGTTCGTTTAACCCAGTTCTACAACACGGGACGCTGCTGTCCTTCACGCGCCGCTCTTCTTACGGGCCAATACCCGCACCGCGTCGGGCTCGGCCACATGACTACCAACGACATCGGCCGCCCCGGATATCGAGGTGTCGTCTCAGATGAAGCCCAGTCGATTGCCCAAGTTCTCACTCCCGCCGGTTATCGATCCTTCATCTCTGGAAAATGGCACCTCGGCACCGACGATCCCACTCAGCTCGGCTTCGAAGAGTTCTATGGCACACTGGTGAGTGCGAAACGCTTTTTCGACCCTGATCACCTCGTCCGTTTCCCCGAAGGGCGAAAAGCGAGAACTTATCCCGAAGGCGAATTCTACGCGACCGACGCAGTCACCGATCACGCGATCGACTTCCTCAATCTCGCCCGCGAAACGCCCGACAAACCCTGGTTCCTCTACCTCGCCTACAACGCCCCGCACTTCCCGCTGCACGCCCCGAAAGAAGACATCGCGAAATATGCGGACCGCTACCACGGAGGGTGGGATCAACTCCGCGAAGAGCGGATCGAACGCATGAAGCAACAGGGTATCGTCCCTGACACAACCCTGTTAAGTCCCCGCTCGACTTGGCAAAATTACGGCGAAACCAAAACAGGGACCAATCCTGCCTGGGACTCACTTCCCGAAGATCGCCGACTCGACCTCGCCAGACGCATGGCAATCTACGCGGCGATGATTGATCGACTTGATCAACAAATCGGACGAGTCGTCGCCGACCTCAAAGCCGCCAACGAACTGGAGAACACTCTCATCGTTTTCACTTCGGACAACGGAGCCTGCTTCGAATGGGATCCGTTTGGATTTGATATTGTCTCAAGCAATCAAAACATTCTCCACACGGGAGAGATGATTGAAGACATGGGAATCGCGGGCACTTTTCACAGTGTTGGCTCCGGCTGGGCCAATGCCGGAAACACACCTTGGCGGATGTATAAACATTTCAATCACGAAGGCGGAATCGCATCACCCGGAATCATTCACTGGCCAGCCGGACTTAAAGCAAAACCCGGATCGATCAACCACGACCCTGCTCATATCATCGATCTTCTTCCCACCGCGGTGGCAATAGCAGATACCGACTACAAAGGAACCCTCAGCCTTCCCGGACTCAATCTCATCGATCAAATCAACAACGGCAGTGACGAGAGAACCCTTTTCTTCGAACACCAGGGCAATCGCGCGATGAGACAGGGGAAATGGAAACTCGTTGCTCTCGATGATCAGCCATGGGAACTCTACGACTTCACCGTTGACCGCACCGAAATGAACGACCTCGCGGCCAAACACCCCGACCGTGTCAAAGCGATGAACGATGCCTGGGAAAAATGGGGAGCCGAAAATCAAGTCACTCCGCTTCCGAAAGACCTCGGAGTCAAATATCTCAAAGTCGACCCCTAACACTTTTATGTTAAAAGGAATTTTTCCCGTCATCCCCACTCTTTTCACCGATAGCAACGCGCTCGATCACTCAGCCCAACGCGCCGTCGTTCGTTTTGCGCTCGACGCCTGTGCTCACGGCATCGTCTTCCCCGGTGTCGCCAGTGAATACAATTTCCTAACACCGGACGAACGGGGCGAACTCATCGCTCTCGTCGCGGAGGAAGTAGACGGGCGCGTTCCCATCGTCGGCGGAGCGAGCGCCCCAACGCCGGAAGAAGTCATCGTGGCAGGCCAACAGGCCGCCGCCAGTGGAATCAATCATCTCATGATCATGGCACCGGGAGGCCTCGGGCAGGATCTCGAGGCACACCAATCGTTCTTTGAGGAGATTTCCAAGGCCCTGCCCCATGCCGAAGTCATTCTTCAGAACGCACCGGCTCCGATCGGGGCCGGACTCGATGCCAACGCCATCGCAGCCATTGCCGCAGGGAATTCAGCGATCACTTATGTAAAAGAAGAGACGCTTCCCTCCGGTCCTGCCATCACCACATTGGCCGGAGCAGAGATCCCTCATCTCAAAGCCGTCTTTGGTGGAGGTGGCGCCCGATACATCATCGACGAATTGAATCGCGGAGCCCTTGGCGCCATGCCCGCCGTCGAACTGACAGACCTTCATGTCGCTCTTTGGAATGCCTACTTCGCCGACGACCATGAACGAGCGCGCGACCTTTATCGGATTAGCCTCCCTCTGCTTGTATCCCAAGCCGTCTATCGCATGCGCCTCACCAAGTATGTGCTCATGAAACGAGGCGTTGCTGACGCGCTTTCGGTGCGAGCTCCCCTTCCCGAACTGGATGATCACACAAAGCGTGATCTCGACCAAATGATCCTCGACCTCGAGAAGGCTCTGCAATGAACGAAGGAGAATCACAGGACACGATTGCAACTGTTGAAGTCTACCTCGTCGATCTCAGTCAGGACAAACCTTACCTCGGCTCATTGCGCGAAGGCGAAACCGTCAACGAATCGGGATACTTCGTTCGTCTGGGCAACCGCACCGTCTACCCGAGGAAGAACCGATCACTGGTCGTCAAGCTCACTACAGACGACGGCGTCATCGGCTGGGGCGAAACCTACGGGCTCGTCGCACCGCAAGCCACCGCAGCGATCATTAGTGACCTCCTCACCGGATTTGTGATCGGCCGCGATCCCTTCGAGGTCGAAGCGGTCCACGATGAGCTTTACGATCTCATGCGAGTGCGAGGCTACACCGGAGGATTCTACCTCGACGCCCTCGCCGCGATCGACATCGCCCTATGGGATATCGCCGGAAAAATGGCCGGTGTTCCCGTCGCGGAACTGCTCGGTGGATTTCAACGGCAGCAAATTCCGGCTTACGTTTCCGGCCTCCCCGAAGACACCCTGTCGAGGCGCTGCGAACTCGCAAAGTCCTGGCAGGACCGTGGTTTTCATTCACTCAAATTTGCCCTTCCCGTTGCCGACGACGGCGCCGTCGCTGAAATCAAAGCCCTGCGTGAAACGCTCGGCGATGACGCTCGCATTGCGATCGATCTGCACTGGTCACTCACTGCCCCTGAATGCCTGACACTTACCGAAGAACTAGCGCCTTTTCGCCCCTGGTTTCTCGAAGCGCCTGTTGCGACGGAAGAAATCGAATCGCTCCAAGAGGTCGCTCAAAAATCCGGCGAACGCATTGCGGTCGGAGAAGAATGGCGCACCGCTTACGATGCTCGGCTTCGCATTGACCGTGGCGCCTGTCACATCGTGCAACCGGAAATGGGACATACCGGCATCACTCAATTCAAGCGCATCGCGGAATACGCCCATCAACACGAACTCGAGATTATTCCCCACGCCACGATCGGTTCCGGAATCTTCCTCGCCGCGAGTCTGCAAGCGAGCGCGGCCCTGAAAGGAGTCACTTCCCACGAGTTTCAACACTCCATTTTTGATCCCTTCCGCCACTTCACCAGTGACGTCCTGAAGTGTGAGCTTGGAAAATTTGATCTACCCCAATCTCCTGGCATCGGTGTCGAGCCATCAGAGACCATGCTCGAAAGCATGACACTCATTCCGTCATGACTACTCCCGATTACATCACCCTGTTCCTCTACATTGCGGGGATATTTGTGATCAGCACGCTTTCCGCCCGCCGCACGAGGAGCCAGAAAGAAATGTTTTCCGCCGGACGAAACTCACCCTGGTGGGCTTCCGGCCTGAGTGGATTCATGACCATGTTCTCTGCGGGAACTTTTGTAGTCTGGGGAGGAATTGCCTACGAGCTTGGATTTGTCGCCGTAGCAATCAACACCTGCTACGGCATTGCCGCACTCCTCGCCGGCTATTTCGTGGCAGGCAAATGGAACCAACTCGGCGTGTCGACACCGGCGGAGTTCGTCCAACTGCGATTCGGCAATACAGGGCTTCATTTCTTCACCTGGACGATGCTCATCAAACGCATCCTCGGGGTATCGGTCTCGCTCTATGCCTTGGCCATTCTGTTAGTCGCACTCATTCCGATGAACCTCACCTGGGCCATCATTCTCTTCGGGACTATCGTCGTGATCTACACGATGCAAGGAGGACTGTGGGCAGTCTTGATGACAGACGTGCTTCAATTCATTGTCCTCACCGTCGTCGTACTCATGGTCGCTATTCTCATGATCACGGGAATGGATATGGCCAGCTACAAGGAGGCCGTTCCTGAACATTTCTTCAACCCTGTCGCCGGCAAGTATGGATGGTTCTTTCTCTTCGGGTGGGTCACGATCCACTTCTTTATGATCGGAGCTGAGTGGGCTTTCGTGCAGCGGTTTCTCGCGGTTCGAAGTCCCCGTGAAGCGAAAAAGTCATCCTACCTTTTTGGGATCATGTACCTGGTGACCCCGCTTTTCTGGCTGCTTCCACCGCTCCTTTACCGGGGACAGGTCGAAGGCGTTGACAAAGAACAAGCCTACATTCTCGCGGCGAAATCAGTGCTCCCTCCAGGCGTTCTCGGATTGATGTTTGCGGCGATGTTTTCCGCTACCGCGAGCATGGTCAGCTCTCAGCTCAACGTGTTCGCCGGAGTCCTCACGAATGATTTCTACAAGGCTTTCTTTAATCCCGCCGCGTCGGAAAAAACTCTCTTAAAAACAGGGCGTTTCTTCACCTTACTGCTCGGCGGACTGCTCGTCTTTGCAGCGATCATGGTTCCCAAAATGGGCGGTGCTGAGAAACTCATTATTTCAATCAACTCACTTCTCGTCGTTCCCCTTTTCGCCCCCACACTCTGGGGATTGTTCAGCAAGAAGATTGGGATCCGCGATATGATTACCGTAGCGCTGACCAGTTTCGCGATCGGGCTCGCGCTGCGGTTCGGGCTTTCCGCCAATCCCCTGATCCTTGAAAGTTCGTCACTTTGGACTGTGAAGGCCTACCTTGCCGAAAACAGCAAAAATGTAGAAGTCCTCGTCGGCGTAGTATTTCCCATCCTCCTTTTGATTTTCTTTGAAAAGAAAAGGCATGGAGTCGATCCAGGAGCAGAGCGTGTCCTTTCTCACAGAGCCAAGGAAGAGTCTACCCTAACCACTGATAACACTTCCGCAGCGTTCGATCCCTTCCCGGCCCGCATGGTGCTTTACAGTCTGCTCGTCATCGGCGGGTGGATAATTGTCCTCGGCCTGCGTGAATCGGAAGCTCGAAGCCTTCTTCTCAGCTTTGGCTTTGGCCTCGCTGTCCTCGCAGGTGGCATTCAACTCATGATCCGAAAACTCCAACGATGAGCACCACACCAATCGAATGGATCGCCGCAGACTGGGGAACCACCAATCTGCGATGCTGGGCCATGTCGGCCACGGACGCGGTTCTTGACCGTGCCCAATCCGATCAGGGCATGAGCGCGATTACTTCAGGCAATGGTGACTTCGAAACCGCGTTGCTCGAACTGATCAAGCCCTGGCTGCAATCGGGCAAACGCATCCCTGTGTCCGCCTGCGGCATGGTCGGGGCAAAACAAGGTTGGATCGAAGCCCCTTACGCACTTGCCCCCTGTGCCCCGACGACCGAACGAGTTACGGCTCCGACTCAGAGCCAGGATATCGAAGTCTTTATTCACGCCGGCGTAAAGCAACTCGCGCCGTCCGATGTCATGCGAGGAGAAGAAACCCAGATCGCTGGACTCCTCGCCAAGTCTCCCCATTTCAGCGGACTGGTCTGCCTCCCCGGCACCCACACGAAATGGGCTGCCGTCAGCAACGGTCACCTACAATTCTTCAACACCTACCTGACCGGCGAGCTCTTCACTTTGCTCGCGGAGCAATCTGTTTTGAGACTAACACTTGCTAAAGACGGATGGAACGAACCCGCTTTTCTCGAAGCGGTCAAAGCCGCCATCGAATCTCCCGAGTCACTGCTTTCCACCTGCTTCAGCCTTCGCGCTGAAGCCCTGCTCAATCATCTTGACGGTATCGAAGCCCGGTCCCGTCTCTCCGGCTATCTCATCGGACAGGAACTTTCCAACGTTTTGAAAGAAGTTAAATCAACAGAACCAATCACCTTAATCGGATCAGAAAGCCTCGTTGAGATTTATCGTGTTGCCTTGAACTCGCTTGGGATAAGTAGCGAAACCATCCCCAACGAAACGGCCATTCTCGCAGGGCTCGCCACAGGAAGAGATTAATGGCCGGCTACCGGCAACGATCCTTTCAGTTTGAAGATTGAAGGAAAGCGAGTAAGTCCCGCAGTTCACGCGTCGTCATCGCCATTGGCAATCCGGTGGGCATGAAAGACATCGTCAGGTCTTCGATCGATTTCACATCGTCGCGATTGAATGTATGATTTTGCCCCAGCGCATCACGGATCTGTTCGTTGATGTATGAGCGCAAGCGGATGCCGACATGTGTGCTGCCGTCATTGAGCGTGATGACACGGGGCATAAATTGAGGGGCGATGTCGCGGTTGGGATCAAGAATGGCCCCAAGCAACCAGTCTCCGTCCTCGCGGCCGGCAACGTGACTGAGATCAGGCCCTACCACATTGCCCCGCCCATTCGAGCGATGGCAATTCGCGCACAGGGCAATTCTGGGATGATGAAATATTCGCTCGCCTGCAGCGGGGTCAGCAGGAAGCTCAATCGCATCAAGATGCTTTCTCCAGGCAGCCGTATCGGTAACCGCAGGCCGATCATTAGCGAGAGAAGCAGGATCGGTGAGGGCTGCGATCAAAACTCCTGATTCCGGGAAGCGCGCCACAATCGCTCCGAGCGATTCGATCTGTTCCTCAGTAAGCTTGATTCCACGAAGCGCGCGCAAAGCTTCTTCACGAATCGCAGCATCATCATGATCAGCAAGTCCCATCAACAACTCGATGTGTTCCTCCGCCACAGCGGAAAGACCGAGAATAGCCTCGGCACGCGTTTGCGAATCCCCCGATTGATCCGCTGCCATCGCAGAGAGCAGTTCTTGCGTGCCCTTCGGATTTCCTGCGAGCACTCGAACGGCCTCCAGTGACAAAGTAGAATCATTCACCTCGATCAAGTTCTGCAGAAGATCCAAATTGAGCCCTGGAGGAAAATGAGTTTTTTGAGTCGCGTTTCCTTCGACAGGGCGGGTTGAGCGAACCGGCAGAAGCCTCAAGGCATAAGCGCGAAGAGTAGGTGAACTCGATTTATCCTTAACCCTTGCGAGAAGTAATTCAGGATTCCTCAACCCCAACTCGGGTTGCCCACTGAGAGCAGTATGAGCGGCGACAGCGCCTTCGAACACCTCATACTCCAGATCGCTTTGAGCCAGCAGTGCATCGACATCGGGAAGAAAAGACTTCAAGTCTTCATCGGCAATCCACCGCAAGGTTTCGAACTGCACTCCGGCATTTCTATCGCCGAGCAAGGCTGCGATCCACGGCTTCGGATCGACCCCGGCCAACCTCAGCGCTTGAACCGCTTCGATGCGGTCTTCGTTTGACCACGATTGCAGATCCGTGACTTTCCAACTTTCAGCGCGACGACGAAGTGATGAGAGTGCAGCGCTTGCGATGAACGGATCATCGCTCCGGCTCAATCCGAACAATTCACTTTGCGAAAGGTCAGTCTGCCCCCGACGTAACTTAGCCGCCAGAGAGGCAGCGTCATTGCGAGGCTCTAAATCGAGAGGACCTACCCACCCCGCTTTTTCGATATCAATTTCCAGTTTCCAGAGCCGTCCATAACCGTGAACCGGGTATCGTCCATCCACCCAGTCAGTAAGATAAAATATGACTGTGCCATCGTCTTCACGGTGTGTATCACGAGCAATAGAAACCGGCCTAAAGTAGCGCGAACCACGCAACAGTGAAATCTGTTTCGACTCGAAGCTGGCCCCTTTTTGAGTCAACGGATAGAAATCGATCCGATGATCTCCCCACGTCGGAACAAGGAGACCTCGCCCGAGAGGAAGCACTCCACAGGGAGCTTCGCCAGAGGGGTGAATCATAGGCAAAGTCCCACGCATTTCCCCATTCCAGCAAACAAAAGGATGCGGTGTGGCGCCTCCGTATTTTCGACGATACCCGTAATCACCGCCTTCAACAATATGGAGCACCTTGCAGGGCGGATGTTCACCGGGATCATTCTCAGCGACAAACATTTCACCGTCAGAGCGAACCGTGACACCAAAGGGATTCCATAAACCTTCGGCCACTTTTCGAAGCTCACCACCAGTAGCGTTAATTCTGAAGACCCCACCTCGATCGCTCCCTTCAATCATCGATCCATCTTTTGCCTTCAGCGTCCACGCTTTGGCGAAATTTTCTCCCAACCCGAATGCAAGATCGCCATTCGGTGCCCATGCCAGTCCTGACAGGGCGTTGTGGGGATAAACGGCTTCTGAAATAAGTTCGACGAGCGTTTCCTCCACATCCCCTTTGCCGTCACCATCACTGTCACGAACGCGAAGAATCCGGTCACGCTCTGCAAGGTAAACCCAACCATCAGGACCAAGTTCCAAATCCATGGTCTGTTCAGTGGCCGCATAGAACAAATGGCGCGTCCTATCAGGATCGAAGATGAGAATTTCATCATACTTGGGCCCCTCATAGTCTTCCGGCGGCATGTGCGTGTGGCAGGACACGGCCCAAACTCTCCCCCGCTCATCCACGTCGACTCCGGTAGGGGTCGCGATACCAGGGTGCTCAGCCACTGGCGATAGCCGGACGCCGGGGAGTAGAATCTCAATCTCAGGTGGACGCTCATCGGCGAGAACTCCAATCACAGAAAGAAGTAGTAGAAATGCGGGAAAAACCAATTTTATCATGATAGGAAAAAGAGAGACAAGGCACACAACTGAGAATCGAAGACCAAAGCGAAAAGAACAGTTCTCAATTAAGTCCCCCGATGGAAAGCCCGACCGCAGGCCCCGTCAATTGGCGCTATCCTGTCTACAGAAAGCGTAAAATCACCCGAACCGCTTCGCTTTGTCGAATCTCTTCAATTTACGGCAAGTCGCACTGTCAGTGCCGGCCTTCCGGTCCGAGTAGAACTGCGTCCGAACCCGTTCCCTGAATATCAAAATACCTGAGCCCCGTTTCACTGGGGCTCAGGTATTTTGATGGCAGAGGGAGTGGGATTCGAACCCACGGTAGGTTGCCCTACACTCGATTTCGAATCGAGCGCCTTAAACCGGACTCAGCCATCCCTCCGTTACACTCAAAGAAGACTTCGCCCTCCGGATTAACGTGCTGCGCACTTTATACAGAACGGTGACTGTTTCAACCACGTTGTTTCAAATCACTTTCCGGGATGGAAACGATAGTGACCGACCACCGTCCATTGCTCGATGCCTCTATCCTTAACCGGGCCGCCGCCGATGTTGTGAACAAACTCGTCTTCTCCGGTGACAACACCGATATGCCAAAGTCCATTTCCGTTGAGATCCCAGGCAACCAGATCACCGGGAAGATACTCTGCATCCTCACTGACTGCCACCTCCGCGCCTTTCCGCTTAAAATAGCGCTGCAGATTCGGGACGCGTCGATGATCGATGTTTTTATCAGGTCGTCTTAACCCCCAGTTTTTAGGATAAGAGGAGAAATTATACTTCATGTCCTCATGAAGGCGCTTTTGCAGATCAATCCCGAGAACACGATAACTGCGGATCACGACGTCAGTGCAAACGCCCGTATCAGCAGGAACATCGCCGTTCGGATAGTCAATCACCACGTAAGCAGGATCATACCTCACGCTCTGAGTAGTTCTGAAGTCAGCCGCTTCAATGAGTTGCTCGGCTAAAGTCATCCTCACATCCGGTTTCAACTCCTGGGCTGAAAGCACCTCAGCCAAGACCCAGACACCGAATAAAACTAAAGAAAAATACTTCATTGCTCTCTTTACGTAAAGACGAGCGAGTTTCTTTCAGATGACAACTTTTTACCAAAAAAATGGCAATCGAAGAGGATTCACCACGAAAGCCAACTGAGGTGAGTGCCCGGCCCGGCCCTGTTTAATCAGACGACGCACGGGAAACGAGAACCGTTGTCACTTTGACCGTAGCGTTCCGGCCCGGTATTAATTCGCGAACACGTTTCGCGAGATGTTCGATAAAATCATCAGGCAATGAGCTTAAAATTTCGGCGACATAAGACACCTGAAGATTCCCTTCCTGATCTTTTCCAAGCGAGACTTCATAGCGCTCGATACCAAGGCTTTTCGCTTTTGATTCAGCTTCGATCGCAGTAATGGCCGCCCCTCTGATTCCAGGTTCATTTGAGATTTTCTTACCTGCCGTTGAAAGCAAAACCGTTCCAAGAGGAACCATCAAGATCACGAGCAGAATGAGCAAAAGAACGATGGATCGACGCGCCCAGAGCTTTCCTGCCTTTATCTGA
This sequence comes from Verrucomicrobiales bacterium, assembly GCA_028047635.1. Lineage (GTDB taxonomy): Bacteria > Verrucomicrobiota > Verrucomicrobiia > Verrucomicrobiales > DEV007 > Arctic95D-9. The sequence goes on from JAOFXR010000038.1 coordinate 25,049, forward strand.
CCTCGCAGCCCACTTGCAAAAAAGGCAGCGGCGGCGGATAAAATGATCGCAACCACGTTCATACCGAAAAGCAAAGCAGCCCCTTTCGCATTCACCCATTCTCCAAGACTGAGCGAAATCCCCACGGTCGCGATCGGCGGCACAAGAGCAGCGGCAATGGCGACCCCTGCGAGAGCGGACGACAATCCCGGACGCGCAACACAATAACTGGCCGCAAGCCCCGACAAGGCCGCGACACCGCAATCAAGCAAATTCGGATTACCGCGGGCCAGCAGCTCAGCCGTTAACCCCGCGGAAGGTGAAATAAATCCTGCCAGTATTCCGATCACCAGCGCCGCTAAAAACCCGAGGACAATCGATTTGAGGCATTCCCGCATCATGGGAAGATTTCCCTGCACCAGAGCAAGTCCACTTCCCAACAAAGGCGTCATGAGAGGAGCTACTAACATAGCGCCAATGACAACGGCAGGACTGTTCTGAAGCAGGCCCAACGCGGCGATCCCGGTCGCAAGGAGCATCAACGCCATGAAATCAAAACTCCAGCGGGACTGGGTTTGAAGTCGTTCGAAAAGAGAAATGCGATCATCTCTCTTGAGTTGCGGCACGCGCAGAGCGAAAAATCTTTCGATAAAATCACGAATGCGATGCCCTACCGAATGCCGCCTGCGAATCACCGCAATCGTTGCCGCATTATCACCATCAAACATGGCTGGCGAAATCGCTCCAAAGAGTTTCCTTTTTACAGAAACACTGTTGGAAGCACCAATGAGAATAAGGTGGTAATCCTTGTTAGAAACGGCTTCAGAGATCCCTTTTCCAACCTCATTAGCGACGACCACTTCGGGATGAATGTCACATTTCTTGCTGATCCCGGCGCTGGAAATAACCTTGTCCAATATTCGATGCCCGACAGCCTGACCATCATCCTCTCCAATATCAGCCGTAATGTAGAGCGGCGTAATACTCCCCGAAAAACGACTCGCAAGGCGACTTGCCTTTCTCAAAGCGACACGGGAATGCGGGCCGCCCGCAGAAGGAATGAGAACACTTTCGCATTCTTCGAGCATCTGATTTCCCAGCCTGAGGAGAATGGAATCACAAACAGCGCGATCGAAGATACGGCGATTCAGTTCGCGTGCTCCCGGATCGACACCCGCCTCGCGATTTTGCCCAAAGATCGCGAGATTGATAAAAGGACGCCTTAACTGATCGAGAATTCCCTCTTCATCGCGAACATCCTTTAGAGCGACAAACTCTCTTTCAGGAACTACCTGATGATCCTCTGCCCACCTATCAATGATCGCTATCAGCTCCGGCTCTTCGATTGATTCAGGATGAAGGATGATTAGCCGCTCATCTCCATCCGAGAGCGCAAAGAGCATGCTCCACCGTATGAGACCTTCAGCCTCCTCCGATGAGTGAATCAGTGTGGCGACAGCCATAAGTCCTGATAAGGCTCCGCGCTACTTGAGCTTCACCGTTATCTCCTCAGATAGCTCGATCGTCATCGCCTCTATCTCCTTGAAGAGCTCATTGATTTTCTCCGGTGTCGCGGCTTTCGGATCCTCAACTGTAGAGTCCAGGAAAGCGCCAAAATCAGGGTCCTTCATCACTTTGGAAATATCGGCATCGGAGAGAATAATCAAATTTCCGGTGACATGAGTGGCATCTGTTTCAACGATACCTTCTTCCGCCCGAACAAAGAATCCCACTCTCATTCCCTGAGCCATTCCCGCACTCATCTGCATTGCCTGAGAAGGAGTCATATTCATCGCCTTTGCCTGATCCAGTTTTTCCTGATCGATCATGTTCCCCATTCCTGCTTTCGCGAAAGTGGAGAATATCGTGAGGGTATCTCCCTCGAGACCAAAAGTGAGATTACCACCGTCCTTGGCATCGATATCCTCTCCTGAAGCTTCGACAAATTCTTTCGCTTTACCGGGAACTGAATTCTGATCAATCTGGATTTTTGTCACGTCATCAAATTCATACACAACGGTGTATCCCTCCCAGCCTTCATCATCCTTACCGGGCTCATGCTTGGCATAACGAACCCCTTCTCCGAAGTGAGAAGCATCCGCTTCGAGCGTCTCTTTCGTCGGCTTTGCCATATCCGCAATCATTCCAAGATTGGCGGCCGCTCCATCCCCACCCTGCCCCTGAATTCCGGCCAACTGATCGATCATGATCAGCATCTGCGGAGAAAAGTAATAGCGGGAGATAATGTTCCCCGTGCCATCTTTCTTCACACTGACAACGGTGGAAGTCCGAATGCACGACGAAGTC
>JAOFXR010000039.1 GCA_028047635.1 Verrucomicrobiales bacterium
CTGACGCCGATCCCGGGATTCCCGTTGTCGTGGACGATGCAGTTGGCGACCGTTGCGGTCACGTCGTCGATCTGGACCGCCGGAGCCGCGCCATCGACGCCGGTGGCGCCCTGCTCGTCGCGCAGATTCTCGCCGCGGGTCGCGTAGTGTTTGTCGAACTCGGCCTGATCGAATTTCCCGGCGCCGGTGACGGTGACGCCTTCCAGACTGGAGTCGGCCGCCATGAGGACGGCTGGAGATTTACCTCCAGCGTCGATGATCACCGCCTCGGCGCGCTTAAGGCCGAGTTTGCCTTTTTTGAGATCCGGTTTCGCGGGGCTGGCGCTGCTGACGCTGACTCGCTCGCGCAGGGTGATTTGCTCAAGGTAACGGCCGGGGGCGACGAGGACGAGGTCGCCGGGTTTGGCTGCGTCGATGCCGGCCTGGATCGTTGGGAAGTCGCCGGGAACCGCGATTTCAGCGGCGAATACGCAGGTGGAGAAAGCCAGCAGCTGCTGGAGGATGAGGAGCCGTTTCATGCCGATAATCAACGTCGGTTTGGCTTGAAATCAACTCATAGGAATTTGCTTTTTCAAGGATTTTTGCACCCCCTCAAACCCGGCAGGACCGACGCCCCGATAAAAAATCTTTGTAAAAGCAATTTCCAATCAATATAAGTCTGACTGTCGCTATTTGTGTTGCTGATAGCGTCCTTGCGGCGATCCCTCTTCCCGCCTTCGACCCTTTCCGTGAGTTTTTCACCACTCCCCGAATGAAAGCCTGGCTGCTCCTGCTCAAAGGGGACATTCCCCGGTATCAGTTCGCTGAACAAACCATCTGGCTCGTAGGCATTGGACTGACCGGTTTCGTGATCGGCCGGGCTGCCTTTGAGCGGCGGGATATTAAGCCCCGGGTTTCCGCAGGGCTGTTCCGATAGTTCATGGAGATTACCTTGATGCGGACTTGCCGCGGCAATCGATATGGATAGGTTTTCCGATCTTAGTAAAATGAGGAGCACCAGCATTATCAACCTATCCGGGACCTTGGATGCCCTCAATTCATTGCCGGCGAGAGGCGCGCTTGGATTGATCGCTTTACTGATACTGCTTTCTCCTCTCTTGCAGGCGGAGACACTGCCGCCGGAAGTCCGGGCGGTACTTGAGGAGCATTGCTACAAGTGTCATGGGCCGGAGAAACAGAAGTCGAAAATACGGTTTGATACTCTTTCCACGAACTTGATCAAGGATCGCGCGGCGGCCGAAACTTGGCATGACGCCCTGGATGTAATCCACTTGGGAGAGATGCCGCCGGAGGATGAGCCTCCGCTCTCATCTGAAGAAAGGACCGTGTTGACGGGTTGGATTCAAGGACAGATTGACGAAGTCGTAGCGGCGTTGAGTAGCACGAGTGGGCGAGTCGTGGTCCGACGCTTGAATCGGTTCGAGTATCAAAATACGATGGTGGATCTCCTTGGCGTTGATCTCGATTATTTCTCGAATCTTCCTCCCGACAGTGTTTCATCGGAGGGTTTTAAAAATAACGGTGCATCTCTGACGATGTCACCGCTACAGCTGGAATTTTATCTCGATGCGGCGAGAAAAGGGCTTCGTCATGCGATTATAAATGGTGATGCCCCTGAGATTCACAGGCACCAATCAAGTGAGACTACGACAGACAAGAAGGGCGATTTTTCGAATCGTGTCGGCCGGGGGAACGCGTTCGTTGCGCGTATGGAGAATTTCCCCGACGAGGGTGAATTCGAGATCCGTGTGAGGGCGAGAGCTGAACTGGTTGAGGGAAAGGGTTTTCCGAGAATGAAAGTTCGCTTCGGCTATCGTGCCGATACTCAAGCGCCGGCAGAAGATGTTGGGATGGTCGATGTCGTTAGCGAAGAGGTTACGGAATTTGTCTTCAGGCAACGAATCGAGCGTTTTCCGATTCAGAGCCGAGGCCAAAGTAAATTCCCGGGGATGATGGCCTGGATTACGAATGAATATGATGATGGTGAGAAGTTCGAATCGATTCAAACCGTTGAGAAAGAAGTCGAGAATGAGAAGAAGGCAAAGAAGGCAAAGAAGGCAAAGAAGGTGAAAATCTACGTCGAGGACCCTGACTTTCCCAAAGTAGTAGTGGAGTCCTTTGAATTCATTGCCCCTGTTTATTCAAGTTGGCCTCCTAATTATCACGAGGAGATCTTGTTTGAATCTCCGCTTCGAAACACTAATGAGTCGGAATATGTGACAGCCGTTATTACCCGGTTTATGGAGCGGGCCTTTCGTCGGTCAGTTGAGAAAGGTGAGGTCGATGTCCTCATGAGCTACTACAGAAAAATCAGACCTACGGTTGATCGGTTTGAAATTGCGATTCGTGAAGTTATGGCGATGGTCCTAGTCTCGCCTGAATTTCTTTACCTCGTTGAACCGGGAGGAGAAGAGAAGCGCAGCTTGTCCGATTACGAATTGGCCTCGCGGTTATCCTATTTTCTCTGGAGCACTATGCCTGATTCCGCGCTTTTTGAAAAGGCTGAGGCTGGGCAGCTTTCCGATTCTGAAGTTCTCAAAGCCGAAGTGGCACGTCTCCTTCGGGATCCAAGAGCTGGGCGGTTCGTTACTCAATTTACTAATCAGTGGCTGGATTTGGGTAGCGTTGACCGAGTCGCGGTGAATCCGGAATACTACGAAGATTTTGATGTTTTACTTAAGGCGGAGATGCAGGAGGAGACTCGAGCGTTTTTCTCGGAAATACTTTGTCGGGACCTTAGTGCACTGAACTTTCTCGACTCCGATTTCATCGTCGTGAATGAGTCGTTATCGAGACACTACGGATTAGAAAAAGGCCCCAGAGGATCGACATTTGAGTCAGTAAAACTCAGCCATGATGACCCACGGGGAGGCCTGCTCACACAAGCTTCTATCATGCTGGGTAATTCGACTGGTGAGGATTCGCACCCCATCCTTCGGGCTGTTTGGCTTCGAGAAAGAATCCTTGATGATCCTCCTGCGCCGCCTCCACCCAATGTTCCTGAGCTGAATGGGGAAAGCCCGGATATGGCGCGGCTTTCAGTGCGGCAGCAGTTGGAGGCGCACCGGGAAGATCCGTCCTGCGCCGACTGTCACCGCGGGATAGATCCCTGGGGTGTGGCCATGGAGAATTTTGACGCGGTTGGGAAATGGCGTGACCAAATCCGAAGGAAGGTGCCTAATGCAAAGAAGAGGGAATCCTGGGAAGAGCTGCCGGTTGATGCCACGTCCGAACTTCCCGGCGGTATCGAGGTCAACGGGATGTCGGAACTGAAGAAGTATCTCGTCGATCAAAAGAGGGAACAATTCGCGCGGGCTCTGACCTCCCGAATGACCAGCTATGCGCTGGGGCGCTCACTTGAATTCACTGACGAGGAGGCTATTGATGAGATAGCGTCTGACTTCGCGGCGAGCGATTTTCGCCTCAACTATCTCATCAATCGAATTGTGGAGAGTGAACTGTTTTCCACCAAATAAACTTTTGATATGAAAAAATCCTGGCATTTCAATCGACGAACGTTTCTTCGCGGCGCGGGCGCATCTCTTGGTCTTCCGTTTCTTGAGTGTATGGGAGTCGAAAAAGCGGCGACTCTTCCAAGTCGATTTTGCAGTATCTATTTTCCGTATGGAGCCAGTCTAGCTAAGGAGGGCGCCGAAGGATCAAACTGGCGTTGGTTTCCAAACGGCGAGGGCGGGAGAGATTTTCAATTCAATGACAGCTTGAAGTCGCTGGAGGTTCACCGGGATGATATTACCATCATTGAAGGTCTCTCCCATCTCAAAGTGAGAAAAATGGGAGGCCACGACACCGCTGATACTTTCCTAACCGGTGCAGAACTCAAACCCGGGCAACTTAAGAATACCGTTTCGGCTGACCAGATCGCAGCGGATGCTTTTGGTGCGTCTACTCGTTACCGGTCGTTGGTTCTATCGACTGACGGTGGTGTTGGAGAACCGACGCGGTCTAGCACTTTATCGTTTGGGAGGACTGGTCAACCGATCCCGGCGTTGAATAAACCGAGAATTATCTACGATCGGTTTTTCGGAGTGAATTCGGATTCGCTGAATCGTCAGCGGCGCGAGTTGGCCAACTCAGCCAGCATGCTCGATCTCGTCTACGAGCACTCGAAAACGGTAAGGGGTAAGCTGGGTAAACAGGATCAGGAAAAGTTCGACGAATATTTGGAGTCGGTGCGTTCCATCGAAAAGCGAGTCGAGCGTTCTGAGTCGTGGCTTGATGTTCCGAAGCCCGATGTCGATCCCACCGGGCTTTTCCTCGACGCTGATGAAAATACGCCGGCTGAGTACATCAGCACGATGTATGATTTGATGTATCTTGCATTTCAGACCGACTCAACTCGGGTCGCGACCTACCAGATCGGAAACATGAATGGGGCGACTTCCATTGCCGGTAAATTTCCGGAACTGTTGGGAATGCCCAAAAACATGCACGGGCTTGCTCATGGCTGGAACAAAAAGGGCGGAGCCGAGGCCCTTGGGAAATGGGATCAATTTCTTGCTCAACAACTCTCGCGTTTTCTCGACCGGATGAAATCCACTTCAGAAGGAACCGGGAGTTTGCTGGATCGCACAGTTGTCTTGTATGGCACCAGTAATAGCAACACACACAACAACAATAATTGTCCCATGCTAACCGCAGGTGGCAAGGCCATCGGGCTCAGGAACGGTCAACATCTTAAACTTGGACAAGAGGTTCCAATGTCGAATCTTCTCCTGACATTGCTTCAGCAGATCGATGTCCCAGTCGATAGTTTTTCAGACAGCACGCAGGCGTTGAGTGAAATTCTCTCGTAATCGGAATGAAGGGAAATTTGCTGTCCCTGATCTTTAATTGTGTGTATCGCGTAGTGTCAAAAAATTCGAATAGTCCCGATTTTCCCTTTTCAATGGTGGGTTTCTTTGTTGCCGGACGGCTGACCACCAGGCTCTTCAAATACCCAGGCAACATTTTTCCAGGGCATTTCACCTTTGCCTGTTCCGACTCTTCGAGCGCCCCCCCTTTTGATGTGTCTCCTGGAACTGGACAGCTGAGACTCAAAAGCATTGCTATGCTATATGTGTGTAGTGCCCCCGAGAAACTGAAGCATAAGGAGTGATTGCCTTGCCCGCATTACGTCAGCCCAGCGTTGCCGGGAGAACAATCCGATGCTGGCAAAACCGTGTGCCGGTTCAAGTCCCGTCCACCTCAATCCCCGTTCATGACTATCCCGCCAAATTTGAAAGTCAGCGTCATTGCCCACCTCCCCTTCCTATCAATTAGGGCAAATTGCTGCTAGGAGTTTGCTTTTGGGCTTAGTTGCTTGGAGGACACAGCTAGGGCGACCGCGCAGGGAAAGCCAACACGAAGTCCCGCAAGCTAGTGCCTGACTGAATGGATCCGAACTTCTTTCACCAGCTACTTCACGGCCTTATTAAGCGTACGATGAACCTCATGAAAAGCAGGCTTGGCTTTCCTCTCGCGATCAAACAGAAGCGGATGATTTGTTCATGTCCAGGGCCAGTAGTTGAGCCAACTATGCCCATCGTGAAGATTCCAGAAGGTGACTCGCTCCACGACGTCGGAATTTTCCAAAATTAATGAAAAGAGCTTTGAGTATTGATCCGCCTGGCTGTTGAGGATCTCGTCGGGTGGCACCGTCGGATACGGATCCCAGCTTTTCATCTCCTCGCGATATTTTCCTTCGTCGTAATACCAGCGGGCCCGCGTTGTGACATCCATATCCAATTCGGAAAAGACGATCTTAACTCCCAGCTTCCTCATTTCCGCCATCGCATTTTCAATACCTTCAAATGGAATTTTACCAAACTCGCAGTGAGCCTGCAGACCGAGCGCTTCGATCGGCCCGCCCTGCTCTTTGACTGACTTGATCAATCGCACCAGCTTTTTCAGTTTACCGGGATGATCACACCGGTAGTCATTGTAGACGAGCAGGGCGTCGGGATCCGCCTCTTTTGCATACTGAAAAGCTTTCACCAGAAATTCTTCACCCAGTATATTATTCCACTCGATGTCACGGAGGTATTCGTCATCTCTATCAGCAAGGGCTTCATTGACGACATCCCACATTTTTACCCGTCCCTTGTAGCGACCCGCCACGGTGTGAATATGAGTTTCTAATCGCTCCAGCAGTTTTTCTCTGGAAACGGTTTCATCACCATCTTTGAAGAACCACGGAGGAGTGGTACCGGGCCGGGCCCAAACGAGACAGTGCCCGACCACTTCGAGCCCGTTTTTTTCCGCAAGGTCAACGATTCGATCCGCCTTTTCGAAATCGAAGACGCCTTCCTGTTTCTGCACCTTGGTTGATTTCATGCAGTTCTCCGGAGTCACGATATCAAAATGCTTTGCGAGGAGTGCGGTGTCTTCAGGGTTGTCGAAGGTAGTGACGCTGGTACCAACTCCGAGCTTGAAGCGATCTCTTACTGCAGCTTTCAATGCGGGAAGATCGACGCCCGCCTGGCCTCCTCGATTGGCATTCCCACTGCCGCTTGTGCCGCCAGCAGGCTTCATCGCGACTTCAATGGCTTTCTGGACATAACCTTCCGCCGCTGCGACCGTTGCCTGGTACTTTGGATCGTCGACCGAGTTAGTCACCTCTCCGGGATCGGCTTTTAGATCCGTAAAAACCCGAGCGGATTTTGTGCCATCAGCTTTGTGCCACTCGGTATATCGAAAGTCACCAAAACGCACACTGTGGCCAATCTCTTTTCGGGCTGGATAGGTGCTGTAGGCAAACCTCCGGTGTTCTGCCTCGGCATCTTCGAGGACAGGTTTAAAGCTCCGTCCCTGACAATGAGCCGGAATTGCGATACCCGTCAAATCACACAGCGTCGGGTATAGATCGATCAACTCAACGATCCGATTGGTCGTAACGCCTTTCTGACCACCGGGGATTCGCATCAGCAAAGGGACCCGGGTATCACATTCAAAATTGGTGTGTTTACACCAGCTGGAGTGATCTCCCAGTTTCCAACCGTGATCTCCCCACATCACAACAATCGTATTGTCTTCCAGGCCGTGGCTCTCCAGCGCATCGAGAAGGACTCCGAGGTTGGCATCGGCATAACTGGTGCAGGCCGCGTAACCATGTAACAACCGTTGATTCATCTCGTCATCGAACTCGGTAGGCATTGTTCCTCCGACATCGGAATACGCCTTTAGCTCATGAGCAGGCAGGTTCGCTGCATACGGCGGATAGCCTGGAGGAATCCCGCTATTCGGCGGCATTGAAAAATCGCTTCTCTGATACAGGTCCCAATACTTTTTCGGCGCCACGAATGGAAGGTGAGGTTTGGAAAACCCCACAGCGAAAAAGAACTGCTTCTCTTCCCTGGCGAGATCGCCAAGGACCTGGGCTGCGCGGGTCGCACGCATACCATCAGTATAGGTATCGTCTGGAACATCTGCCATTTCCGTAGAAGGCCCTTTCGGAGAATCGTGTCCGTCCCCATTCCCGGCGGAAAGGGATTTTTCGAGGGCATTACGATTCTCTTCGAGAGCGTATTCCGGAGCGCCCTGATAGAGCCAGGTTTTCCAGTTATCTTGATCGACTCCGGAGAAACCGCTATCGTGATAAATTTTCCCAAGCCCGATCGTTTCAAAACCCTGATTACCGAAGTGCTGGTTCATCGTCAGTAAATCGGGATTTCTTTTTCGCCAACCATCGACGTGGAAAGATTGTTCCTTCGTCAGCGTAGGATACAGCCCGCCCATAATGGAAAGGCGGGAGGCACCGCAGACTGCCTGCTGACAATAGGCGCGGTTAAACGACATTCCCGAAGCGGCGAGTCGGTCAAAGTTAGGCGTCTCCAATTCCGCTCCATAACAACCTAACTCCGGGCGGAGATCGTCGACCGCTACAAATAGTACATTCAACTTTTCCCCGCCGCTCGACCAACCGGTGGTGATGGTCATAATCAGCAGAACAAGAAAAGGCAATGGATTAATCATATTCGTATAAGGGCATTACCTGGAGAATCAGGCCGCGGTCAAAGAGAAGACCCGCGACCAATACGGTGTTTTGATGAATGCACCACCAGACAATTCCTGTAAGACATGGGGGCAGGACGATAGACTGCCATCATTCGCCAAGCAGCGGTCGAGTTCCTTCTTCGGTTATGGCGTAGAATCCCTCGGGGCCTGTCCCTAATTTCTTCTGTCGAAATCGACCGGGCCACGATTGTGAAGGCGACGCCCTCGAAAGTTTCGCCGATGCCTCCGGTATTGATCAACACGCTCAACCGAGAACAGATTCTCGATCTGCTTGCTTATTTGAAAGCAACTCCGGTTCAACGGAGCCGAAGATGACAGGAGAGGCCTGAAATCAGTTCGATCATAGTAAATTTTTCACACTCCCAACACCACTTTAAACATGTCGGATTCAAATTGCTGTTTTTCCAGTTTACCCTTAGCTTTTGCCAGCATTCGAACATCAAGATTGAAAAAAAAATTCCCTATCAGTCGCCTGTTCCCTCTCCTTTGCTTCGCATTCGCCGGCCTGCTCCCGGCCGCCGAACTCGAAGTCGTGGTCGCGCCGCGCGCCACGGTAGTCGAACACAAGGGCATCACTGGCGGCGGCCATCCGGTGCACGCAGGCGACTGGACCCTGCTCCTGTACCCAAATCACCCGGATGACTTCGGCGGCTCTGCCGGCACGAGCTCGGCATCTTTACTTGAAGGTAACACTGCCTGGACGCGAGGTCGGGATGACTGGCCTATGCCCGAGATGATCGACCTTTGGGCCGACAGGCTAGCTAACGGTGACCTAATCGCAATGGGTCTCCATTGGGTGCCCGATTCGAAAAAGCGTCGTGAAGTCACGCCAGCGGACGTGCCGTCCGACGCCTATCAGATCGGATTTTCGAAGGACCGTGGTCAAACATGGACCACGGAGAATGCGCTCATCCAATGCCCACCGACGGTCGGAGTCATCGCGCGCCCCCTGCCACACATTGTTGAGGAGGAAAATGGAACTCTCCTCATGCCAGCCTACACCTGGAGCAAGAGCGGCAACAGCGCCGTACTCCTCAGCAGTGTGGATCACGGCCGCCACTGGACGACGCGTTCCGTCATCACTACTGCCGTTGCGATGATCAAAGCCGGAGCCGTAATCACCACTCCCTGGTTGGAGTCCTCGATATCGCCCACCAGCGACGGCGCGATGCTCGCCATCGTGCGTACCGGAAGCACAGCCAAGTCACACCTTGTGTCCCTGCGTTCGACCGACGCTGGGACCACCTGGAGTGCGCCAGAAGTCCTCCCCTTCGCCGGCAAACTACCGACTCTTCATCTCTTACCCAACGGCACGCTCACCCTGCTCACCGCGCTGAGCAAGAATCACTGCCGACTCTATCTCTCCGGCGATGGCACAGGACGTCTTTGGAGCCCGGCGCACATCATCACCAGTTTAAGCGGAGGCAACGTGGGCGCTTCCATTGCAGGCCCGGACGAAATCCTCATCACAACCCCATCCAGTCGCCGTATCAACGCCTGGCACGTCCGGATCGCGCCGAAGGCGACCGAAGCCCGGGACTTGGCCACACCGACCGACATCGCAATGGTCAAAGGCAATCTGACATGGACCCCATCGCCGAACGCCAGGACCTACCGCGTCACCCCCATCCTCATCAAACCCGGCCCGGCATTCACCGAAACCGATATCCTTCCCTACGCGACAATCCAGACGCTTGATTCTACCCCTAGCCTCGAACTCGGGCGGCAGCTGCTTCCCGGCAGCACTTACGCCTTCGAGATCTCCGCCGTAAACAGTGAGGGCCGAATATCTCCAGCCATCCGGAGTCAAAACTTCCAACTCTAAGCAATCGCAAACGGCTACCCGCCAGCAATCAAACATCCTGGTTGAAAAAGCAATTTCCCGGCAGTCAGTTGAATCCTCATGATTACAAACGTTCGATTGGTATTGTTTGCTGGGGTTTTCCTGTCCATTCTTCATACGATTTCCGCGTTCAGCGAAGATTCGTGGAAACGCGGTCCGGAAATGGAATCAGTAATCATCGAGAGTCCCCACCTCTCGCGCGGCTTGACTCCGGTGGTCTTGAAGAAGACAGCAGAAAAGTCTGGCCTCATTATCGCTCGTGAAGGGAAAGCTCTGGTTCCACTGGTGATCCCGAATAGCCAGGGGAGGTATTACCGGGATGTGGCCTCATTTCTAAAGCTGTATCTCGATGAAGCCTGTGGAACGGATTTTAAAATTGTCACGGCAGATATGAATTCGGAGACTGGGATTTATATCGGCCCATGCGAACGAGCCAATCTAAAAGAATTGATCAATCGCTCAACGAAGCTGCCACCCGAAAATTTTGTGATATCAAGGATTGAGAGCGGAATTGCGCTCATTGGTCGGGACAAATGAATGATAGGAATTTGCTTATTCAAGGGCAAAATTCAAGCCGCTTGCGGCCCTCGGGTTGGATGGGGTGCAAGTATGATCCGATGGAACGCTACGGTTCGATTCGGGATGTGCGACCGGGCTTGGGGGACTGTTCTCTGACTGATAGGAATTGCTTTTCTAAGAAATTTCATCGAGGCACCGGTCCCGGGCGGGTTTGAGCGGCCTCAATGAAATAGTGGGATTTCAGCAAAGCCAGTAGCATTACCGAAGGATTCCACCGGAAAATTAAAAGTGTCGAATGCCCCCTAAAAACTTATTCCACCATCAAGAGAAATAAGTCTCGAAGTGTTACCAAATCAATTGGGCCCAAGGCATGGAGTGCTATCGTTCTTGATCTACCCATCCTTCGTGGGTGTAAATCTCTCAAATAAAGCTAGGGTTCCAATTTCTGTAGATGAGTTTACTGGATTTCTTCAAACTGATTCTACTTTCGGCGATTTGGGGTGGTTCCTTTCTTTTTATGCGGGTGGCCGCTCCTGAGTTTGGCCCGATTGTCTTGGTCTGGTTGCGAGTTGCCATTGCTTCCCTCCTTTTTAGCCCCTTACTCTTCAAACGATCCATTTTTGCACCCCCTCAATCCCGCTAGGACCGACGCACCGATAAGAACTCCTTGAAAAAGCAAACTCCAATCAATCAGCACAGCCAGGGAATATCTTGCTCTGGCCGACTTCCCACAACTTCCCCGTCTGCACGCCTGTGTCTGTACATCTGCGGAAAGGGGCCGCCATAATAAGATTGCTCAACATGGTGTGCAAGAATCGCGTTTGTTTCTCGTAACCTTATAGATCTCTATGGTGGCAGGACGGCGGCATAGATAACAGCTCAGCACATCATGAAACATCTACTAACGCTCTTTTTACTGGCTACAAGCTGCCTGATAGCAAACAGCATCGCTGAAACTCTGCCGCCCCTGAAAAATAATCAAGTACCGCAGGATGCTCAAGCCATGTGGACTGGCTTCGACCCGCGCGCCGAGCCCCTCGACACCGAGATTCTCAAGGAATGGGAAGAAGACGGTGTCGTTCTCAAAGTCCTGCGCTACCGCATCGGTATTTTCAAAGGGCAAAAATCGATGATGGCTGCCGTCTATGGCTATCCTAAAGCGATGAGTGACGCGGGCAGCAAGATTCCCGGACTGGTTCAGATCCACGGTGGTGGCCAATACGCCGATTACCAAGCCGTGCTCACTAACGCCAAGCGCGGTTACGCAACCATCTCCATCGCATGGGCCGGCCGCATCTCCGCTCCCGACTATCGTGTCAGCCCTCACGAAGTGAAACTTTTCTGGGACAACAAAAAAGAAGACCCTCATTATAAAATCACCACCGACTGGGGTGCACTCGATGCCTACCACGCACCGAGTAAAAGGGACAAAGATGCCTTCACTCAATTACCAGCTTATGACTGGAGCTTGGACCCCGTTGCCTCGCCGCGTAACAACGCTTGGTTTCTCTGCACCCTGGCCGCACGCCGCGCACTCACCTTCCTCGAGCAGCAAGCCCAAGTCGACGCCAACAAGCTCGGTGTCTACGGCCACTCCATGGGGGGCAAGCTCACTGTGCTCACCGCCGGCTCTGACAAACGGGTCAAGGCAGCCGCCCCCTCATGCGGAGGCATCAGTGATCGCACCAAAAAAGATGCCCTCTATCTCAATACCGTCAGTGACCCCGCTAACCTGAAAAACATCAGCTGCCCGACTATTTTTCTAAGCCCCGCTAATGACTTCCACGGCCGTATCTCGGACCTCATCACCACCACCCAAGAACTGAGTAACAAGTTAGGCACGCAAAATTGGCGGGTCACCTGCTCGGCACACATCAACCACAAGGACCTGCCAGAAAACGAAGTCGCCACCCAGCTTTGGTTTGACCAGCACCTGAAGGGGGCTTTCCAATGGCCAGCCAATCCTGCCAGCACACTGACCCTGAAGACCGAATCCGGACTACCTCACTTCGCAATCAGGCCAGACACCTCAAAGCCCATTATGGCCATCGATATTTATTACACCCAGCAGGGTGAAGTCAGTGGCGACATGCATAACCACATCAACCAGTTCTGGCATCACGCGCATGCGCAAGCCACTGGCAAAGACGGCGTCTGGTCTGCAAACCTGCCAATTTCCACAACGGACAAACCCCTCTGGGTTTACGCCAATGTGCTCTATGCCCTCGATCAGCCGATTACCGGTGCTGGCTACTACTACGGCCGCTACACCACCAAGAACTTCAACCTTTCCACTTTACTGAAAATCGTCAGTCCTGCTCAATTGCAACAGGCAGGAGTCAAAGCCACTCTCCAAGCAAGCCCCGTGATCGAAAGCTTCGCAAGCAATTGGCAAAAAGAGTGGTTCACCACCAAGCCGTCAGAGTGGGCACGCAAAACCCACAAGCTTTACCACCCGCTCTGGTCAGCGCCTAAAGATCAAAAAGACGTGAAGCTCGCCATTGATATTCGCTCTGAACAGGCCAACAAAATCATCCTTGGCCTCGATAAACATATTGCAGAGATCAAGCTCGCTGGCTGCACCGACTGGCAGCCGATCACCTTGTCCCCTACCGACTTTCTTGATGCCGACGGTAGCGCCCTCGCCTCTTGGCAAGACATCAAGGAGCTGCGCCTTGGGCCATCCGAATACCTGACCCCAAAAAATGGCGGCAAAAGGCGTCTCGTTGGCACAGGCAAATGGCAAGGTGCCGCGCCACAGTTTCGCAATCTACGTTGGCTCCCGACAACGCCTTGACAGGCTCTCAGCGCTTTACCATTGTAGCCCACCCTTACAGCACACCACACTCATTAAGCGATGCAAACACCTACTATTTTCACACGCATTCTCACATGCCTTTTCGCCGTCTGCGCCCTGTTACTTCCCGTCACAGCTGCACCCCCTCAATCCCGCTAGGACCGAGGCACCGATAAGAACTCCTTGAAAAAGCAAACTCCAATCAATCAATAATAACTGGGCCAAATCAAGCCAGCTCGAGCCAATAACTAGGCGCGGCTATAGGCTGAAAGGCTTAACGGGTCCTTTGGGCCAAAACGCCTCTTTCAGTGGCCGATTGCATCCTTTCTGTAATTTCTGAAACGGCTTAGGCTCCACCACAACGACGCCCGTGGTCGGCTGGCTTCTCATTCAACCCTATCAAGTCAGAGACTCAACCCTGTTTGATCTTCCTTTTAGCCCGCTTATTGATTGGAGTTTGCTTTTTCAAGGAGTTCTTATCGGTGCGTCGGTCCTAGCGGGATTGAGGGGGTGCAAAAGCATTCAGTTCGGTATTGGTCGGCGGAGGCTTCAAAGGCGGGATCAAATACGGAAAAACCGACGAAGGCGGTGAGAACGTCGTTGAGAACGCGGTTAAGATTCAGGATTTCAATGCAACCGTTGCCTATGCGATGGGGCTTCCGTTGGATCAGCCCAAGCAAGCGTCCGTTTACGGTGGCTCACAAAGGGGCACCGGTTCTGGATCTGTTTGCCTAGATTCGCTGAAGCAATCTAAGAACTCACTTATTTCGAAAAACCGGCAGTGCAAACTGCCGGTTTTTTCGTATCTATTCCCCATGTCAGCACTCTGAAAAAAAGACATCATCACCCTGACCGAACTCACAGCAGCAAAAAAGGGAAAGATCGATGCATCGTTCTTCCCTCCGGTTGCTGAGGTGGCGATTCACAAGTGGGAAACTGAAAATGATCGGAACATCCCAGAAGAAATCCGCTCATACCTATTGCAGTCAGATGGACTCGAGGCTCAACGTGGAGAAATCTGGCCCGTTCTCCCGCTCGCCCAATGGATTCTCATTGACGATGCCTGCGCCTGCGCTGAACCCATGATCCGATTTGGAGAGACCGAAGACTATCTCTATCACGTCTCCCTCGGACACTCGCCCAGCATCTACCGAGCTGAACGATTGGGATCGTCGCTCCATTTTGCGACCGCTTCGTTCCGAAAATTTCTGGAGCTAGTGTTCAGCGGGCGTGCTTGAAATTCAGATGAGAATACTAGCTTCGCTCGAAAATCCTCCCAGCGCCGCAGATCACGCCGAAGTCCTTCAAAAAGCACCTATTCCTTTGGCAACGATTCTTCCTTTGGCAACAGTTCTTCAATCGGTTTACTGAACGCTTTTTTCGGAATCTTTGAGATGATGGGGCTGACCTCCGAATCAAATACTTTCTTAATCGCTCCTCGCCGCTCCTCTACTGAGTCAGGATATTTCCCGGGACGCTTATCCTGCTCTAGCGGCACGATCCACCCCGGGACTTCAAAGAACCCGTAGGAGGCCTCCGCGAGATTGACAGAGGGATCGATCATCAGTTGAAATGGCCGACCGTTGAGGGAGGCGATCGAGACGGCCCGAATTTCGACCCCTTCCAGACCATTCTCTTCAAACGTATCGTCGAGAGCGTGGGCATATTGAAGAATCATGTGAGGGTTCTTGACCATCTTCTGGAGGTGACTCTTTCCGATATTAGGCATTTCCTCCGGAGGCAGTTTTTCGAGAATCTTCTCCGCTTCAGATGGATTGAAAACGAACTTCAGATAGGCATCCTTGTCGCGAAGCATCATCCTCCACGAATAATAGTGCCCAACCTCAGCCCAACTGGGATTACCGCCGTATGATATTGTGCGGAATGGAAGAAGGAACTGCACGAAAAAGTAAGCCAGGACAAACCAGGTTAGCCCTACCGAAGCCAGCTTAGTCGCGCCCGATAACGTCTCGCTCGCTCCGGAATCTTGTTTTTTCTTTCCCCGGAAAGCCCCTGAATGTTTTTCCAGACCGGGAATCTTCGCGAGAATAGGTCGCGGCCAGTGCGGCTCGAAAAACAACACTAGAAGGGAAATCCCGATGAACGGAAACAGCCCTATCTTAAAGAGCGCGTTATTAAAGACATGAAACATCACGACAACAGCTACTGCAGGCCAAAAAGTTTTCCGGTTCCAGAGGAAAAAGCCGATAAGCAGGTCGAAGAAAAAGCCACCGTAACTGAGGGACCAAACGAACCACTCCTGTTTGAGGATCTCAGGGAACCAACTCAAAGGGGCGCCGATCATTTCTTTTGGCTTTGAGCCTAACCAGTGTCTGAGAGGCTCTCCCTGGAGCCAGTCTCCCTGGAGTTTTGCAACGCCGCCAAAGAAATACACAATTAACACCTGCATTCGAAGCACAATAAGATTCCAGGCCGGAACTGAGAAGGGAACATTCCCTTTCGAACGGCGGATCATCGATTTGACCGAATAGCACTGATCCGCCGCAGTGAGGCTGAGCATGAACGCAATGAGACAAGTCAGATAGAAATGGTTGTTATAGTAAACTTTCTCGATCAGAAAAAGATGCGTAAAAATAACGGCGAACAAGGTATTGAAAAACCGGAAGCCAAAACCAACGGTCACCATCACGGCCGCGATGATCATGATCCAGATCTCAGCGCTTACCATCCAATTGGCGGGAAGAGGCTCCACAAAAGGAGTCAGCGAATATTTGAAATGAAAATAGTCAGGCGAGTAGATGCCGGTCGCCTTTGGCAATTTTCTGACACCTTCCCAAACCATAAGAACTCCCCACAGAATACGAAAAAGCCCCAGCGATGCTCCATCGACCGGTTGGCCGAACTTTCTCCGGCACCATAAAAAAGAACTAACAAAAAGATTGTTCATGAAACGCTGACAGTCGAACAGGGAGTATTTGCACCCCTTTCGCAAGAAGATTGGTTCCGCATCCCCCCTTAAATAGGGCAAGCTTAACGACTATTCTCTGTTGACATCCAAGACAATTTAGCAAATTATCGGCGCGGTTTCAACCGCCTATCATGTTTACCCGTCCGTTTACCCGTCCGTTTACCCGTCCGTTTGCTCTTGTGTGCTTACTTATGTTTGCCCACGCATTTCTCTCTGCTCAGACTCCTCAAAAGTCCACTGTAGATGATAATTCCTCTACTAACGCGCACTGGGATCCTCACGTGATCTTCGACTTCAATACGGGTGACGACTATCGACAAGGCTCGGTAGGATTTATGGTTCCACTGGCTGGAGATGAGAACGCCCTTCTTTTCCTCGCCCCGGAGTTCGGCTTTACGAGCAACGTTGATCCCAGCTTCAGTCTTGGACTGGGAGCGCGGCAGTACATTTCCGCTTGGGATCTAGTCATTGGCGGAAATCTTTTTTACGATCGGTTCGAATCCCTGCGTGGGAATGATTTCAACCAATTCGGTTTCGGAGTCGAGGTCCTGACCGACCGGTACGATTTTCGCTTTAACTACTTCATCCCGAAAGGAGCCTCGCAAGTTGCCAATTCATTCAACACTAACACTCAGGTAGCGACAAATGAGACCGTTTTCGGAGACCCTTACGGCGAGGCATTCACGATCAAACAGCCGTTCACCCAAACCAATCAAATCAGAAACATCACTCAGGTTTACCAGCAACTTGAAAAGGCGTCTGAAGGACTCGATATGGAGGTCGGTGTTCTCGTTCCTTATCTTGACCAATTCACCGAAGTAAGACTTTTCGCTGGTTACTATAACTATCAGGGCGGATACGGAAACGATCTCAAAGGGGGGCGCGGCCGGGCAGAGTGGCACGTCTCTCCACGACTGGCCCTGGAGGCAGCGTATTACGAGGATCGCGAAATTACCGGCGACAACTGGACTTTCGGATTCCGGGTGAATGTTCCTATTCAGGATGGCCCTAATGCGTTTCAGGGAACGGTCGGAAGTCTTTTCCGCAGGGAGAACCCACGACCTTCTACCGCCGGCAGTTCGCTGCCATTTAGCTATTGGACTCATGCCGCCCTCCCTGTGGGAACCATCAGACGTGATGCTCGCGCAAGGATGATGGAGCTAGTTTCACGACCGTCTAGAGTTCAGACCGACATCTCGGATCCCTTCGAGGTCGTAGCGGCACGCAAAGAAACCTTTCTTCGAAATGATGTCACTAATGGAATCACCACGAGCAACGATTCAGTCGTTTTTGTAGACAACGTCAACGGCGCGGCCGCAGGAACAGGGTCGTTTGAAGATCCAACAGACACGATTCAAAACGGTGTCAATACTGCCGGCATGCGATTCGCCGATAATGGCGCCGTCTTTGTCACCGGAAACGGAATTATTTATTCGGAAGACGTCGTCGATTCCGGAAACTCCGTTCGTATCTGGGGCAGCGAAGAAGGGGTGGCAGCTCAGGGCGGAAAGAGGTTCGCTTTTGGAGCCCAGCCGACACTTAATGGCGGTTTCGTCATCACTGACGTGCCCGTATTTTCGCTGAGTGGCTTCACGATTGACCAAGGAGCCAGCCCACTGCTCAATATCAATATCGATAACGTTGGAAGCACCACCATTATCTGTAATACTTTTAATAGCGTGGCAAATATTTCGAACCCAAATGCGATCAACCTCGATTTCGATGATGGGGGAACCCATTCGATATTGATTTCGGACAACACGTTTACTGCTGGACTTATTACAGCAATCGACATCACTACCGATTACAGCAATTTGACCGGAGCGATTGAAAATAACAAGCTCCTCGGGGGGCGATACGGGATTTATCAACTCCTCGAAGGAGGAAAAACTAACCTGACTATATCCGGTAACCAGCTAGACAATTTTACCAATGAAGCAGTTCTAGTTGAAATCCAGGAGGCTGCCGACATCGGCTCAGGATACGACATCTTCGGGAACAGCTTCACCGGCAACGACACCGGTATTACCATTGAGGTCGTCGATCACGATAGCGGGAACATCGAATTCAAGACCGACATTCGAGACAACACCTTTTCCGATAATGATGTCGCCGCTGAACATTACTTCGCCTACGACAACGACAGTGATGATGCCTATCTCATCGAGTCCACCTTCGACCTTGTCGGGAATACCTTTATCAGTTCCAACACAGCGGACATCTGGCAGCACGGAGACTCCGATTCCGATGCCGACGACGGTGACATCATCGTTAGATCCCGAATCGAGAACAACACCTTCCGCGACACTCAGGGCAACGAGTCCATCTTGATCGAGGTATCAGACTGGGACGACGAAGATCTCACCCTCAACATCGACGTACTGGGCAACAACTTTATGAATCTCTCCGGAGACGGGCTCAACATCGACGTAGCTGATATCGATCTCGACAGCGACGTGGTTCACACCAACCTGGACGTGCGCGACAACCGCTTCGACGGCGTAAGTGACGATGCGATTGTTATTTCTATCAATGATGAAGCCGACTTAACGGCCACAGTGGCAAATAACACGATTCTAAATGTCGGCGGCAATGCTATTTTCATCGAGAACAACAGTGATCCATCGAGTGCGATTGTCGGAGGTAACACTATTGAGAACGTGGCAGGCACAGGAATTACGCTCAACAGCCTCGATATCGGATCCGGAATATTCGGCAACAATATCGTTACAGGTGCTGGCACTGTCCTCGACATCAATGACAGCGACGGTCAGGTTCTTATTAACGGAGTGCTCGAGCCGTAGTCCCGGAGACCTTAAAATTTCAAAGGGTCATCGGCTGTCTATGACAAGACAGTCGATGGCCCTTTTTCTTTTCATATTGATAGGAATTTGCTTATTCAAGGATTTTTTATCGGGGCGTCGGTCCGGCCGGGTTTGAGGGGGTGCATATGTTTTGATCCGCCCCGCTCCCCTTCTCGATCTCCTTATCGTCGGCGCTTCCGTTTCGAAGGTTTACGCTTAGCCATTATGCCGCTGGCCTTCAATGCCTCCTGTGTTGCCTCACAATCAACAAACCAAGCGCATAGGGTGAACTTATCCGGGTTAGGCCACGGGTGGCGCTGAGAGTATCCCAGAACCATTACTGATTCGCCGGCGTCCTTTGCTTCCTCGATCTTGGCTGCCTGGGCTTTTGTCAGCCTGAATCGAATCGGGGGTTTCTTTGGAAACTGATCTTTAGATGGCATCTTTTTATTTTCCGGTTTCCAGTTCCACCAAAACCCGCAGGGTGAACGGAATGGAATTATTTCCGCTTCTATTCCTGCGGAATTCCGGTGGAATCGTTGGTGGAATGTTTTCCGTTCCGGTCCCGGTATAGGGTATTCGTGGAATGGAATGTGGAATTCTCTCTAATCGTTCCATATTAGAATCCCTCCGTTCGTTTCGTCCAGATTACCTTTGAATCGTCCGCCGGAAGCGAGTGCACTATAAGCGGCTGAATCTTTGCAGCCCGTGTCATTGATTAAACGTTTTACTGCGTCCCGTTTTGTTACGCCACCGCCAATAGCAGCCTTAACAGATGCCGCTTCAATTTTGATTCGACCGCCTTCTTCACTCTTAAAGAATTCCTCCAAGTCAAAGCCTTCCGCCGGGGCGAATAAACCGTTCCTACGAAACCATGCGCTTGAGCATCCCTCGCGCCCGTCGTTATTTTTGGCGCAAGTCCAAACCACGGTATCATCTTCGTCATCCGGTGAAGCGTGCTCAAGAACGAATACGCTCCGTGCTACGCTTCCAATCATCCCGGAACCGCTGAGTTCAGGAAGAAGGTCTCTGCCTCTCTTTCGCCCTTCTCCAGACGATTGCTTTCGGAGGTGAGCGACAATCACAACGGCAGGCTTACGATTTGGATCACTTGGAAGGCAGCTATTGATAGATTCAATCGCGGCTCGATAGTCCTTTTGTTTGTCGTCTAATACCATCCGGTTCCACGGGTCGAACACAATCACCCCGGGGTTATGCTCCTCTATGTGATTCTTTAATTCGTCTCTGAATTCCGCATCGTGTAAAGGAAGGCCAAAATCAGGCTGTGGTGTAATTCTAATCCAATCATCTAGATTAATTCCTTCCGGGGTCTCAATATCTGAGAATTCCGTCTTTAGTCGAGCAGGGCCGTTTTCAGCCTGAATGATGAGAGTTTTAAATTTGCTGTGAACGCTCAATCCAAGCCAATCTTTTCCAGTCGCGCCAGCTATCGCGAGGGCTACCGCAGCTCGGCTTTTTCCGCATCCCGGCACGCCACCGACTACGCAGATTCCACCGCGCGTTAGATGGCTGTCACCGGCTAGAACATAGTCTTCCGGCATCTCCCATTCTCGGCATTCCGTCGGCGTTCTGAATTCAAGGAATGGCTTTCTAGGGTCAGCTTTTCTAGCGGCTTCGATAAGTTCTCTCCCGCTTTCGGTAATTGAGAATTCTCGCGTTTCGTCGCTAGCAGATGAAACGAGTTTAGATCCTGATTTGATAGCTGCCCTTCTGTGAGCTAGATCCCGCAATTGTTGAACGCCATGCTTATAATCCGGGCCTGGCATTCTTATTTCACCGGTTCCAAGCAGGTCTTTCAGGCTTCCCGAGCCTCCGATAGAATCATAGAAATCAGTTTTTCGGATTTCCTGTTCTAAGGATGGGAAGGTCAATGCTTTCGAGGCGTCTAGTGCTTCTATCGCTGGATATGATTTCGACCACGGAAAGGTGAATAGGTCGTCGGCGAGTTCTGCGCATAAGCCCTTTCCGGGGTTATCAAGGATGGTGCTTAGAATTGATATTTCGAGTTCGGTATTTTTTGGGATCTTAATATTGTCCATGTGATTGGCGGGTAGGAATTGCCAAGCACGGGGAAATGGATTACTTTCTTTTTGCTAGAAAAGAGGGACCTCCGTTATCCGCGCTTGTCGGGTTTCGGAGGTTTCTTACTTTACGGGTTCAGCGCTTCCTTCTTTTAGTGCCTTCAGAACGGCGGGTATTTCGAAGAGTCGGCGAGAACCAACTTTGATCGAGGGAATGGCATCTCTAGCTACCAAATTATCGATGGTTCGAGGGGATAGGCTAGTAGCCTTCGCGAGTTGTTTTTTTGAGATCAGGACTTGTTCTTGCATTGTTTAGCAGGGTTCGATTAGGGGCGCGTATTTGCGCTTCCAACCCCTAGCATTCGCCGCCTTCTTTCTCAATTCCCCCAGAAAGAGTTTACCCAGTATGTGTAACTCACAAATAACTGAAAATGAGTGAGTTATGATTTTTTAGTATGCATATGTCAGCTTTCTGACAGAAATCTATCATTCACCCGTAGGAAGGCCGTCTAGCCCTACTTGCTTCAGGGTTCTGTTGAACTCAGATCTCTTATATTTTTCATCATCTTGGCTTATGACCTCCACCTCCCGGCAATCTTTCTCAAGCTCAACTATTGAAGGTAGTCTTTTAAATTTACGCAGATAGTGGCCCACTAGTTCAAGGCATAAGATTTGGACTCTCACCTTCACTGATTCGTTGGAAGTTTTTTTCAAGATTGCCTTAAAAAGCGCATCCTTATTCCTACTCTTCAGTTCGTTTGCCTTCTTAATCTTCTCTGAAACATTTCTGAAGTGTTTTTCCCCTCCCTCTTTTTTCCATCTTACAACCGCGTCTATTATCTTCTCCCTGTGCTCATTGTGAAGGTCGTGCTGGCATTTCGATGAATCAGGTTCAACACCCATAGCGACAAGGCTAATACTGGCGAGGAATGCCGAATACTCATCTTGTTTGTATCCGCTGTAGATCAATCCCCTTCTTTCCGTAGCATCAGGGCGTTGAATAGCCCTCTCATATGTTTGCATCTGTTCCTCTCGAAGGAGGTCCTTTTCTATCGATGTGAGCGGTAATTCATCCGGTTTCATGATGCTATATCTACGATGTTATCGGCTACCTCTGGCGCGATTGCCCAGTAGGTTTCAGCGCTTTCTTTCGTCACTACAGCCCGGTAGTTAGAGAAGATTAGAGAAGTCCCGCGATGCCCCATATGCAGCGCAAGTTTATCAGCGCTTTCGTTGTGGGCTAACCAGTAGGAAGCATAAGAGTGGCGAAGGGCATTATCTGGCCACGGCTTAAGTAGTTTCAATCCGTTTTCCTTTTCCTTTTCGGTCTCTGTGTCCGGTTCACCGAATCCAGCGAGACGCTTTGTCTTGTCGAATATCTTTCGCCCATTAACCGGCCAGACTTTGCCAGACGATTTCGCTAACGGTTTCAGCCAAGCCGAAAGGTTTTTTTCAATGGGGATAAGCCGATTTCGGGATGATTTCGCGTTTATTGCCTTAATTCGAATATTGCCCGCCTTCAGATCAATTTGCGACCAATCAAGAGCTTCGATTTCGCTCCTTCTGGCTCCAGCAAATGCGCAGATAGCGATGGCCGGAAGAATGTTGTCTCCTGCCTTCTGTAGAAGTTTGCTAAGTTCAGTCGGCGTTAGGGTTTCAATCTCAGATTCGATCTCTTTGGCCGGTTTCACCTTTTGGGCCGGATTAGCTTCGATATAACCGGAGTCTATTCCTTCATTGAACAAGCCCACTAGAATACGCCGATAATTGTTTTTCGTGGTCGGCGCTACCTCCAGACCGTGTAACCATTCGCCGACATCCTCGCGCAATACTGACGCAACTGGCCCGGCTCCAAATGTCTTTGCGAAACGTGAGAGCTTCTGCTTCAGATCGTCTAAGTGTCTCTTTCCCCTTCCGGCTCGCTTCGTGTTTTTAATGTGCAGCTCGATAAGCTCAGAGACGGTGCAAGACTTTTGCGCCCGCTCCAAATGCTCAAGGCCCAAATCAATAACGGCTCTGAGATCGACGCCTAAGGCCTCGATACGTTTGCGGGTGTCTATGACTGTTGAGCGTTCGGCGTGGCTTAGGGTTTCCTCTGTGCCCTGCTTTAGCGATTCGTTAGCCTTCTTCTCTGCCCATTCTTCAGCCGCTGTTTTCGTTTTAAAGCCTTTGTCTTTTGGTTTGCCCTCTTCGATCCACTGTGCACGCCATTTATAAAAAGAGTGTTTCCACTTCGAGATTGTGACTTTGTGGCCTTTTCGGTAACCTGGCCCTTGTGTCTTTCGATCCGTTTGCATGGGATAGAAATACTACGCAAGGACACGAAAAGCCAGACTTATCTGGTAACTATCTGGTAAGTTTTTCCAGTGGCTTCAGAGCCGCTTTCGTAACTCGTTGATAATAAAGCATGCCCAGTTGGATTCGAACCAACGACCGCCGGATTAGAAATCCGGTGCTCTATCCAGCTGAGCTATGGGCACTTGTTTTTGCCGTGATGATACGGCGGGAGTGATTATCGCTGATTCGAGCGGTTTTTCAACTCGGATTCCTTAATTGCTCACACCTTGCTCAATTGCTTTTTGAGGCTGGCCCTCAGGGCGAGAAACGCTCCGATGACAAAGATGAACATGGCCGTAATATTGAGCTTCAGGGTGTCGACCGTGAATTGGAAGTAAGGTTCTTCTGCTCCGGCAGGGAATCGGAATTGCCTTTCACGTCCGAAGAAGACGTTCGGTGGATTGTCGACTTTTCGGTAATCCTGTCTTTCGACTTCCGCTCGGTTGAAGAGATCTTGAACTTTATCGTTCAGGTAGAGGTCTTTGGCGGAAAAGCTGACTTTTTCTTCGTCTGACTCGACGTAAAAGGGTTCAGGATCGAAGGAGCCTTGCTCGAGGGCCGTTCGAATATCGCTCAGCTGATTACTGACGTCTCGCGGGGTGTCGCCTTCGAGCCCATGAATCACGGCCAGAGCCTGCTTGTATTGGTAGAGGCGGTCTTTCTGTTCAGGGGTCAATTTCTGATCGAGTGGGATTTCGCTGAAGCTTTGGATCTCTGACTCGATGAAGCGGGTGAGGCGACTTGCGGGGTTCTGATCGGCGTGGGCGATGATGATGGATTCGTAACTCCAGCGCAGAGGCATGAAGTGACAGATCGTGGGAACTTTGAGTCGACTGGCTTCTTCTTCCTCTTCTTCGGTCGCAAACCATTGGCGGATATTCTGAATGATATCGAGGCTGCGGTTCATCTCGTCGTATTTGATGAGTGCTCCGCCGAGAATGATATTCGGAATGAGAATCAGCGGAATGATGTTCACCGCTGTCTTGGGGCTTTTGACGATACTGGAGATAAAGAGTCCTGCGGCGACACCGACAAAAGCGGTTGAGAACATCCAGAGAAGGTTCGGGAAAAACATCGAGCGTATCCCGAGAATGGCATCGCCGATGAGCAGGTAGATGACGCACTGGATGAGCGAGAAAAATCCGAGCGAGAGATATTTGGCGGTGATGTAGCCGGTGACGCGGAATCCATGATGGCGCTCCCGCATGAGGAGGTTTCGGTCGCGGATAATCTCCTCGGCAGAGTTGGTCATGCCGAGAAACAGGGCCGTCACCAGTCCGAGGAAAAGGTAGGTGGGGATGTGGAAGGCGTTGGCGTAACTGTAGGTCCCGGTTTCGGAGTAGCGCATCACCACTCCGATGAGAATCGCGAGGGCGGGGGCTTCGAGCAGAGTCGTTGCGAGATTGGCCCGGTTTCGGAGCTTGCTGAAAAAAGCGCGCTTGAACTGGTTGGCGAATCTTACCCAGTCGTGTCGAAGTTTTCGAGGCGCGACCTGAGGGGTTTTCTGTATGCTCGCGGTCTGAGAGCTTTCGGTATCGATTTCCCTTACATTGACCTCTTCGAGGAGGCGATGAGTTTGAAACCGGTCAGACCAGAAGGAGGCGTTGAATCGTCTGGCGGGAATGAGATTGTCCCTCGCATCTCTTTCAAAAATGACATCACCACCGAGGTCCCGAAGCGGGGTCTCGAGGACGTCAAAAATGAAGTCAGGGGTCATCGCAAGGTTGCCTTCCATATCGGCGCCAGGGGCTGCGACTCGCGGCGCGATCGAATTCGTGAAGATACCTTCCTGATTTTGGGCTTCCTCGAAATAGCCCAGCATTTGGGTAGGGGTGCCAAAAAAGGCGAGCTTGCCGCCGTTGTCGAGAAGGATCGCCTTGTCGAACATTTGGAAGAGTCGACTGCTCGGTTGGTGAATGGAAACGAGCGTAATCTTGTTATGCGTGAAACCGCGAATCGTTTCGAGGACGTGCTCGGAGTCTTTAGACGAGAGGCCAGAAGTGGGTTCGTCAAAAAGATAGATGTCGGCAATGCCGATCATATCCATTCCGGCATTGAGGCGTCGGCGCTGGCCGCCACTGAGGCTCTTGGTCTCCTGATCACCGGCGAGTCGGTGACGAATTTCGTTGAGACCCAATTCAATGAGCTTTGAGTCGACGCGACGCCGGCGCTCGGCAATGGGGAAGTGCGGTGCGCGGATCGCGGCGGCGGTATCGAGGTTTTCCTCAACGGTGAGGAGAGGATCAAAAGTTTCGTCCTGTGGAATCAGGGCGATGTAAGACTTGAGGTCGTCGTGAGCATTGTAGAGGTCGACACCGTTCAGATCAATGCGTCCGCGACGTGGTTTAAGCTGACCACCTACGGCCTTGAGAAGGGTGCTTTTTCCGCATCCGCTCGGTCCCATGACGCAGACCATTTCTCCCCGTTGAATAGCGAAGGAAATGCCGTCGAGAGCTGAAATTTTCCTATCGTATGAGTGGCTGACGTCACGCAGCTTGAGCGTGTTGATGACGTTGCGTTCTTCTTCGATGATGCCTTCGGAGAAGTGGCAGCGCAAAAATTGGCCTCCTCCGAGAGAGATGACGCTGCCGTCTTTAAGTGGTGCCGTTCCCCTTACGCGTTCGCCTTCGACCGCGACGGGGCGTTCGGATTCTAGGATCTCGAGTGTTCCCGTTTTAGTGGTGTAATCACACTTAATGCTGAGGAGAATATTGCCGGGGTTACCGGGAGTGAGGAGAATGTCGCCCGGGGAAAGTTGTGCCGGATCGTTCGAGACGAGGTAAGCGGTTCGGTTGGGCGGAAGGCTGAAACGTCCTCCCAGTTCGCGGGCCTTTCGTCTCAGATCGTCGAATGAAATCTCGGTGTGGTCGGGAAAATCGAGACGGTCACGAGCGGTGACTTCGAACTTATCGCCTTTTGTCAGAGCTCGCTCACCGATCACCGCATCCGAGTTGTTGATTACTTCGACTTCGATCCGCAGGCCGAAGGTGACGCGCATGTAGCTTTGCTTGGTGCGGGTCTTTTCGATGAACTGAGTGCCATTGCCGTCTTTGGCCAAATAGAGCTGAACGATGGAGACGTTTTTCTTGGCGTTGAAGTAAAAGACCAGGTTTTCGAAACTGAGGTTCTCCTCGCCAACAACCACACGTTGGCCTTCGTAGACGCGGCAGAACTCACCGGCGTTCACCTGCCTGCCCCGTGCGAGAATAGGATCCGGCCCGAGGTTTTTAATCAGGAGCAAATTTTGGAATCGGAAGGTGACGACGGAATGTTCTCCATCATCTGCGATGATCGAAACATCGGTGGGTTCTTCAGTGGAGAGAACCAATGACTCAAGGCGGTGCGACTCCTCATTGGATGAATGGTCGGTCGTAACGGTGGAGCCCGCTTTCTCAAGCTGGGAGAGTTCGCTGGTGTTGAGCTGGTATACGATGTTGATCGCTTCTGACGCCACCCCGAGGGTCGTCATGAACTGGTAGAAAGTAATGAGGTTTTCTTTAGGGAGGCCGGCCCGGCTGATCAGCACGTAAAGCTGAACGCCGAGTAAGATTTTATCCTCCAGCGGCAGGCTGCCGGCGAGATCTCCTGCGATCGCCTCGAGATCCTGACGTCGACGAAGCGACTTCATGAATAGCTGCTTCAGTTCGGTGTAAACGGTTTCGGGGAAGTCGTAGCGCAGGAATCCGAGAATGGAGTCGATTTCCGCCTCGACGACTTGGCCATCGAGCTTCGTGAATCCGGCGAACACTTCGATGAGCATGGGCAGCATCGATTCCTCGGTGCGCGGGGTCTCGCTTTTGAAAAAAGAGCGGTGAAAGCGGTTCCAAAAGTGATTGCGGCCGCGGGTGAGGCCGGATTCGGCGCGAGACTTGGTGCTCAGCCCAGATCGATCAGAGTGGGATTCGCGTG
>JAOFXR010000004.1 GCA_028047635.1 Verrucomicrobiales bacterium
AAGCCAGATTTTGAAGGGGTCAACTACTTCTCTTAAGATTTTATAGAAAAGTCGATCTGCTTCACGCAGGGATGCGGCACCCCCCCCCTGACGCACCCAGTGGATAGAAGCGAGGCAAACCGTTGCTTTCATCGCCCTTGAATCGACAAGCAACAAGCAACACGACTAACTGACAGTGAGGGAGTAGATATCGAAATACCGTGATTATACAATCGTCCTGGAATCATCCAGCTTTCTAACGACTGGCTCAGATATTAAGCTCTTGCCCTCCTTTAATGCAGATTTAAAAGAGTTCATAAAATTAGAAAGAGTCGAAAAATCCCGTCCTGCAGTAAGGGGCTTTTACAGCAACCTCAATTAATCCCTCAGGGCCGACGTGAGCGGTCAGAGCAGAGGTATTCCCTCCGCCCTTAACTTTTGCTCCCCGAGCCTCGCTCTTTCACCCGCTATATTGAGCCTGAGGGGCCCTACCATCACTCTTGGCGGAAATCCAAAATTCCGCCTCAGTCTTTGCTACCTGGATCAGTCTTGAGCTCACACCCACCCCTGATCTAGATGGGTCGGGCGCCTTCCCAATCAAACGGGACTATTAGTTCAGCTCATTCATTATCCCTTTCATCCGCCTTATGAAATCTGCGACGCCTCAGGGCACTCTTCCGAAAGATCAGTGGTTTCGCCGGGATTCCCCTTTAAATCGAAGAACGAACCGGCCGAGGCAGGAACTCAATTCCCCGCCCTCTCCAGACGCCACCCGGCTCCGCGTCCTTGAAAAATTTCGTGATCTTCAAAGACCTCATCAAATCTACCCCGGTTAGGATGTACTGGTTGATCCATTTTGAACCTCCAATCCCAATGGGGCGATCCGCGGCCCTCCTTTTTACTCACGATTTTTTAATTGGCCCCAACTCCGCAGGGACGCGTACCTGAAGAAACGCCTTTAATCCCCGTATTTACGTTACTTTGCCCTTTGTGGCGAATCGGCTTATGTTTTCAGCCTTCTTATGATCCAGCGCTCAATCCCCATCACATTTCAGCACCGCGTCGCCTTCACGCATGGAGCATTTGATGTAAAAAACCATGCCCTCCGTGATTTGGTAGCAGACGCTTGCGAGCTGGGAGGTGCGTCCAAAGTTCTGATCCTTCTCGACGAAGGCGCAGCCGCATCGAATCCGGAACTGGAGAATCAAATATCAACGTATTTTGCAAAACACGCCGACACGCTCACTCTTGTTGGCCCTCCCCTGAAATTGCAAGGTGGAGAGCCCTGCAAAAACGATTGGAGTCTTGTGGAGAAAATATGGCAGGCCATCGAGTTCCATAAAGTCTGCCGCCACTCCTATATCGTAGCCATTGGGGGAGGGGCCTTCCTTGATCTCGCCGGATTCGGAGCTTCTACGGCACATCGGGGAATACGTCTCATTAGAATGCCAACAACAACCCTGAGCCAGGGAGATGGCGGGGTCGGCGTGAAGAACGGGGTCAATTTCTTTAATAAGAAGAACTGGATCGGAACTTTCTCGGTTCCATTTGCGATCGTGAACGATCTCGACTTCATCGCAAGCCTTCCCACCCGCGCCTGCCGTGATGGAATTATTGAAGCAATCAAAGTCGCTCTTATTCGCGACCGGAGTTTCTACGAGTTCATCCTCGAGCACGCGACTTCACTGGGCCGCCTCGAAAAGCACCCACTTGAGATGACGATCCGCCGAAGCGCCGAAAATCATGTTGATCATATCGCGACGAGCGGCGATCCTTTCGAATACGGATCTGCAAGACCGCTTGATTTCGGACATTGGGTTGCCCACAAACTGGAGCAAATTTCGAATTTCCAAGTGAGCCATGGAGAAGCGGTCGCTATCGGAATGGCCGTGGACATCCTTTATTCGGTTGAGATTGGACTCCTCGATCAAAATACGGCTGAAGAGATTCTCGCTCTCGTCGAGACCGTAGGGTTCTCTATTTGGTCCCCTTTTCTCGAGGAAAAAGAAGGCGGTCGCCCCGTCGTTCTTGCCGGGCTTGAGGAATTCCGCGAGCACCTCGGTGGAAAACTGACGATCACGCTCGTTCCTGAAATCGGAGAGAAAGTCGAAGTGAACGAGATGGATGAGGCTGCCATCCTCCGGGCGATGACAGTGCTTCAAAAGCGTGCCGGCATCCCGGTAAGCCAGAGCTGATCAGAAACTAATACATCAAAGCGGGAAGACACAAAAAAGCCCTCCGGCAGAACCGGAAGGCTTTTACTTAAGGGGTTTCCTCCCAATTATGGGATTCGAAGCGTCTGGCCGGGGTGAATTGTATCACTGCTAAGACCGTTAGCGCTTTTGATCGCAGCCACTGAAGTATTATGCTTCAAGCTGATTCGATAGAGATTTTCGCCGCCAGCCACGGTATGTGAAGCCGAAGATGATCCGCCGCTCGAAGCGTAGGGATTCGATGCAGCAGGAGCGTTGTATCCACCTGCAGCAGGAGCTGAAGGGAGCGCAGGTGTCGTCACTGCGGGCGGAGTGTATGTGCTCTCACTGTATGTCGGGTAGGCTGAAGAAGACGCCGTACTGGAGTAATCAGAAGCGCTGCTGTTGGATGCAGAGCCGTTTGTTCCGTAGTAGGGATTAGAGGTAGCGACCGTGTTCTTTCCGCTGCCGTTGGTTTTGCAGGAAGTGGTAAGAAGTGCCAGCCCGAGAGGTAAGAGTATAAAATATTTCATGGTTTGAGAGTAAATAAACAATAACAGCTCCGAAATATAAGGAAAACTTAACTAAATTACAAGAACTTTTTAAAACTATTGGTATTTTTTTTAGACCCATCCCCTCTTGAATTGATTTTCGGATCGAAAAAGTTCACTGAATTTCTCTTTCGTCGATTTCACCTTGCGTCAGTTCCCGTAGGTGATAATGCTGCGATAACGAATACTTATGAGCATTTCCCGCGCACTCATCTCTGTCTCGGACAAGGCAGGTCTCGAAGACTTTGCAAAAGGTCTGAACAAGCACAATATCGAAATCCTTTCGACTGGTGGAACCGCCAAGTTCATCGCTGAGCTGGGTATCCCCGTCACTGAGGTCTCCGATTTCACTGGTTTCCCTGAGCTTTTTGACGGTCGTGTCAAAACACTGCACCCCAAGATTCATGGAGGTCTCCTCCACCGTCGTGACATTGACGAGCACGTTGAGCAGGCAAAGAAGAACGGGATTCTCCCCATCGATTTGGTTGTCGTAAACCTTTACCCGTTCGAAGAAACCGTCGCCAAAGAAGGCGTCACACGCGATGAGGCGATCGAGCAAATCGACATCGGTGGGCCAAGCATGCTTCGTTCTGCTGCCAAAAACCACTCCGCAGTAACCGTCGTCGTTGACCCTGACGACTACCAAGTGGTCCTGGACGAGCTCGATGAGCACGAAGGAAAGACTACCCTGAAAAACCGCGAGCGTCTTGCCATCAAAGTATTCCAGCGCACCGCAGCCTATGACGCCGCGATCGCCTCGCACTTGAACAATATTCAGGAAACAGAGAGTTCCTTCTCAATCAGCCTGCCTCTTTCTCAGGAGCTTCGTTATGGTGAGAACCCTCACCAGGACGCTTCTCTTTTCGGTAACTTCGCCGATTACTTCAAACAACTTCAAGGTAAAGGCCTCAGTTACACCAATGTGATTGATATTGGAGGCGCTGCCGAGCTCATCCTTGAATTCCGTCGCCCCGCCGTAGCGATTCTCAAACACACCAACCCATGCGGAGTTGGCGCTGATGAGAGCGATCTCCGCGCAGCCTGGGAAAAAGCCTTTGAAACAGACCGCCAGGCTCCCTTTGGTGGCGTTATCGTTTGCAACCGTCCTCTGGGAATTGGATTGGCTCGCGTCATCTCCGAGATTTTCACGGACGTAATTATTGCTCCTGAATTTGAAACCGATGCTCGTGCGCTTCTCCAGAAGAAGAAAAATCTTCGCCTCATTCAGATGCACGAGGCATTCAAAGAAACCCTCGATGATCCTATCATTCGTTCAGCTCCGGGTGGGCTTCTCGTTATGGATCACGACAAGAAGGCTCTAGGCCTCGATGACATCGAGCAAAAGGTCGTCACGCAACGCCCTCCTACCGCAGAAGAGATCGAAGCGATGCGATTTGGCTGGAGAGTTGTGAAGCATGTAAAATCAAATGCGATCGTCTTTGCCTCCAGTGACCGGACTCTCGCGATTGGTGCCGGTCAAATGTCGCGCGTTGATTCCTGCCGACTTGCGACCTGGAAAGCCGAACAGGCAGGACTCAGCCTTAAAGGCTCGGTTGTTGCCAGTGATGCCATGTTCCCCTTCCATGACGGCCTCACGTTTGCTCTTCAAGCAGGTGCCA
The DNA here is from genome assembly GCA_028047635.1 of Verrucomicrobiales bacterium. Lineage (GTDB taxonomy): Bacteria > Verrucomicrobiota > Verrucomicrobiia > Verrucomicrobiales > DEV007 > Arctic95D-9. Next base: position 4,342 of record JAOFXR010000004.1, read on the forward strand.
CCGCAGCGATTCAGCCAGGCGGTTCGATTCGTGATGAAGAAGTCATCAAGGCGGCAAACGAGCATGACGCAGCAATGGTCTTCACAGGCCACCGTCACTTCCTCCATTGATCCGAAGCGTGGAGATCACGCGAAAGAAATAGTACGGAACTCATGGTGACGGACGCCTCTGCCCTTGCTACTTTGAATCAATGGCGATCGACTGGGAGATTTTAGGAAAGCGGGGCGAGGACAATGCACTGCTCGTGACGATCGATACGGGGCAGTCGCAGGAGCACTTACTCTTCGATTGCGGAGAAGGCTGTCTTTCCACCGTGCGCATCTCCACGATTCAATCGATAGAGCACCTCTTCTTTTCCCATTTTCACATGGATCATGTGTCAGGCTTCGACACATTTTTTCGGCACAACTACAATCGTCCGAACGGCAGCGTGAATATTTGGGGGCCGCCAGGCACCATTGATGTGATGAGCCATCGCTTCCGCGGTTTCTCCTGGAACCTTCATCACGATCAACCCGGTGAGTGGCTTGTTCACGAATTCTCTGATACGGATTTGGCAAAGAGCCGTTTCCTTACCCGGGAAGCCTTTGACACAAACGAAGTGCTTCCCCTCCAACCAAGAGTGAAAGATCAACCCGATCTAAAGGCTGAGTCATTCACCTTGAAAAGAATTCTGCTTCCGCATGGAAACATTCCCTCAGTCGGCTACTCATTGCGGGAAAATGAAAAGCGGAATATCGATCCTGCCGCCTTACAAGAGATTGGACTTCGGCCCGGCGAATGGCTTCAAGCGCTCACGGATGAATCTCTGAACAACGACACAAAATTGACAATTGATGGCAAGGATTGCGAGCTGGGGCAGCTAAGATCAAAGCTCCTCGAAACAAAACCCGGGGAGTCTCTCGCTTACCTCACTGATTTCCGGGTTATTCCCGATAGCCCTCAATGGCACGAGCTTGTCGACTGGTTGAAAGAAACGGATACCCTTGTGTGTGAATGTCAGTATCGAAATGCGGATCACATTTTAGCGGAGCGAAACGGCCATATGACAACCGGTTTAGTCGGACAACTCGCCCGTGAGGCAGGAGTAAAACAGCTAGTGCTGCACCATCTCTCCCGTCGCTATGAAGAAGCAGAATGGGATGAAATGAGGCTCGAGGTGAAAGCAGAATTTCCACGCACTTCGATCCCGGCGAATTGATCCCAATTAATACCAGAGTCGCCCCTCAGTCGAGTGCGAAAGAGACCGAGCTAGCTGCAGCGCAGCAAAGATCTTAAAATCAACGTTCTTACCTTCAGCCAGTCGGTCGCGACACCAATTGGTGACATCGCCCTGATGGACATAGTGAACTTTGATATTCTCCCCGCCGACACCACCACCTTCTGTCATTTTGGTGAGACCAGTGGCATAAAAAATTGTCGATTTCTCATCCGTCATACCGGCAGACGAGGTGCCCTCCATTAAAGAGGTCCAATTTTTCGCCACATAACCGGTCTCCTCTTTCAGCTCACGCTTGGCAGCAACCACGAGGGGCTCTTCTTCCTGCAGGGGGATATCGCCCGCTAACCCTGCCGGTAACTCTATCACATTGCGCCCCACCGGCGGTCGGAACTGCTCTACAAGAATGATGCGCTTGTCATCCGTCAGCGCTAAAATCGCGACACACGCCTTCGCGTTGGAACGGCTCACATACTCCCAGCCTTTTTCAGTCCGGAAGTAACTGAGAAATCGCCCCTCGTGAAGAAGTTCGTCGGAATCTGACATATACCAGCGTGTGAACTTGTTAAGTTACTGGCGGGAGGTGGTAAGAGTCACCATATCTTTATCAAAGCTGACGTTAGCCATGGTCTGGAGAACTTGATACTCGTCCAAAAACGAAGCTCGCATCCGGATGAACATCTCAATCACCGGCTTCACGTTGCGTGTGCTGAGATTGATTTTCCCGAGGGTCCAACCATCCGAGCGGAAGCTTAGCCCTCCCCGGAAAGACTCCGATTTAACCTTGCTGGACATCGTCACAGGAATACCAAAAATCTCCCGCTCAATCAAAAACTCTGCCTGATCTTTGGAAAAATCCGCATAAATCCCTTTGAATTGAACGAGCGCTCCCAGCGGACCACCTTGTGAACCTTCGATTCGCTGATTCAAATACTGATTCACTTCAGCCTCAGTAAAAGTGACCTTACCTTCTCTGTCGGTCATTAACTTCTGCGCCTCTGAGAGAAGATTGCGGGGTTCACCGCTCGCCATAGGCGAAACAGGGTATCCCTTAACACTTCCCATCTCTTTCGGGAGAATGATCATAGCGACTACTGCAACCATGCCTAAAGCCACCATCGTCATAAAGACAGTCATCATCGAAATGCCATCTCCACTGGGCTTGTAATTGGTAGGACGCTTATAAGCAGGGCGTCCACGACCGCTGGTAGTAGCAGGACGACGACCTTTCACCCGATGCCCCACTGTAGGCTTCCGGGCGGGGGCAGCAGGCGTCGAGGCAGGAGCAGGCTCAGGACCAGTGTCATACACTCCCGCCGCCGGAGTAATCGCAGGAGGTGGTGGCGGAGCAGTTTCTCCCTGAGCTTGATTCGGATCGACGTAAGCCTGACTCGGATCGACGTAAGCCTGATTCGGATCGACGTAAGCTTGATTTGGATCGACGTAAGCTTGATTTGGATCCCCGTAAGCCTGGTTCTCTTCAGCTAACGCCTGTCCCGGATCGTAAGTCTCAACAGGTTCCTCGTATGGTATCTCTTCGGGAACGGGCTCCGCAGGAGCCGCTTCGTTTGCCGGATCTGCTGGCGCAGCTCCTTCCTGTTCCCTTCTCGGAGAGGTTTTTTTTCTGCGATGGGGTTTCATAAAATTGGGTGTTCCGTGTTAAGAAGTCGACTTGTCCGCCTTTTTGCCGGAATCGGATTTGCTCTTGCCTGAATCAGAAGATTTCTTTGACGCATCAGAGTCAGCTTTCTTCGCCTTGTTGTAAGAGTCGCTGCGATAATCTGTCTCGTAAAATCCTGAGCCTTTAAAAATAATTCCTGCGCCCGTTCCGAGGAGACGCTTCACTTCGCCGTCACACTCCTCAAGCGGACAATCAGTGAGCCTATCAGCCGACATGCGCTGGAAGGCTTCAAATTCGTGTCCGCATTTTTTGCACTGGTAATCGTAGTTCGGCATAGATATTAAGAGCGTGTCTCGCTCATGACAATATGAAGGCGGGAATCAATCCTTCAATTTGATTTTTCCGTATTTCGAGCCACCTGAAAACTCTGAAAATCACCATGTTTCCGCCTACAGAAGACACCGAAATGACTCCCAATGAGCTCCAAACGCTACTTTCAAGCAATGACAGTCCTGTGTTTCGGCTCATCGACTGCCGGGAAATCGACGAATATGCGATTTGCCGAATCGAAAAAGCAGAGTTGATCCCTCTATCTCGCTTTGCCGCAGAAGCGCCGGATAAACTCATCGAAACAGAAGAGCCTCTACCAGTGGTCGTTTATTGCCATCACGGGATACGCTCGATGAATGCCACGCTCTTTCTCAGGGACAAAGGATTAGAAAAAGTGTGGAGCCTCGCAGGCGGAATCGATCTCTGGTCTACTCAAATTGATCCCGAAGTTCCCCGCTACTGATTAGGAATCGAATCTCAAGTGGCAATAGGCAATGCCGCAACAGGGTCAAGTCGATCATTAAACAGGGTTATATGCGCCCTGTTACCCCATAAATTCTTCGATATTATATCGTTCTACAATCAAGTCTGCGATGAAACCAATTGTCCAAATTTCCCTCGATCTCACCAATATCGACGAAGCACTCGAGACCGCCGAGCTGGCGATGCGAGCGGGAGTCGACTGGCTGGAGGCCGGAACCCCGCTCATTCTCGCTGAAGGCTTGCATGGAGTTCGTGCCTTGAGAGAAGCCTTTCCAAAAGTTCCCATCGTCGCCGACCTTAAAACAATGGACGGTGGCTATCTCGAAGCCGAAATGATGGCCAAAGCCGGTGCGACGCATGTTGTCGTTATGGCGAGAGCCCATGCCGAAACGATCAAGTGTGTCGTTCAGGCCGGAACCGATTTCGGATGCGAGGTCATGGGAGACAATTTGGGCTGCCCTGATATGGTCGCCGGAGCCAAATTCCTCGAAGACCTTGGCTGCGGATTTGTGATTCATCACATCGGCTACGATGAACGACGCGGAATTGCCGCCGCAGGCGATCGAATGCCGAGCCCTCTTGATGATTTGAAAGCAGTCGTCGACGCGGTCAATGTTCCCGTTCAGGCCGTGGGCGGACTCAGTCTCGAAGAAGCAATCCAGTGCCCCCAATACGGAGCGCCTTTGGTCGTGCTCGGAGCGCCTTTGACAATCGATGCAGATGCCTTCAAAACCGCAGACGGCGATCTCGAAAGTTCTCTGCGCATGATTTGTGAGGCCGTTCACGCACAGGACGTCCCCGCCTTTTAGAAAAATATGAGTTCTCCCGCCGTTGTTAACTTTGCCCCTGAGAAAGGGTCCGTCGAAATCCGCGAAATTGATCGTCCTGAAATCGGGCCATCTGATGTCCTCCTCGAAGTCGCCAATGTCGGAGTCTGTGGCAGCGACCTGCATCAGTGGACAGCGGATCACTCCTGGCCTGTGAATTACCCCGTCGTGCTCGGTCATGAATTTGGTGGGCACATTATTGAAACAGGAAGCGAAGTCGAAGGCTGGAAAGAAGGAGATCGTGTCGTTTCGGAGACGGCTGCGATCATCAGTGAAAATAACCCCATGACCAAACGGGGCCTCTACAACCTCGACCCCACTCGCAAAGGATTCGGCTATGGTGTGAACGGAGCGATGACTAAATACGTTCGCGCCCCCTCCCGCATTCTCCATCACGTGCCTGACTCGCTCCCGTTCGAACAAGCCTGCCTCACCGAGCCCTGCTGCGTCGCCTACAGCGCCGTCGTTAAAAATGCCCGCATCGAACCGGGAGATCGCGTTGTTGTTCTGGGCCCGGGAACGATCGGTATTTTATGCGCCGCGATGGCTCGCCTCTGCGGTGCGGAGGTCGCGATTGTAGGACTCGAACAGGACGCGCATCGCCTCGAAATTGCGAAGACTTATGGCTGCGACGTCATCATCGGAGATGCCGCAGAATGGGCAAAATCCCGCGACGGCCTCGGATGCGATGGAGTCATCGATGCCGCCGGAGCAAGCGCCACATTACGCATCGCTCTCGACATCGTTCGCCCCGCCGGATGGATCAGCAAAGTCGGATGGGGACCGCAGCCACTAAACTTCAGCCTCGATCCGCTCGTGCAGAAGAACGTCACTTTGCAGGGAAGCTTCAGTCACAACTGGCCCATCTGGGAACGAGTCATCGCTTTGCTATCAAACGGTCAGCTCGACGTAAAACCCATCATCGGCGGCGTCTGGTCAATCACTGACTGGCACGAAGCGTTTGAGAAAATGCATTCAGGGGCAGTCGTGAAATCCGTCCTAAAACCCTAACTTTAGCAAATCATGCGGCTGAAAGATAAAGTCATCATCGTCACCGGCAGTTGCACTGGCATCGGAAAAGCCATCGCGAGCCAATGTGTCGCTGAAGGCGCGCGCGTCGTCATTCATGGACTCGAACAGGATCTCGGGGAAAAAGTAGTCTCAGAATTAGGCTCCGAAAATGCCGAGCTCCATATCGAAGACTTAACCACAGAAGGTTGCCCCGAAAGACTCGTCGAACTTGCCGTCTCAAACTTTGGCAAGCTCGATGCCGTAGTCAACAATGCAGCCATGGTGGCGTCGGGAAACATTCACACTACCGACGAAGCCTTTTTCAACCGCATCCTCGCGGTGAACACGATGGCTCCGTTCCGACTTATTCAGTCCGCGCTCTCTCGCCTCACTGAAACAAGAGGCACCGTCCTCAATATTGGCAGCGTGAACGCCTGGAGCGGAGAACCCGACCTGCTTCCTTACAGCGTTTCCAAAGGCGCTCTGATGACGATGACACGGAACCTCGGGGACACACTCATGAGAGAAAATGGAATTCGCGTGAACCAGATCAATCCGGGCTGGGTTCTCACAGAAAACGAAGCGCAGCGCAAACGCGAGCATGGGCTCAGTGACGACTGGCCTTCTGACCTTCCTAAAGTTTACGCACCCTCGGGAAGGATTTTAAAGCCGGAAGAAATCGCCATGGCCGCGATTTACTGGCTCGCCGAAGAAAGTGGCCCCATCAGCGGGCAGGTCGTCGATCTCGAACAGCACCCTTTCATCGGACGCAACCCACCGAAGGACAATACTACCATTCCCACCTAAATGCCAAAACTAGCCGCCTTTCCCAAAGCCTACATGCAGGCGCTCTGCAAAGACGGAACCATGACAGTTTCGGAATGGATTGCTCTCGCCGACACACTCGAAGTCGAAGGGCTCGAATGGTATGCCGGATTTCTCGAAATGGAGGATAAGAGTAATTGGCCCCGTTTCCGAAAAGAAGTCGAGGCGACCGGGCGTGTCATTCCGATGATGTGTTGCTCACCTGACTTCACCCATCCTGATTCAGAATTCCGTGCCAACGAGATTGCGAAGCAGAAGAACTGGATAGACATGACGGAGACCCTCGGCGGCTCCTACTGCCGGGTCCTGAGCGGGCAGCGCCGTCCGGAATTAAGTATCACAGAAGGTGTCCGATTGGCAGCCGAGTCGATCGAAGCCTGCCTCCCCTACGCCGAAGAAAGAGGAATTACCCTGATCATCGAAAATCACTACAAAGACGATTTTTGGGAGTATCCCGAATTCGCCCAAAAGATGGATGTCTTCTGCGCACTCGTGGATGCCATTCAGCACTCGCACTTTGGGGTGAACTACGATCCCAGCAACACCTACCTCGCCGGCGAAGATCCCCTCGAGCTTTTGAAGCGGGTTTCGTCAAGAGTCGTCACGATGCATGCAAGCGACCGGTATCTAGCCGAAGGAACGATCGAAGATCTACGCCGCGAAGAAGGTGGAGCAGAAGGCTACGCCAAGCGCCTCCGCCACGGCGAGATAGGAAAAGGCCTCAACGACTACGACGCCATTTTCTCGGAACTGAAGAGCAAGGGTTTCGATGGATGGATCAGCATCGAAGACGGCGTCGACGGCATCGATCAGCTCGCTCGGAGCGTTGCCTTTCTTCAAAAGAAAATCGCACAGCACTGGGGTTAGTTCGCCCTTACCGAAAAAAAACGACAGTATTTGTCTTGCTCGGAAGTAAGAACATCGAAGCCCGCTCCCCCATGAAGCTCATTCCCCTCCTCTATCTTGCCCTCTCGATTCCCCTTTCAGGCCTCTCGAAAGACCCTAACTTTGTATTCCTCCTCGTCGATGATCTCGGCTGGGCAGATATCGGGATTAACGGAAGCACGTTCCACAAAACCCCTAACATTGATGCCTTTTCCAACACGGGAGTTCGCTTCAGTGACGGCTACGCAGCAGCATCAATCTGCTCGCCGACCCGAGCCAGCATCCTCACAGGACGCCATCCTGTTCGCGTTAACATCACCGACTTTATTTCCGGAAATCCCAGCACCGGAAAATTTCAAAAAGTGGAAGACCGGGACAACCTTGCTCTCGAAGAAGTCACGATTGCTGAAGCGCTGAAAGAGAACGGATACAAAACCTACTTTGCAGGCAAATGGCATCTAGGGGGCGAAGGCTACTACCCGGAAGATCAGGGCTTCGACATCAATATCGGCGGCCACACAAGCGGTAGCCCGAGAGGCGGGTATTACTCGCCTTGGAACAACCCAAAATTGCAGCAAAAAGAAGAAGGCGAGTATCTAACCGAACGCCTCACAGCAGAGACCAATGCATTCATCGAAGCGCAGAGCAAAGAAGAGAAACCGTTTCTCGTCTACCTCTCCTACTACAACGTGCACACCCCGATTCAGGCTTACCAAAAGCGAGTCGACGAGTATCGAAAGGCCGCTGATTTACTCGAAGGCGACACCCCGCTCCTGAAAACACGAGATGGCGTCTCACGTGGGCGTCAGGACAATCCAGAGTTGGCCTCGATGGTGGCGGCAGTTGATGACAGTGTGGGATCGATTCTCAAGAAGTTGGATGAGCTCAAAATTGCCGACAACACCGTCGTTATTTTCTTTTCTGATAACGGAGGCCTTTGCACCCGTCCACCGTCCTACGGCGAAGGAAAGAAAAAGAAGAACCCTTCATTTTTGCCAACGGGTCCTGGCTGCAATCTGCCGCTTCGATCCGGCAAGGGCTGGCTCTACGAGGGAGGCATTCGTGAAGCAACGATCGTGCGAGCGCCGGGCGTCACTGCCCCCGGGGGTATATGCCATTCGCCTGTCGTTAGTACTGACTTTTTCCCGACAATCCTCGAGTTGGCCGGGATCGAAGCGAAACCCGAACTTCACGTCGACGGGGAGAGCCTCGTTGATCTGTTGACGAATCCTGATCAGAAAAAAAATCGCTCACTTTACTGGCATTACCCTCATTACCATGGCTCAGGCTGGACGCCTGGAGGCGCGATCCGAAAAGGCGACTGGAAGCTGATCGAATTCTGGGAACATGGCGATGCACAGCTTTTCAATTTGAGCTCTGATATCGGCGAACTGAACGATCTCAGCGAGAAGCATCCGGAGAAGAAGGCAGAACTCATCAAAGATCTCGCCGACTGGCGAAATGAGATCGGAGCCGTAATGCCTGAATTAGCCGAATAGAATCCGAACGACTATTTCACTCTGAACGTTTTCTCGTAATGAGGCATCGTGTTCTTGGTCCAGGTATCGAGGGCTGCTTTGGTATCGTGCCACTTCGGTTCCTGATGCGTTTGGCTCCACTGTAGCCCTTCGGCGACCATAGAATTGAGTAACTCGACGTGCTCCTTCGAGACATCATCACTCTCTGAGAAATCAGTCGTCACATCGTAGATCTTCCACGAACTCAGATTCTTGCGGTAAGCCTTCAAATTGCCCACGCGGATCGCGACCTCGTTTCCTGATCCATGATGGCGAAGCCAGAAGATCGGTTCGTCGGGATGGGAGTTCTTTCCCGCAAGAAAATCGCTCCAGATATCTTTCCCATCGAGCTTCTTATTTTTCGGAATCTTCGCCCCGGCGAGACCGGCAAAAGTGGGATAGAAATCCAGGGCCAGAACCGGATGATCAAACACATCCCCGGCGGGCACCTTCTCCGGCCAGTGCATGAACATGGGAACACGAATCCCACCCTCGTGCGCCGATCCTTTATCATCCTGAAGCGGCGCATTGCTGGCGGCCTGTAGAATCTTCCCACCGTTGTCGCTCATGAAAACGATCAGGGTTTCCTCCATGATCGAATCGTCTGCATTTCCGTCTCCGTTGGGATCCTTCAGCGTGTCCACGAGTTGTTTCACTCCGCGATCCACCGCATACATCATCGCCACGTAATTCTGGCGCTTCTTGTAATCGGTAAAATTAATCCCGCTACCCGGATTCGCAGGCTTGTGATCAGGATAGAGATGCTGCAAATCTTCGGTTTTTCCGTGCAGTGGTGAATGAGGCGCGTTGTAGGCCATGTAGAGGAAAAACGGCTTAGCCTTCGCTGACTTCTTTGCAATATAATCCGCCCCTTCGTCAGACAGCATGTCAGTCAGATAAGCCCCTTCAGGAGACTTAAATGCCTCGCCGTTCCGCTCAAGGAAATACTGATAGTCATTGATCTTCGGCTCCACTTTATCAGAGATATAAGGATAGTACTGATGCCCTCCTCCCACGAAACCGTAGAACTCGTCAAAACCGCGGTTATTGGGATGAAACGGCTTGGACGAGCCCACATGCCATTTTCCAATGCAAGCCGTCGCATATCCCGCCTTTTTCAGCACCGTGCTCATGAGCATCTCGTTTTCCGGGATCCCTTTTGAATTATAATCCTCAAGGTTCTTCGACACATCAGGCAGATTTTTCTGCCCTCCGTAAGTGTGAGGCATACGGCCTGACAACAAGGCCATCCGACTCGGGCCACAAAAAGGATGAGCCACGTAAGCCTGCTTAAAGATTGTCCCGGCTCGGGCAAGCGCATCGATATTTGGAGTCACCACATCCGTCTCCACTCCGAACAATTCGGCATTAAAGCCCACATCCGCGTAGCCAAGATCATCAAGGAACAGGAGAACGATGTTTGGCTTTTTCGCGTCATCCTGCGCAAAACTAGCTCCACAAAAATTGATGACTACTCCTGCCAGAATCGCAGAAAGGGCGTTGTGAATCCTTTGTCTCATCGGTGTCTCTTACTAAATCACTTCCGAGTCATCGCAATCCTAACGGAAAAAGTTCAGTCTATCATCTTTTCCCACTCGCAGGCATTTCGGCTCCGGTATTGCAGGGTTCAGAGAAAACCCCTTCAATATCGGCAGGTTTCACGGCCTGAGGGAATAGGAAGATGAACCCACTCTGTGAACGCAGCAATCCCCGACCGGTTCAGCATCAAATCGAAACGAATAGATCACGCCTCTCAAATTTTATGAAACTATTTTCAATCCTCTTATCACTACTGGCTTCAATCGCAGCACCGGCGATCGCCGACGATCGTCCCAATGTCCTTTGGATCACAATCGAAGACTGGTCGCCCGATCTCTCTTGCTACGGAACCAAAGGCCTTCAGACCCCACACGTCGACAAGCTTGCTTCTGAAGGCATTCGCTACGAGCACGCTTTTACCACTTCCCCGGTTTGTTCGACATCGCGGTCGGCGATGATGACGGGATTTCATCAAAATTTCATCGGCGCCAATCAGCACCGCGAGCACAACAAAGAGGCTTTACCGCACGGAATAAAGCCGATCCCCCATCTCTTCGCTGAAGCGGGCTACTACACCGCACTCATGAGTAGAAAGACTGACTGTAATTTCCTTCCCACGAAAAAAGAGGAACTATTCATGGGCGCTGACTGGGCTGACCGAAGGGAAGACCAGCCTTTCTTTGCGAGAATCACTTTCGGAGGCACTCACCGTTCCTGGAACCGCGATCCCGAACGTCCCATCGCCATCGAAGACGTCGAGATCCCACCCTATTATGCCGACACTGAATTCGTTCGTCGTGACTGGGCCAACGGACTTGAGCAAATGCAGTTGGTGGATCGCGAAGTGGGCGAACTCCTCAAGCGCCTCGATGACGAAGGGCTCCGCAACAACACGATCGTCTTCTTTATCGGAGATCACGGTCGCTGCCACATCCGCGGAAAACAATTCCTCTACGACGGGGGCATTCGCATTCCTATGATTATGCGTTGGCCCGGAAAGGTTGAACCGGCACAGGTCAGCGACGATCTCGTGATGTCGATCGACATCGGCGCAACGATTCTTGAGGCCGCTGGAATCGAAGCCCCTGTTCCGCTCCATGGAAAAAGCCTTTTCAGCGAAGAGGTTAAAAATCGCGAATACGTCTTCGCCGCACGCGATAAAATGGACGAAACTCATGACTCAATGCGTGCGATTCGCTCCAAAGATCACAAGTTGATCCTGAACCTCATGCCCGAGCGCCCCTGGTGCCAATACAACCGCTACAAGGAGGGAGCTTACCCTGTTCTAGCGGAGATGAATATCATGAACATCAAAGGTGAACTGACACCCGAGCAGTCCGCCTTTTTCGCTCCGACCAAACCCGAAATCGAACTGTTCGATCTTCGCCAAGATCCTCATGAGGTGAACAACCTCGCCGACGATCCAAGCTATAAGGAGATCAAAGCAGAGCTACTCGCCAAACTCACTAAGTGGCGCAACGAAGTGATTCACGATCAGGGAGTCAGTGACGAGTTCCGCGCGCTCGATACCTTCCCGAAAAAACTGACCGAGCCTACCCTCGAAAAATGGGTCAACGCCAATCAGGAGAACTATGATTTTAACACCACCGGCTGGCCCGCCTGGTATCCGACCCGAACACTCGAAGAGTGGGAAAAAGCCAGAGAGAAATGGGAGCCCTATGTGTTTCGTGGCCCTGAAGAGAAGGTAGACCGTCCTAAAATCGTAGCATCCAAGAAGAGAAATAAACCTGCTAAAAAATGATCACACGTAGAAACTCTATCCAACTCCTCGCCGCTGCCGCAGCGGGGTCCGCGACACGTCCCTCATGGGCTGACGAGAAACCAAAATTCCCTATCGGTGCCTGCGACTGGTCGATAAAAAAACAGCAGGATATCTCCGCCTTCGATGTTGCAGGCGAGATAGGGCTGGAAGGTTTGCAAGTCAGCTTCAGCACTCCGGATTCGGAGTTTGATCTACGAGATGCAAAAGTCCGCGAGCAATACTATCGAAAAGTCGACGCGACCGGCATTCAGCTGGCCTCACTCGGGATGGGCATCCTCAACAAGATGCCGCTTGCTACACATCCAGAATCGATCGACTGGGTAGACGACGTCATCGCCGTCATCGCAGCGATGAGCAAAGAGCAGCCTGACAAAGCCCCGAATATTTGCCTGCTCGCCTTCTTTGGAAAAGGAGATATCAATGGCAAACCGGAGTTGATGGATGCCGTGATCCGGAAACTCAAGACTGTCGTAAAAAAGGCGGAAGATGCCGGCGTCGTATTGGGAATTGAATCCCTCCTCTCCGCCGACGATCACCTAAAAATTATTGACGGCGTGGGCTCGAAAGCGATTCAGGTCTACTACGATTCCGCGAACTCTCTCAAAATGGAATACGACATCTATGAAGAAGTCGTTCAGCTCGGCGCAGATCGCATCTGCCAGATTCACTGCAAAGAAAACAAAGGACTGGTTGGCGAAGGGGATGTCGACTTCGTGAAATTCCAACAATCCCTCACTAAGACCGGTTACAAGGACTGGCTTATTATCGAAGGCTCCACTCCAAAAGGCACCGGAGTCGTTGAGGCCTATCAAAAGAACTTCGCCACTCTCAATGAAATCTTCCGAAAATGAAGAGATCTCCTATCCTCTTAATCATCGCCGTGCTGGGGGCCATCTCACTCTCACATGCGGACAAAGCGGACTCCGCAGTTAAACCCAATGTGATTCTCATCTACGCCGATGACCTCGGTATTGGAATGCTCGGATGCTACGGGCAAAAATTGGTGAAGACGCCCCACATTGACCGGCTCGCGGCCGAGGGAATTAAATTCAACAATTACTACGGAGGGGTTTTCTGTGCCCCTGCCCGGTGGACGCTCCTAACAGGCTTACACGATGGCCGCTTTGGCGGGTGGAAACAAAATGGCGCTGGCCTTCCGATCAAACGGGACGCAGGCGATATCACGGAACAAGATTTCCAAAAGCAAATGGCCAACGTGAAGGCCAATGCTAACCCGATTGCTCCTGAAGAGATCTTTCTTGGGCAGATCGCCCAGAAGGCTGGCTATGCGACAGCCCAGTTCGGGAAATTGGACCGAGGTTTCCTGACATGGTCAGAACGAGTGCAACGCTTCGGCTGGGATTTCCATGAAGGCTACTATGATCACCAGCGGGCACACGGGTTCTATCCACCCTACCTGTGGAGGAACGGAGAACGCTTCGACCTTCTCGGCAACAAAGACCCACGTTGCGGAAAAATGAGTGAGAAAGGCGACGAGCCTGTCGGGTCTGGCGGCGAGACCTATTCACAGAATGTATTCATCGACGGCATCCTCAAATACATCCGGGCTCATCAGGAAAAACCTTTTTTTATTTATCACTCAACGCAGCTGCCCCATGGCCCAGTCGCGATCCCGGAACTGCACCTTGATTTCGCAACCTTATCCGACCTCTCTCTCGCCGAGAAGAAGTACGCCTCGATGGTGAAGATGTTGGATGACCATGTCGGGCTCATCATGAAAGAACTGAAGACTCTCGGGCTTGATGAAAACACCATCGTCGCGTTCACCTCTGACAATGGCCACGAACTCTACTACGGCCCCAAACCCAACTACCACCGACAGAAGTTCCCAGACGGAGGGAAGGCCAACCTCACCGACAGAAAGTGGCGCACCTCAGAATGCGAGGACGTCTTTGACGGCGCCGGAGGCAGGGCCGGAATCAAGCGATCAGGCTACCAGGGCGGAATCCAGTGCCCCATGATTGTTCGTTGGCCCGGGAAAATATCAGCGGGAACTGAAACCAATCATATGAGCGCCCACTACGATTTCATGGCTACGCTGGCTGATATCGTGGAGAGCGATTCACCGGCCGGCAAAGACAGCCTTTCCTATCTCCCCACCCTGCTCGGAAAATCGCAGAAGCAAACACACGACTTCATTATCGTGAACAACCACTTTAATAAAATGGGGAGTTCTACGATCATCTCCAGGGATGGTTGGAAACTGGTCGAAATCGACCGGGCAAAGGATCACTTCCAACTCTACGACCTCAATACTGACAACGAAGAGCGCTACGATCTAGCTGCCAAATTTCCGGATCGCGTGAAACAGCTCAAATCGAAACTCCTTTCCGAAATCGATTCCCCTCGTCCTGATCTCAATTAATTTTCTCTTCCGATGCCGAATTTTGCAAACCTCATTCTCTTTCTAACCGCACTGGCGTTTGGATACTCCAATGCCGCCGAGCGTCCCAATGTTCTCATCATCATGGCCGACGACCTCGGCTATGCAGATTTGAGTTTTCTCCCTCAGTCACCCAAAGACGTCGATACCCCATCGATTGATAAACTCGCGAGTGAAGGCACCTACTTCAGCAACGCCTATGCCACCGCTCCGATTTGCAGTCCCTCGAGATGTGGGATGATCACGGGCCGCTACCAACAGCGCTGGGGAAATTACTGGTACGGTCAGGGCGGACTTCCAAACGAGGAGACCACCCTGCCTCAGGCCCTCAATGAACTGGGTTATTTCTCCCAGAAAATTGGAAAAACACACCTCAACGGCGGCCCTGCCGAACACCCGCTCGATCATGGCTTTGCCGAGTTTCTGGGATTCATGCATCATAGCTGGGACTACATTCGATTGAGCGATAAAGACCTAGCGGCCTACAAAAAGCGCGCCGAAGGCAAATCACTGGGCATCCTCAACGTCGGCCCGCTCGAGCGTGGAAAAGGAGGCACGGCATCCTACGACAAAGGATTCACCACTGAAATTTTCACCGAGGAAGCGGTCAAGACAATCAAAGCGGGGAAAAGCAGCGACAAGCCATTTTACATCCAGCTCGAACACAACGCGGTGCACATGCCCACTTACATCGCTGATCCTGACTATGCGCGAAAAGCAGGCTACGAGCAGCCTGTGTGGGATCGAGAAGCGGAGCATTGGGAATTTCCATTTTGGGATCCCAATGATATTAGCTGGGAAAAGTGGCACAAGAAATGGGGCCACCTTGAAGAGATTGATGAACTGGGACGCAAGCGCTACCTCGCCAATCTCATGGCCCTCGACGACAGTGTCGGCAAATTAGTCAAGGCACTGGAAGAAACCGGACAGCGGGAGAATACCATTATCGTCTTTATCTCCGACAACGGAGGAACGATCAACACCTATTCAAACAACACTCCGCTTCGAGGCTACAAATATATGTTCGGCGAAGGTGGCGTTCGAGTGCCCATGATCATCTCCTGGCCGGGACAACTCCCTCAAAATGAAACACGCAGCGAACTGACCTCAGGTATGGATATTTTTCCAACAGTTGTTGAGCTGGCCGGAGGTAAGTTACCGTCCAATCTTGATGGAAGAAGCCTCAGCCCAAGTCTGAAGAGTATATCAAAAGAGGCAGGCCATGACTTCCTTTTTTTCTCGGACGGGAAAGGCACCTGGAGTATCAGGGAGGGCGACTGGAAGCTGATTAGCTCTCCCGGCTGGACGCATTCCAGCTACCAACTCGATGAAGCCAATTTGGCCCATCCTGCCGAAGAGGCTACCTACCCTCCCGGAGTTGTTCTTTTCAATCTCAGCGATGACATCGGCGAAACGACGGATCGCTCCGCCGAACACCCAGAGCGAGTCGAGAGCATGACCGCCCTTTACCAAAGCTGGCGCGAGCAGATGGGTACCTCAGTGAGAGGCAACGCAAAAAAGAAGAAAAAGCAGTGAGATTGATTCCTCATTCCAAATCTCTTTTACCCTTAAACCATTATGAAAAGACGAGAATTTCTTCAGCAAGCTGCCGCCGGCACAGGGGCGCTTGCCCTTTCACAAGGGCTCACCCCCAACGTGCACGGGTTAACAATAGACGGCACTGTTATTGATGACTTCACAAGAGCCGACTCCCTCTTTCACGGAGCTGAATGGGAATCATTGAATCCCGGATATTGGAAAGTGGAAAACAAGGCCCTGCGCCGCCGACTCAAAAATTACGGTGACCGGGCGAGGCGCACCGGATTCCCCTACCATTCGGAAACGCATGGGGGAAAGAAGATGGAGACGGAATACGACCCCTCGCTGCCTGTCGGAATTCTCTGGCGACGCGACTGGAAGTTAACGGGAAACTACGAGATCACTTTGCACGGAACCTTTCACGGGGAACTCCCTGATGTTCCCGAGGGTGACAAGGATACCTGGCAGATGTACCAACCGGGCTTCGGAGTCATGGGGATCGCGATCGGTGGAAAGAACCTCTTCGAAGGCTACGGAAAGGAACGCAACACCACCATCATCGGCTGGCAGGATGACGCAAAGTTATCAATCGTCAGAGAACCCGGAGCGGGAAAAGGAAAGGCTAAGAGGGCTGCCGCGAGGAAAGGGCCAAAAGCGATAGCGGCTCCGGAGTTAGAAACCGGCGATACTTTTACTATTTCTCTCGCCGTAAGTGAGGGAGAAAATAAAACAGCAACGCTCACCTCGACTTTCTCAGCCAATGGCGAAACTGCCACACTCGTTCGCACAGGTGTTCCCCGCCATCAGGCCAGTGGCTATTTTGGAGTGGCCGGACGCGGTCTGATCGATTTTTCAATCAACGGAGTCGGGATCAATCCAGGTGAGAACGAACCGCTCGAAGTCGGATTGGCCGATTGCGCTGCCTGTTATCCGCTTGGCGATTCGCTCAAGAAAATCGATGACGCGTGGCAGGTAAAATTCGTCGGAGTATTTGCCTCGGATGGAGATCAGGCTGAAATACGCGTTTCTGATTCGGAGTCTCCCAAGGGAGGCTGGAAGTCAGTTCCGATCGCAGGAAGCGCGAAAATCGTGAACAACGCCTTTCGCCGAAACACATCGGTAGTGACAGTGACGCTGCCTTTCAATCCTGCTGACAAGAATCATTTCTACACCGTTTGGAAGGACGGAGTCGACGTTACGAATGACGCAAGAGTCGGAACGGATGCCTGTGGCCCCGGAACCGGCCTCGTTGGAGATGTGCCTTCATCAGGGTCATACGTTGGTAAATTGCCGCGCCTGCAAGCGCCCTACAAACTCTGCGGGCTCAGTTGCCATGCGATCACGAGCGGTTTGCAGCAGCGCACCGACGCGGGGCTTAAAATTCTCGGTGGAGGAGACGATTGGCAAGTTCGCGATCAACCGACAGTTGAAGCCTACAAGCACCTCGATGACTACGACTTTCAAGTCATGGTCTGGGAGGACGACGTCTGGTACATGGAACTCGTGCTCTATCCCCCAAGCACAGATGACGCCTACAAAGTGATTGCGAATTCCATCTTCGGTCCCACAAGTCGCTGGCAGATGATGCGGCACTGGAATGTCATCAATCCCGGCGACCACGACTACGGAATGGACGACGTCAAAGGGCCAGAGCAGATCGCGATACGCAAGCATGACGGACTTGGGCAGGACTCCGCCTACATGCGACGAAACTTCCAGATTGTTCATCACCTTGTAACTGGTGCAGAAGAAGTCGATCCACTAGCCAACCCGAAAAAGTGGCGAGCCTGGAAAATGCCCAATCGCGATTTCACTTTCCTCATTCTCGATTCGAGACTTTGGAGAAGTTCTCAGGATACCGAGATCTGGAAGAACTGGGGATGGGAGAATGTCGAGAACGCTTACGATAGAGCCGACCCAACAAGAGCTTTGTTAGGAGAAGAGCAATTCGCGTGGCTTCAGCAAGTCATTCGCACCGACGCTGCTCCGCTCATTTGCCTCACCGGTATCAATGCACTCCACACAATTTGGGCAGGCGCAAAAGGCGGGGAAACGGTTTTTGATCAGCGAGACCGCGTCGCAGCCGACTATGCAGGATGGGTCAAAGCCGGTGCTGATCGTGTCATCGAACTGCTCGCGGAGCGTGATGGCGTTGTCACTGTCTACGGCGACGTCCACAATGGTAGCATCACGAAGAACTCAGAGCACCGACTGATCGAGTGCAGTTTCGGCCCAATCGGGCGATCCGGAGGACGAGATGTTGTCCCGGGCTTCGGACCGAAAATGAAAGATTTCGATGGTCGCGAACTCGAGGTCTTCTCCTTGTATCACAAAGAATTCTCCAATCCCGATCTCGAAAGCCACGAAGAAGGCGATCCCTTTTACTGGAATTTCCTTGAGATGGAATTTGATCCGACGAAAGCAGACCCTGAAATTGGCCTGCGAATCCGCAACATGATTGATGCTCCGAATGAGGCTCCACGAGGTGGCGGTTCTCTCGTAGAAGGCGCATCAGCGAGTGGCCGGGCATTAACGTGTCAGCTTCCTGCTATCAAAACCCTACCCAAAGCTGACGTGCGCTTTGTTCACACAGACGGCCGCCCCATCAGAGGAACCCGAAGCCGCGCCGACGGAAGTATTTCGCTGAAGGGACTGCCCGGAATTGAACCGGGAACGCAACTTATCGTTACCGCCTTTGACGGAAAACAATCCGAATCCCAGACGATTACGGTCACTTAACTTTAAGAACCCCGTTCATCGCCATCCAGTGGCCGGGGAATGTGCAAATGTAAGGGTAATCACCGGGCTCTGTCGGAGCTCGGAAGTGGAGAACGTGCTCCACGCCCGGATTGATCACAGGAATGTGATGAAGGACTTCCGGAAGATCGGGAACGTAGTGTTTCCTCCCCGCTTCAGGATCGTTCAGCATTTTAAAGGAAGCATCACCCACCGTCTTCGCTGCGCCTGGCTTCACAATCACGAGGTTATGAGGCATCACGTCGGTGTTACGCAGCGTGAGGGCAATTGCCTCACCCGGCTTGGCGAGGATTTCCTTCTGTGCATATTGCAGCCCGCCAATTGCATCAACAACGACAGAGCGCTCCCCTTCCGTGACTTCGCCGGACTCCGTATTTCCAGCGGGTTCATTTTCAGGCTTTAGCACTCGCAAGGAGATCGCGGTCGGCTTGCTCTTATTCGGTTTCGCAAAACCTTCGGCCGCAAAATACTCACCGAGATACATTGGCGAACTGAAAAGATCCGTTTTGAATTCCTTTCCCTCTTCGGTAACGAGATGCATTCGAATATGATGCTGCATCACCGGCTCCATCGTCGGCATTTCAACGAAGATAGATTTTCCGTTTTCTAACAGAACCACTGAACGTATCTCAACCGGATCGTGCCCGAGGGACTTCGGCTCTTTCACTGAAAACTCCGGTGAGCCATAGTGCTTCGCGTATTCGTAGTTCCAGGCATGAGCAAAGTAACGGGAAAGATCAGAGATGGACTTCGAATCGAGTGCGATAGCGAAATCAATACGAATACCATTTTCATGCACCTTAAATCCCGTTGGCTCAAAGACTTCATCACCGGTGTAACGGACGCGATGAAAACACCCGTCCTTGAGCGAATAGTCTCCCCAGCCATCGAGACCAACCAGATATAATTGACCGTCCTCGGGATGAAAGGCACCACGCATTGAACCCGATAGAAATTCCCCCTTGAGCGGAACGACCGCTCCTTGAGGACGTGAACCTTCCGCATCACGTAGAATGAGATAGTGAATTCCCGAACCGTAGCTGAGTCCAATATGACTTCCTTTAAACGGCCCCCATTTATCACTCGTGACCTCAACCATTCCACCTGTTGAGTTATCGACGCCACGTGGAATGAAGCATAAAGGCGCTGCAATGGATCCGCTTTTTCCATCCTTGGTCGGTAGCCCATAGAACTCACCTTGGTTCACTTCGATGATAGCTGAAGTCGGCGTCCAGGTTCCCTCCTGAGGAGCTACCCAAAAGTAATCGTCCGAACCTCCGATGCCCATGCAATTTCTCACGCCCCACCCTTGCAAAACGGTTTTCCGGTCCGGTCCAGTTTGCAAAATACTTTCGCGCTGAGTAAAATGGAATGATCCGTCGGCCGTGCGATGCAGCCCGAAGGTATGCGTATGGCTGCGGTCGTATCCTCCAAAATCATTGGCGTAATTCTCGTAGAAGTCCGCTTCGCCGTCACCGTTTTTGTCATGCAGTCGATAAATCTGACCACGATCGAGCACAAAGATTCCGTCTTGATCGATATGAATCCCAACAGGCTGATTGAATCCCGTTGCGAAGCGACGCCACGTGACTGCTTCCAAACCACTATCTAATCCTGAAACTTTCCAGATATCGCCTAACAAAGTGCAAACGAGCGCATCGCCGTTTTCAAGAAAGTCGATACCACTTAACTGCATCACGACATGATAGGGATTATCGTAAGGAACCGTGATTGTATCGACCCTGTAGCTGCTGCCCTGTGTCGCCTTACCGAGTTCACCTTTCACCTTGAGCGTTTCCTTCCAACGCCGCTCAGGTTTCCGCTCCTTGGCAAAATGCGCCAGAGCAGCCTCGTCACTCTCGCTATAATCATCAGCGGCAAATCGTATCACGACGCTGCTTCCCGCTAATACTTTTTCAATCAACAAAGAACCTGACTCGGGACTCACAAAGGCAGACACCGTGCCACCGTGCTTCACCACGACCGCTTTCATCCCCTCCTGCTTCGGCATCGGAATCTCCAGACCTAAGGCCTCGCTTTTGAATTCGATGCGTCGGTAAAAAGCGCTATTCACGGCCCATGGTTCATCAGCGATCTCGGTTCCCTTGAGCTTGTAACTCAAAACAACACGTTTCCCGAAGCGGTAGTAGCCGAGATATTCCCCGCCCTCCGGCATCGCCGCCTTTTTCTGAAAATACCAAGGATCCCCTTCCAACTGCGCATTTCTCGACGTGCCCCAACGAAACCCCTGAAAACTAACAAACCCGCCTTCCCAAACGGACCGGTAAGACAAGCTCATCGGGTCGAAACAGGCGGACAACTCCCGCTCATCGCCGACTCTCAAACAGATCGCCTTAAGAACCGAAGATTTTTCGTAGCGCAGCACCTGCGTGATCACCTCTCCCATTTCAGCATCGTTCCAGCGACCATCTTCGTGATTGTTCTGGTTGTGCTTTCCCCAATGTCCATGAGCCCCGCCATCGAGCCCGGGATAGGCAGGGAGAATTGCCGGAGTCTCGTTAGAACTCGACATGTAGTAATCAGCCTGACGCTGATAAAATTCGTATAGCCTCGCTTCATTCACTGTTTCACCGGAAAGTGAATAGGCCGCCCGCCCTTCTCCCGTGTCAGCGTAAGGATGCTTTTCGGGGTTGGCCACATTGCCACCCTTTTGAGCGAAGGAGCAAACAGGAAGAACCAGTATCGTCAGCAAAAGAAGCGAACCAACGGCTTGGGAATGTGTAAATCGAAGAGACATCATGAATTCAAAACTAACAGGGTGAGGTGCATAACCCAACCCTGTTGAGTCTCAAAATCAATCACTCTTCGACACGCAATTCCTTAATCCACCAATCGAGGAACTCGCGATCCGGAACTTTCTCCCCTCTTCCATTACTTACAAAATAACCGGCACCCTGCATCACCTCCGTCACCGTTGTCGCAAACTCCGGAAGCGTTTTTTTGTCGCGGGTATCATGATGATGGCCGCCAACCGTCGTTTGATAGAGTCCCGTTTGAAACGCAGTTCTTGAAGCGGAGCAGACCGGAGCCGTCGAAAACGCATTCGTAAAACGCGTCCCTTCTTTCGCAAGACGATCCAAATGGGGAGTCTCGACGTCAGGATAGCCATAGCATCCTAACTCAGGCCCGAGATCGTCCGATATGATCCAGACTACATTTGGTCGCTCGTCCGAGACTGCTATCAACGGAAAACCCAACGATAACAGCAGGAGCAAGTTCTTAATCAGTGTCATGACATTTAAAGAACGAGAGTTTCGAATCTGAAAACTACTCGGACTTCAACAACTGAACGGCATCAATCGCAACATTTCCGTCCGCGCCTTCAGTGAGCACCACGACAGCTCCTTTTTGGCCCTTCTTGAAATCTTGTTTAAGAAGCGAATGAAAGCCAAATTTGAGAGTCCCTGCCTCTCTCTGATTAACGACTGTCTCTTCGACTATTTTGCCATCCACGTGAACCTGAACTTTCGTTTTCGAAGAACGATTTTCATGTGGCTGCCAGACCATCCTTACATCCCATGTTCCAGGATCGGGAACCTCAAAATTGAATCTGGCCTCGCCGCTTCTTCCATACTGATACTGGGTTCCGATGAAATCGTTGAGTCCGGTGCCACCAGTCCACTTCCCAGTTAGTTTGGCTTCATGATCATCGATAACCACTCCGTCCAATTTGCTCACACGAATGCCGCCAACCAACTCGACTTTTGTCATTTCCTCAAACTCAGCTACATCGGGATCCTTTACAAACTCATCTCCTATCGCTTCGCGTCGCATATACCCGGGAAGCTTCATCAACTCAATCAACTCAGGGAGATAACTTTCATACACATTCCGGGGACTGGTATCATGTGACTTAGCAACAGCCGCCGCCTTGCCAACAACAACTCCCATCATGCCACCAGTCTTCATGACGCGCACCGTACCGAGAGCTTCATGAGTCACACTGACATTTCGGCCCGCCATGAACAGGTTGTCAATATTGCGGCTATAGAAGCAGCGATAGGGAACGGGGTAGCCAACATTCCGATCAACTGCGCGATCATGATGCGCGTAGGAAATGAACGGGTTGTCAGCATACTTGCCGATGTATTGCTCCTTCGGATAGTGAAGATCAATGGACCAGGTCGTGAGAACGGACGCATCGTCAAACTCGCGACCAGAAGTTATATCGTCTGCCGTCAGGACGACATCGCCGAGCAACTGAGTCGTCTCGCGCGTGCCCCCTACGTAAGCCATCCATTCCAGAGAAGCATTCTTGTGATTCGCACCGGTAAGGTCGTAACGATCATAGGCGTCGCTATTTTTGATCGCGTTCCAGGCACCAAAGTTGGCGCGCAGATTCCAGTCACGAATCAGCTCAAGATCGTCGAGTGGGTGCTTGTCGTAACCGCTCTCCCAAAACCACTCTGCATGACCTTTGCGAGGATAAGGGAAACCTTTCTCGTCGAGATCCAGCGCCCATGGCGTTTCGGGGAAACTCTGTGGCTCGCCTTTGTCATACCAAGTCCACATATTGCTCATTCCCATGCGACCTCCGTCGATCATCGTGTTGTCTGCTCCGGCCTTGATCCCGAGGTATCCATGCCCCGTGGAATCACAGAAATAAGGAGCTTTAAATTCACGAATTCTTCCCGAGCTTGTCTCAAGCGCGTGGACTGATTGAATGGTGCTTCCGTCCATGACGACGTCAAAAGCGTGATGCCCGAGGAAGAGTGTAAGATTCTTCTCCGCGCGGACGAGAGCTTCTTTGTGCGCGTCACCGAACTCCTCATAGGTCCCCGGAGAAGCCTTCGCGTGGTCTTCCAGTTCGCGAATGATATCACCAATTGGGTAGAGACCGCCCGGAGTGTTCCCTTTGGCCCAGACTCGAATCTCAGAGCTACCATTACCACCAAGAACCTCTCGATTCTGAATCAAAGCAGTCTTAATTCCCATACGAGCAGCAGCAACTGCTCCACACATACCGGCATAACCACCGCCAACAAAAACGACATCATATTCCCCTGCGTCCTCCGCCTTCTCAGGGAGCCCGAGAGCAGTGCGACGCCACGCGGGAAGCACTTCACTGGAATTATCAGGAGCCTCAGCACCTTGAGAAAGGACAATCGCATCACAACGTCCGTTGAAACCAGTCAGGTCTTTAAGGCGGATTTCGGTTTCACCTGCTGCCAATTCGATTTCGCCACCATCCTGCCAATGCCACTTCGCGCCTTCGGTTCCGAATTCTGTTTCGAGCGTTTCGCCACCTATCGCTATTTGAAAGCGACCGGGTGTACCGGGAGCTTCCCAATGAGCGACCCAGTCTTTAGTCCGCGCCCAGACTCGATATTTCCCTGACTCTTTCACTGTTACCTTAGTGACAGCATCCTCAACCGGCTTTCCAAGGCCGTGAGCGATGAGGTAGGGAGAACCCATGATCTCGATAAACTGGGTATCAAGCTTCCATCCACCGTGAGCATCGAATGCTTCGGCTTCGATTAAAATAGTGTCGGCTGCTTTTGCAAAGCCACCAAAGCTGGCGATCGCAAGTCCGAGACAGGCTATCAAGGTTTTATTTATTAGGGTCATGATCTGAGTTGGGGTTTTGGTAAAGTTCAAGAATCGGGCCTGAAGCCTCGGGATGAGAATCGTTCGCGAAAGTATGCACCAGGCCGCCCCGCTCGAGTTCAGCGGTCTCACGAATGAGGAGAAGGCTCACATTGTTCGGTGCATTCGCTTTTATGAAAGCCACAAACTCGGGAGTATCGATTCCAAACGTTCCCCGCTTTTGGCTCCTCGGAATTTCAAACGCACCCAGCAGTTCACAATCTTCAGGTTTTAGAATTGTTCCCCAGGCAGGCTTTAATTGTTCCGCTCTGAGAGGCTCCCCTGCTTTGCCGTAGACGAGAAACCGATTACTCACTGGAAGATGCGCTGCAAATCCGATTCCGGCAGGTACCAAATTCAATCGTAGCCGCGCCGCCGTGTAGGACTCGAGATTCTGCTCCGAAAGATCAAAACTAAAAAGTGAACGGCGGTCAAAGACGGTTCCTGATCGTGAGCGTTTCGCCATGAGAAAATCAGAATGGAGATACTCCGTTTCGTCATTTCCCACCACCGAGAACGCGTCAGGATTAGCGGAAATCCTCATCCGGTCACCTGATGGGGCAATTATCTTCTCAGGAAGCGGTCCGTCGATTTTCATGAGCCCTGCACCATTGATCGTTGAGGACTGTCGACCTGACAAGTGTACCTCTTGTCCACTTGAGGGGTGGTGAACTTTAATTTCGCCTTCCAACACCTCAAACGCTGAATTCTCTTCTTCTTGATCAACTGAAACCGCAAAGCGGGTTCCGTAATCGACCGCAAATCCATCAGGGGTTTCCATGACAAACCCGATCGCCTCGTCGGGCACATCGATTACAGCAGCACCTGAGAGCAACTTTCCTCGCATCGGAGTCTCGAGCACCAAATTAGCAGGTGCCTCCAAAACCACCTCAGCTCCGGACCGAAAGCGAATTGTTGCCATTCCGGAAGTCAACTTCAGGCTTCCTGCAGTGAGTTCTGACCCGGGCATGGTTGGCAGAGAACTTTCCCAGGAAGCATCTTCACTGGAAACGAGCGTAGCGACTATTTGAGGCTTGGAAAAGACAGTCCACAATGCGACTCCGAGAAAGGTCACCGCGGCGGCCATCACCAGCAACGCCCCCATCTGCGGGAATCCGATCACGTTCGAAGGCGACGTATCGCCGCCTTCATCAGACAAGCGCTCCAATGCAATCTCGCGCAACCCCGCATCAGTGCCAGCCTCGAAAATCAATTTGCGACGCAGTGCTGGATCGTGAGCGAGAAGCTCGTCAAGCGCAGCTATTTCGTCGCCACTGGCTTCACCAATCAGATAGCGATGAATCAGTTGATCAGGCTCCATGTCCCAACGCCCCCTTCGCTATCGATTCGTGGACGCATCCACTGAGTTTTTCCCGCAATCGTCCCAACAATTTGTAGAGAGCGTTTGCTGATTTTCCACTCTGCTCCGCAATATCCTTCACCCGTCCTTCGCCGGAATAGGGAGCAAGAAGGAGCTCTTGATGAGGATTACTAAATTTGGCGAGACAAACCCGAAGCGCTTGCATCGCAGCCACGTGCTCTTCCGCATCCATTTCAGCTGCCTCATCCGCCAGCAACTCGAGAACACCTTCGCTGAAAACATGCCTATCCCTCCCGAGATCACGAATCGCTGAGAGGCACTTGAAGCGAACCACCACCTTCGCCCACGGGAGAAATCCCGATTCACTCTCCAGTTGAGAAAATTTCTCCCAAAGAGTCAGGCTCGATTCCTGAATCACTTCGTCGACGAGGTTCCAATTCGGCAGCAACGAACGCGAAAAAGCGCGCAAGGCTGGTTCATGCTTCATGAGAAGACGCATGAAATCGCCTTCGCTGAGCTGCTTTTGGGACTGTTCTGAATCCGCCATTCACCCCCTTATTCCATTGATAGCGCACCACCTGCCGGTTTTTTTGAACTTTTTTCCGTATACCCGACTGAAACCCAGCCGATTACTTTTTCTTCTTAGGTTTAGGCTTTGGCTGCTCAACGTTGTTGTTTGCCGGAATCGGACTTTCAAAACCGTTATACATCTCAGGCTTAACTCCTTGTGCGTAACCACCGCCACGAAAAGTATTCGGCTTATAAGGACCGACGAAACTAATAGCAGAATCGGCTTTGATCTGATCTTCCAATCCTAGCAACCAGTAGGTCGCATTTACCAGCATACGACGGTATCCATCATTCAAAATATCTTCCGAAGCGCCGTAGAGGGAGGTGAAGACCCTCCCCTTTTCGCCATTCGCCCCGGTATACTCGCGAGTCCACTCAGAAGCCATCGGAGGCTTTGTCGCATCAGGCTCGCCATCGAATTCCATACTCATGAGCGGTTGCGCCATCGTCAGGATGTTCCAGTCCTCGCCCGGTTCCGCATTGTAGCCACCGCATTGCACATGAATGTCTTTCACTCCCGTCAGAATCACGTGCCCCGCCTGTTCCGGGATGATCGTGATTCGTGTGCTCTGTTGGTGATTCTTTCCATAATGCCCCACCCAGGTTTGCCCGAGTACCTGATGCCCGAACCCAAGCTCGTATCCCTCAACATCTGATTTGAAATCATACTTATAGTAAGGGCTGGTTTTGTCTGAGTATTTAAATCCATGCGTCGATGTCCGAAGCCCCATGACGGGTCCGCCACGATTCAAATAATCGTCGATGTGTTTCATCTGCTCATCAGGAAGCGCTTGAAACCGGGTAAAGAAGATTGCCCCATCAGCAGTGCTTAGCGCCTCGAGCCCCGGGATGTTCGACTCACCGGCCTTGATCTCTCCGTTTTCATCCAAACCAAAGAGAACCGTGCATTTGAATCCGTGATGTTTTTCGAGGATTCGTGCCAGAGCCGGGAGCGTCTCCTCTCCCCGGTACTCGTGATCGCTCGCGATGAGTACGAGATGCTTCGCTTTCGCAACCGACGCTTCAGCCTCGGGTGGCTCTGGCTTCACGGACGCCAAGTAATATGCCCCAAACGAAGCCACTAAGAGAATGAGGATGATCGAAAGCACTTTTTTCATAATGAGAGATCCTTTCAGACTTTTTCGTTCCCGTAAAGCGATGGTTCGTCACGCGATTGGGATTCATCCTTCGAAAGAACACTAACAATAAGCACGAAAAAGCAGAGCACGAGATTGAAGAGCGGAATCTGCAGCGCCAGAGGCAAGGAGTAAATGATCGCTGCGGCGGGGATCCATACAATCCAGACAGAGAGAAGCACCTTCGGAATATCGAACAAAAAGAAATCCCGATTCACCCCCTTCCAAAATCGCTTCCACGAAAACCCGGCATCTTTCCAGCCATAGCAAACCGCGGTGAGAGGCGCAGACCACACCGGGCAATATAGGAACTGATCGAACACCACCTTCGTCGCAACCGTCTTCCAATCGGCTCCGTCACCGAAGAGCCAGGCTTGCAGACGGTAGAGTGCATCGACTTCGATTCCCCTCGTTGACCAGTAGATCACAAAAAACAGTCCCCAGGAAAGCACTTTCCCGCTCGGAACTTTCCCTCTCCACCAGAGGTAGCAAAAAGGAATGAGCCCTCCAAAAATCGCCGTGGAAATCCCCGAGTATAAATAGCCGTAGCGAACCTTTTTCGCGATGACCCACTCAAACAGATCACGGGTCGATGGCACGAAGTAGTAAACCAAGACCACCGCCAACCCAAAGCTCCACAGAAGAACACCAGGAACGACATTGGCCCGAGCCCCGTCAATGCTCTCGGCCCACAGCCTTCTCAAATAGGGAATCTCAGGAGACGCGGGCATTACTGAGGATGAGACAAAAAATCAGGCACCCTTCTTTTTATCTTTCTTCCCCTTTTTCCCTTTCCCGTTCCCTTTCTTAGGAGGCTTCGGAGCCGCGTCTTCCACCGTCTCAAGAACGACAGGTTCGTCGCTCCATTCGAGAACGGCTTTGCGGCCTGTCGCCGGCCACCAGTTTTCGATGCGCTTCGCGAGGCGCTGCACTGCTTCAGGATTCGATGACGCGAGATTAGTAGTCTCGTTAGGATCTTTTCCGAGGTCGTAAAGCTGAGGCCGAAAATCCTGAGGACGATATTTCATTCCTCCCTGAGTTCCGTCGTAGGTGAGGAGTAGTTTCATCTCATCTTCGATGACCCAGCGATAGAGCAAAGAAGCCTCGGGGCGATGGATGTCTGCGATGTCGTGTGCAAAGGACTCACCTAAAAGAACGTTACGATCGATTGTGTCACCGCTTTTAAGCTCGGGCAGAAGATTGAGTCCTGGGAAATCATGCGGACCTTTGACGCCCGCTGCCGCGAGGATCGTCGGAACGATATCAATCGAAGAGCAAAGTTCGGGGCGATCCGCTGCCTCAACTGTCTCCGGCCAGCGGAACATGATAGGCGTGCGCGTTCCGCCTTCGTTAGGGCTGCGCTTGGAACGGGGCTCGTAACTTCCGGAGTCAGCCTGAATCCATCCATTGTCAGCCACATAAACAATCAGCGTATTCTCTCCGACGCCGGCCTCATCGAGATGATTCACGAGCGCTCCGCAGGTTTCATCGAACCATTCACACATCGCGTAATATTTGGCGACCTCGCCAGTAAAGCCCTTCGCGAGATACTTATCATTGAGTCGAGCCGGAGGATTGTGCGGGGTGTGCGGCAAGAAAGGCGCATACCAAAGGAAAAACGGCTTTTCATCAGTGACAGCACGATCCACAAAGTCGAAGACAGGCTCCATTCCCTCACGTCCAATCTTCAAACCGTCATCCCCATGACGGCCACCCGGCTTGGGGTAGCCACGCGTCATCCCTTCGGTGAATCCACCACGTTCAAAAGAACCTTCCCACCATTTCCCGCTCTGGTGACTCACATAGCCTCCTTCCCCGAGCCACTTCGCAAGCGTCCCCGTTTCATCGATATGCGAAATCAACTGCTCCGCGGCAGGAACGCCCGACTGTTTCACATGGGCGCTATTCGCAGGCGTCAAAGCCGGATCATTCCCGGTTGTTTTATTTTGATGAGAATAAAGCCCCGTCGCAATGGTCATCAACGCCGGGCGGCAAAGCGCCGTCGGCACATAAGCGCGACGGAAAAGAGCGCTTTCAGAAGAAAGCTTATCAAGATGGGGCGTCTCGATCGCTTCATGCCCCATGAAGCCGTAGTCAGTATAGCTCTGGTCGTCAGATAAAATAATGACGATGTTAGGGCGCTTATCAGCGGCTTCAACGATCGAGCCGAAGAACGAGACTGCAAGAATACCGGAAAGAATGAGGCGGGAGAAATCCATGGAATAGAAGATCCCATCGAATCCTGTTTGTCGAAGAGGAATTAATATCCGATTCAACGCATTCGCGGAAAGAGCCGCTCCCCTTTCGTCACTCGCCCAGCTCACGCATCCAAACATTCCGCAAGGCGACCGGTCCGTGATTCCCCTGAATCATGATAGGCCCTTTTGCCGCTTCTTTACCCATCCCGCCGCGCGTCGGGCCAGTGCAGGTTTCATTCTCGTGAATCACGATCCCGTTCAGCTTCACTTCGAGAAAAGTCGCGTCGCTCGTTTTCTCTCCATCAGCATTGAACCTCGGCGCTTTGAATGTGATATCGAGGCTTTGCCATTCACCGGCGGGACGGCTTGCGTTTGAGATCGGAACGGAACCTTCATACCCTCGCTTCTTTTTGTCCTCTTCCGCTTCATTCCAGCGCTCGTAAATCGCGCCGCAATCGTGAACTCCTATTTCGTCGTCACTCTTGCCGTAGCTATCCAGAATCTGAACCTCGTAGCGCCCCATCACATAGATCCCTGAATTCGAACCTTCACTGACAAGAAACTCGACATGCAACTCCATGTCGCCGCATTCCTTTGTCGTCTTGAGAGCTAACCCTTTTTTCCCGGCAGGATCGAGAGCGGTGTTGTGAATCACGGCAGTGCCTTCGACAGGAGAAACAAAGAGATTCGCTCCGTCCTCCGGATCGAGTGCGACGGCGGAAGTTACGC
The DNA here is from genome assembly GCA_028047635.1 of Verrucomicrobiales bacterium. Classification (GTDB taxonomy): domain Bacteria; phylum Verrucomicrobiota; class Verrucomicrobiia; order Verrucomicrobiales; family DEV007; genus Arctic95D-9. Next base: position 34,643 of record JAOFXR010000004.1, read on the forward strand.
CCCACCCTTCGGTCGACTCCTCCAGGAAATGGGCGAGGCCCACGTTCGTTGTCACAATCGATTCCGCATCGGAGGGGCAGGCTCTCATGCCAGGCAGCCCCGGCATGCGGAACGCCTCGACATTGTCCACCCAACCGGCAGGACGCTGCTCCCGCCCGAGTCGGCCGGCATCGCCCAACGTATCACGCGCCTCATCGGCAATCCCCATCAAGCGCTCCACGACATCCGGATGCTCAGCGGCAAGGTTGTTTGATTCCTCCTTATCCACTTCAAGATCATAAAGCTCCTGCTTTGCGAAAACGTTTCTTGTTCCGGGAGGGTGCGCCATCAGGTTGACCGGAAGATGCAGCTTCCACTTCCCAGAACGCACTGCTCGCAGTTGCGAGGTTCGGTAGTAGAAGAAGGTATCATGCGGAGACTTCACGTCCCCGTCTCCAGATAGAAGCGGCCAAACATCGAGACCATCGATCTTCCGATTCTCCGGCGGACCACTCCCTGCCAGCTTCGCAAAGGTAGGAAGAAAATCCATGCTAGTGACCAATTCCTGCGTTTCGCGACCGGGTGCGATCTTGCCCGGCCAGCGTGCGATACAGGGCACCCGAAACCCGCCCTCGTATGCCGAACCGCCCGTTGCCCTCAGTGGCAAATTCTGACCCACCGGCAATTCGCGACGCCCGTGAAAAGCACCATTATCGGACGTCCACACGACGAGCGTGTTTTCATCGATTCCCTCTTCCTTGAGGCACTTCATCAACGCCCCCATCGACCAGTCGAGCTCTTCAATACAGGCGCCGTAGATACCACTCTGAGAATTGTCCCGGAACGCTTGTGAAGCAAAGGCAGTCCTCGAACTTCCCGGAACCGCATGAGGAAGGTAGAGAAAAAACGGCTTCTCCTTATTCGCTTTAATATATTGAACCGCCTCTTCGGTATAGCGTTGCGTGAGCATGTTAGGATCAACCGGCGCATCAATCACCGTTTCATCTCGAACCAAAGGAACCGGAGGCCACATTTCCCCGAGACGGGGAGCCGTTGTCGCAATCATGTCTTCTGAATACGGAACGCCGAGCCAGCCATCAAACCCCTGCGCCGTCGGAAGAAAAGGAAGCTGATCCCCGAGATGCCATTTGCCAATGCAGTGCGTGGCGTAGCCTGAGTCGCGAAGAATTTCCGCCACCGTGACTTCATCAGGGGCGAGTCCTTTCTGAGCGACCGGCTGCAAAACAACACGACGGGTTCCGCTCATCTCCATACTCACACGAGCTGGATAACATCCCGTCATAAACGCAGCCCTCGAAGGAGTGCAAACACTCGAGCCCACATAGAAACCGGTTAGCTTCATCCCCTCAGCCGCCATTTGATCCAGCACCGGAGTCCGGTTCACGGTCGATCCGAAACATCCCACATCGCCGTAGCCCAGATTATCAGCGACCACGAGAATGATATTCGGCCGGGGCGGTTCCGATTCAGCCTGCACAAAGCCGAAAGCTGCGAGTACCGAGAGAAAAAGAGTGAGGCGGAGAATCATGACAGGCAGATTTAAATTCATCTGTCTTCACAAAGCAACCATTCAGCCCACGCAGATGCTGAGCGGTTAATCGGTCTTAAAAAGAGATCTCCTGAAACAAGGGGCCTGGGAACGTCGCGAAAACAGAAACGGCTACAAGCCGTCGCCTGCATCCGGCTTGTTATGGTCTTTCTTCTCCGGGATTACGACTCTGCTTGAAACCATTGCTTCGCGATCATCTGTGACCGTAAAGAACCAAGCGGTGGCATTCTCCGGGGGACGTTCTGCAGTGACCGAATGCTTATCAATGGTTGCCGGATTTTTGATCCAGGTGCGACTGGCATACCACTCCCTGCCACCTCTACTCTTATCGTATGATGTGATTCCTATGTGAGAATCAGTTGTGTAGTAGAACTCTGCAGAGACCAGCGCACTCCTTGTCTCAACTCTTGCGCTCACATTCTTTACTCCAATCTCAAGAGCAGTGATTCTGGCAAGAGGCGTTCCACCGTTGAGGTGCTGATTGAGAAAGATCTCAATTGCTTTGGGACGGTCAAATATATGGCCGTGTTTCAAATCGGGTGTGAATCGAATGTTTTTGTTCTCCACTTTGACCAATGAATAGGTCTTTGCATAACTATCCGTGCGGAAGCAATAATCTTTGCCTCCGTTAACAAAGAACATTGGCATGGTTGCCGAGCCCACGTATTGGGAAGGATCCCAGAGTTGTGCCCATTTTGCTCTGCTCTCAGGAGGCATCTTTGCAAAATCATCAAGCCAGGCACTGTTCTCATCGAGGAAGCCACAACCGTAAACGGGAACGGCGGCTTTGAAGCGGTTGTCTAATCCCGCCACGATGCAGGTCAGATAGCCACCCCAGCTGATCCCGGTAATGGCGGTCCGATCCGAATCGACTTCAGGGAATGAGCGGATCAAAGAGTGCGCGCGGATCACCGAAGCCACTGCGTGATACGGCCACTGATCGGTGACAGGTTCATCAGTGTGCCCATAAATGACATCCATGCCCAGCCCGGGCCCCTTCTCCGAGGTCTTTCCGCCCCGGCCGTGGTCCATCGCAATCGCGGCAAACCCTCGTGAAGCCCAAAGCTTCAGCCATTCCTGGTAAACTCTACCGCCGCCGCCGTGGACGAGCACGATGGCGGGAAGATTCTTGTCTTTGGTTGGATCCCCCGCGAGTGTGCCGGGAGTGGCATAGCGTGCATGCACACGGGTTTCTTTGCCCTGGAAGGGCTCACCCTTGTAGGACAATACTCGAACTTCCCTTCCATGGTACCACTCAAACTCCGGAGGCTTGCTCAACTCTTCGAGATTCCATGGTGTTGTTTCGGGTAACGAATCCGCCCGGTGGATGGGTGTGCTCTCGGCGGCGATCGTGCCGTGCACGCTTACTGCATAGATCGCAGTCAAGACCAGTCTGAAGCTACAACCCATTGTCCTCTTTTTGATTATCTTAGTATCCCTCTTATCCATAAGGTTCGCAGTTGGGGAGGAACAGACAATTTACTAACTGAAAGGTGGCGCACTCCCTTTCAGCAAGAGGAGTTCTCGCTGTCCAACTCATCGATCGCCAACAACGTTCCCGCGACCGCTCCAAAGGTAGGCGCAAACATCCACCCCACGAAGGGGATCAACATCAAAAGCACGTATCCAGCGCCCAATCCTGTTGAAATACCTTCCCGCTTCTTCATCCAGGCCATGCTCTCCGACACGGAAAACTGGCGATGCTCCAGAGGGAAATCCATGAGCCCATATCCAAGGAATCGGGCCTGGGTAAAGAATAACCCTGCTGAAGAGACAAGCGATCCAACCACTGGAATAAAATTACAAAGTAGAAATACGAGATTCAGGGAGAGTTCCTTAAACACGTTTCCAAAGTTAATCTGAATACTGCGAGCCATTGCCGCCGTAAAGGCAAGCGGCGACGTCTCAGAGTCAGAGGTTACCGCTCGATGAGTCACTTCAGCCACTTTTCCGAGTAAGGGCGAAAGCACCACGATAACGATGTGCTTGTGAGCAAACACAAACGCCGCAGCGAGAATAAGAAAAGTGAGGATGCGGATCGTCACATCGAGAGTCGTATCAAGCCATTCCCACGGAAGCGTAATCAGACCATCGAGCCACTCCGTGAGTTTTCCGGAGATTAGGTAAAACGAAAAAGCCATTCCCACACTCAGAATCAGGCTGATCAATGCCGGGAGAAGCTGCACCGGCCAAAGGCCATTTCGAAACATCACCGGCACTACCTTGAAGTAGGCTTTCAGGCCAATGACAACTCCCGCTATAAAACTCCTTCGATTTTCGCTTGGTTGTTCTTCCATTTTTCAGTCTGTATCTCTCTCGCGATTTTCCGATGCTTATTAAGAGCCGATCTCTTTTTCCGACTGATAGGAACTTGCTTATTTAAGGCGAAAAAGCAAACCCATGTCGAACCGAAGAATTCGCGGGGCCTGTCCGTCTCGAAATTCCACCGCCTTCGAAAACCTCACAGACAGGAACCTTATCAAACTGGAAGGTTTGGCGTATGACTGCACATCTTCCGTCCGTGTCGAACGTGAGTGTAAAAACGACTGGTGTATCACAGTCGTGCTGGTGGAAGTCGTTTGGGTCAGCGAGCTTCTTGTTAGCGTAAAAGGCATTGAGGACGCTGGTCTTTCCAACGTCATTCTCGCCAATGAGAACGCCCATTTTTCCGACTGCGAATTCAACACTCTTCAAGGCCCAAAAGTGCTTGATTCGGATATTTGTGATATGGGGCATTTTTTTAACTTAACGTTCAAGGCCTGCCACCCACTACTGGGGGCTCCCTTCCGGTTTTGTGTTTGAATTGTTCTCCGGCATCGACTCCGGAGCGGTAGCGGGTTGCTCAGCGCCGTCTTGTTCGCTGTTGGTTTCAGTTCTGTCGCTCGCCCTGCGGAAAGTGATCTGAACTCCCTGCTTCTCCGTTGAAGTGGCAGCAGTTTGTGAAAATAGCGCGTCGTCAATGAAGATTGTTACCTCTGAATTTCCGTTCCACGTGGCAGTGACAGAACCGCGTCCATCCAGTTTGAGGAGATTCCCAGGAATCTTGCGCAGATCCTCTTCGTTCTCTCTGAGCGAAATGTGCTTCCACCACGAAGTTGGATCATTGGCTCCTTGCAATTCTTCGACCACAGCGATGGTCTTCGTTCCGTCGGGTGACGGGGTCGAGGCCGAGTTGGTTATACTCGAATCACAAGCAACCAGCAAAAGGCATGCTCCGAGGGTAGTTATTTGGCGCATCATTTTCTTCAGCGAACAGTATAATCTACCGCCGTCGCTATTGCCCTCGGGCCGGCGACAGTCGCCTGCCTGAGGGCAATAGCGACATTACGAGGTATAGAGCTTTGCAGCGGGTATTCGCTTGCGATGCTAACGTAACCCGAAAATTCGTGAAAGAATTTTCTCGTGGTTTTTCAAGAATGTAATTTCAGAGCGATTAAACTCGGTCTTTCCAAAATTACTGCGAACCACCCCAAAACGCATCCTCACCAAAAGTGCGTTTCTTGTTCGCCTTCTCAGCGATATTGCCATTTACTGTCCTTTCCTAAAATATGAGAACTTCGATCCTCTTCCTATTCGCCATCGTTTTTGCCCTGTCGGCCACGAATACCCACGCAGCCCCGGACCCACGCGGCTCAAAGCCGAACATTATTTTCGTCCTCGCCGACGACATGGGATGGGCTCAGCCGGGATTCAACGGAGGTAAGGCATCGCTCACGCCGAATATGGACGCGCTGGCTGCCGAGGGAATGCGACTGAACGATTATTACACGCACAGCGTTTGTGCTCCGACCCGCGCGGCCTTCCTGACAGGGCGCTACGCGTTCCGCACCTGGAGCGACTGGCGCTCGGAAGACTTTGGAAAACCGAGCTACCTCGCGAAACTGGGACTTGAACTCGCTCACACGGAATCGGGTGAAGAAACCCGCATGATTCATGCGCTCGACACAGAAGAACGCACCGTGGCTGAGGCACTACAGGACGCGGGCTATTTCACCTCGCTCATTGGAAAATGGCACCTTGGTGAGTGGCTCCCTGAGCATCTTCCGATGGGGCAAGGATTCGAACATCAATACGGGCATTACGCCTGGGGCATCGATTACTTTAACAAGACGATCGTCCACAACGCACCGGCGCGATTCGCCGTTTACGACTGGCACCGCAATCAAAAGCCTCTTCAAGAAGAAGGTTATGCGACCGATCTCATTGCGGCCGAAACTGAGCGCATCATCAAGAAGCAAAAAGACGACGAGCGCCCCTTCTTCATCTATGTCGCATTCAATGCGGTTCACGGACCACTGAATCCTCCTCCCGGATTTGATGGCGACAAAGATGACCCGCTCGCGATTCGCGATGCGATGCTGAAGAGCCTCGACGATGCCGTCGGGCGCATTAAAAACGCGGTTGATGATAATGGGTTCAAAAAAGACACTCTCTTCGTTTTTTCCAACGACAACGGACCGGTCCTCGAAGAGATGAGCGCCCCGTATCGTGGCACGAAAAACACCACTTACGAAGGTGGCGTTCGCCAGCCCGCAATCGTTCGCTGGCCCGGACACACCGAACCGGGAACGACGAAAGATGGACTCATGTTCATCACCGACTTCTTCCCCACCTTCATCTCTCTCGCCGGAGGCAGCCACGAACAGGAGCGAGCCATCGATGGAATCGACATGACGGAAATGCTTTTCGAAGGCGCTGAGAGCCCGCGCAATGAGATCATCTACGACGTCTCCGGCAGTGCGAGACTCCCTACAATTCGCAGCGGTGATTTCAAACTCATGGGAGACTTGCTTTACAATGTCGTCAAAGATCCAGGGGAACAGACCGACGTCGCGGCAGATCATCCAGAGCTGGTGAAGGAACTCGCGGCGAAGCTGAAAGCAGCCGGAGACGAACGCCCCCCCCTTGGCGACAAGCCGATGGTGATGGACCCGCCACTTCCCTATGTCTACGGACTCGAGGAACAAGAGAACACTCCTGACTGGTTAGTAAAAGCCGTTAAAGCGGTTCGAAAGACTCAGCCTACCGAATGGGCACCCGGTGAAACGCCCTGGCCGAAAGCCCCTCAGGGAGCGAACGCCAGCAAGATGGACGGACTCAAGGACGAAGCCGCGAAGTAATCTCAAGCAGCGGATTCCCCACCTTCCCCTTTCGTTATGCAACATTCGATTCACCTGGCAATCGTCCTAACTTTTGCTCTCTCGTTTTCCGTGCGCGGAGACGAGTCCCCGTTGGCGCCCGGCTCAACGCTAGTGCCGATCGAAGGAGAATTCGAACTCGCCGACGGTCCTGCGTGGGATGGCTGGTCGCTCACGATTCCGGATCCCTTTGCCGAAAAAGCAAAACGCTTTGTCCCCTCCAAAAACGAGTGGTCACCGAGCCTCTCCGGAAAGCGCCTCAGTGGAAGTTTCTACAATCACGGAAGTATCTACTTCGTCGACAATGGCAAAGCAACGATTCTCAAACGTGACCGCGACGGGACGCTTGAAACTATTTTTCAGATCGACCTGGAATCTGACAAAACGAGAAAACCCAATGACCTTGCCGTCGACCGTTCGGGTGGCGTCTTCTTCACCCTGACGCGGGCGGGAGAAGTTGTCTATGTTCCGAAAGACGGCGAAGGCATCGTCGTAACCGCTAATGCGAAATCCGCTAATGGCCTCATCCTGAGCCCCGACGAAAGTATCCTCTACGTCTCGGAAGCCGGGCCTAAAAACATCCTCGCCTATGACGTGGGTGACAACGGAACGCTCACCAATCGCCGCATATTTGCGAAAATGGATGACGGAGATCCCTCAGCCAAATCCGCCGACGGCATGACGATCGACCGGGCAGGTAACGTCTATTGTGCAGGCCCTGCTGACATCTGGATATGGGCTCCTGACGGAACCCTGCTCGATAAAATCAACTGCCCCGAGCGACCCGTGAATTGCACCTTCGGAGGAAGCGATCTTCGGGATCTCTACATCACCGGCTTCGGTGGGCTCTACGTTCAACGCATGCGAATCTCCGGCGTTTCGCCACAACCTCCGGCATCGTGGTCAGAGAATGAAGCGAAGGCAAAGCCAAGCGTGACGCTTCCTGAAGGAGTCACTCCCCACCTCGATCTAACCTACGCTCAATACGGCACCCGCAAAATGCTCGCAGATATCTTTGTCCCGGGCGGCGACGGCCCTCACCCTTCCGTGGTCATTCTCCACGGAGGCGGCTGGCACAGTGGCGACAAAATGAAGTTCCGCGCGATGGGACTCGAACTGGCGAAACGCGGCTACGTCACGATGGCGGTCGCTTATCGACTCAGCGAAGAAGCCAAATTCCCCGCCAACATCCACGACTGTCATGCCGCAGTGCGCTTTCTGAGAGCGAATGCGAAGACCTACCACGCAGATCCCGATCGTATCGGCGTCGTCGGTGGCTCTGCCGGCGGTCATCTCGCAGGTTTGCTCGCCACTTCATCCGACGTCGATGCCTTGCAAGGCGATGGCGGAAATCTGGGAGTCTCTTCAGCGGTTCAGGCCGCAGTGGTCATGTCAGGCCCCATGGAGATCGCCACAGGAAATGTTGCCGAACGATCACTGATGGAGAACGCCCCGAAACCAAACGCGAGATGGCTCTTCGGAGGCAGTATCAAAGAGGTTCCCGAACTCTACGCCCTCGCCGATGCTCATCAGAAAATTTCAAAAGACACTCCCCCGATTCTCTTTCAATACGGAGGCACCGAAGATCCCGAAAAGGTGGCCCCTTCCGTCGCGAAACTGAAAAAGGCAGGCGTTGCCACCAAGGTCCTATCGCACTACCCCGACGGGAAACACGGCTGCTGGAATCGCCATCCCTGGTTCATGCCCATGGTCGATGACATCGAGGCCTGGTTTAAGGAGTATTTGTAGAAGCACTAGCGCTTTCTAAACTCTTGCGACAGAGGAGCCGTCCAAATGGAGAGGGAAATTGCTCCGCTTAACATCCAGGAAATAGCGTTAAAAAATCCGCCAATGGGTGACAACACCGCTGCCGGATAAAAAAGACAAGTGGACAGTCCGTAGGCGAGGATACCCGTATACAAATACTTCCCTATTATTAAACGTTTCAGCAGAAGTAATGAAGCGATACAGGAGAGGATTATGTATCCTGGATACACTTCATAGGCGATCATCCACAGGCCATCTGATAACACAAAAGAATTAAGATATTCAAAAAATTTCACTCCGGGATCTGGATAGAAAACATCAGGGAACGCAGCGAAAATAATTAACGATGATATTTCGGCTATGACGACCCAATCGAACCAATTAGCTTTCGCCCGATCCACTTGGACTTCAATTATTGGTTCGGTCTCACTCGAAGCGGACTTTGCCCCGTTTGCCGCCACTATTTCCAGAGCCTCCTCTTGATCCTCCTCACTCACCTGGAGGCGAATCGCATTCTTTTGCCCACCAAGGAAGTTCCCTCCGAACCCATTCTCATCGAGAACAACAGAGTCAATACCATGCGAACCCAACAAGGAAGCCATGAAATAGGCATCCTCCGACTTCGTGTATGTTTGAATCGTTTTCACAAATCTTGATCCCGCTTCACTTCTCAAAAATCCTCTCAAAGAACGCCCTCATCGCCTCCCACGACTTAGCATCAGCTTCCGCCTGATAGGCTGCGCCTTTTGAAGGATCATCACCGGCAAACTTCTGAGTAAAGGCATGCACGGCATCCGGGTAAGCCGTGAAAGTGTAGGCGACATTCCCACCCAGCATCTCCGAGTGAAATGCGGCGACTTCATCCACCGGGACGAAGGGATCAGCTGCCCCGTGAAGGGCGACCACTTCACAGACGATATTCTTAGCGTCTTCCGGCGTCAGTGTACTGAGCCCACCGTGAAAGCTGACGACGCCATCAATCGCGGCGCCGCTTCTCGCCAGCTCAAGGACTCCGGTGCCTCCAAAGCAATATCCGATTGCAGCGATTTGCTCCGTATCCGTCTGCGGCAGGCCTTTCAAAATGTTCAACCCATCAGTGAGTCGAGTTCGGTAGAGCGCTCGGTCGCCTTTGTATTTCCCGGCCATCTTTCCGGACTCCGGTGGCTGAGGGCGAATTCCTTTCCCGTAAATATCCAGAGCAAACACGTTGTAGCCCAACCCAGCGAGCATCTTTGCCCGCATCTTTTCATAGTCGGTGAGACCGGTCCATTGATGCGATATCAGAATCGAAGGACGCTTCCCCTCGACACTGTCGTCGTAAGCGTGCCAGCCTTCACAGGTCGCGCCGGCAGATTCATACTCAATCGCAGCGCCAACGACTTCCGCCCTGACAAAACCACCAGATAATAATAAGAGAGCACCGAGAGCGAGTGAAAATGAGATTCTTTTCATGTGGTAAGTTACGAGATAAATATCAGAAAGGTCAGCGATTATTCAAGCGTTTCCAGATAGTTCGGAATCGAAACGCCAAGATCCGATTCCCGATTCGCGACGTCATTCGCGTTAACGGGAACTTCGTTCTTTTCTGCCTCAGAAGCCGACTCGATGTATCGCCGTAACGGCGTTCTGTTGTCGTCTAGGTCAACAGGCCGCCCCGTCTTTTCTCCCAGCCAAACTTCGAGGGCATCGAGATATTGAAACCCATCTTCCAAAGTTGGCTCAATCGAGGTTCCTTCGTTGAAATCATTCCAAGTCACTAACTGAATCATTTCCGGACCGTGCCACGAAGCCCTTTCAAAAGTGTCTTTGAACAGCGACAGCCCCGCCCCGGGAGTGACTCGACTTCCATTCCCCCAACCGTTCACTCCGCTATCATTGAATTCGGGAGAAGCCATCGTGACAAAAAACTTGAGATTCCCCTCTTCAATTCGCTTTCTCGAAGCCTCCGCAAAATGAGCGATGTGCTGCTCGTCTCTGGTGAACCACAAATACCTGCCTCCGATCGTCGGGTGATATTCTTCATCGTTGTTCTGACGCACGTAGGAGACGGGGAAAGGCAGGTCAGCAAAAATGCGTTTCCATTCCTCCGGCAGGATATTTTTTTTACCCAGTGCATCTTCGCCCCAATAGTTGAACTGAAATACTACCGGCTCATCGGCTCGCCTGAGATACCCCGGATGAGAGGCATACTTTTCAAGGAGGTAAGAAAGATCTTCTGTCGCTGTTTTCACGATCTCATCGCGAGAGCCGGGATTTCGAAACGGCGGCCAGCTGATCTTTTCCTCATAGGCGAGAGAGATTTTAATCCCCACGGCTTCAGCGAGATCGAGCAACTTTGGAATGACATGATCGGTCTCGGATCCGGGCCCGTACCAAATCACAATCATTGCCTGAATCCCCGCTGCTTTTGCTGTCTCGAAATGATAGCGAATCACTGATTCCCGACGGGAGGTGTAAGGACCTATGAGCGGATACTTCGTCGCCGCGATGTCACGCAGTCCGTTTTCTTTTCGAGTCTCAGGAGCGTGCTGTATTGAAGCACCCTGCCAGCCCCAGTGCTTCCAACCGGTTTCCGGAGCCGAGCTTGTCTCAGGATTGTTGAACCACGGCATATAATGCGCTGCAATCACGGGGGATTCGCCTTCGACATTCCACAATACCCTCTTAACGGCGACCTGATCTTCCCCGCAGGAAACGCCCGCAAAGAGTAACCATCCGCAAATCAGCCAACGAAAGCGGTTTTCCAAAATCTGAATTCTCATAGGATGTCGCCTTCCCCTTCGGGACAAAGCTATCTCACTCTTTATCACTTCTCTCCCTTTTCCGAAAGCGCATCATATGAATATAAAAACCATCTCACTTCTCTCGGTTTCACTGCTTCTCTTCGGAACCCCTGCCTTTGGGCAAAAGGCTGCGAAGAAACCGGCTGTCCGCGCCTACGACAAATCAGTTCCCCAACCGACACAGTCCGAAGTTCGTTACGGGGATCACGAGCGTCACGTTCTGGATTTCTGGCAGGCTAAATCCGATAACCCCACACCCGTCGCTTTTGTGATTCACGGCGGTGGCTGGTCCGGTGGAAGCAAGGAACGCCTCCATCGTTTCGCGGATCCCAATGCCCTTTTAAAAGCAGGCATTTCCGTGGTCGCGATCAACTATCGCTACGTGAAACAGGCCGGTGACATGACGCCTCCAGTGAAAGCCCCGTTGCACGATGCTGCGAGGGCGCTGCAGTTCGTGCGGAGCAAATCGACTGAGTGGAACCTGGACAGGGAACGTATCGGTGCGGCAGGTGGCTCAGCGGGTGCCTGCTCTTCGCTCTGGCTCGCCTTCCACGATGACCTCGCCGATGCCAAAAGCAGCGATCCGGTCGCAAAAGAATCCTCTCGCCTCTGGTGCGCCGCGGTGACCGGAGCGCAGACGTCACTTGAACCGGCGCAGATGAAAGAGTGGACTCCCAACAGCCGATACGGTGGACACGCCTTCGGAATCAACGGGTTTGCAGCCTTCCTTGAAAAGCGTAAAACGATCCTCCCATGGATCGAGGAATACTCCCCCTATGCCCTCGTCAGCAGTGACGATCCACCCGTTTTTCTGACCTACTCGACTCCTCCCGCCATCGGCGAAACCAAAAAGGATCCGACTCACACGTCTAACTTTGGGGTATAACTCCAAGAGCACTGCAAAGAAATTGGAGTCGCCTGCACTCTCGTTTATCCCGACGCACCAGATGGAGACGGGCAGACCGCAACCGACTTCCTCATCAAAACTCTCAACGCCAAGTGAGCAATCACGGTTCCGCGATTACTTCACATTTTCCTTATTCGATCACGAGCGGCTTAGAGGTGGAGCAAGCTCAATCTCTCAACGAACCAATTAAGATGGGATCGCTCCCTATTGAAACTCGATCTGAAGACCTTCCCCCCGCCACGCTTTAGCGAGTTCTTCCTGCAACGCTTCGTAACTTCGCCCGCGAAGGAGATGCTCTTCCTGTGCCGCTTTCGCAGCCTCTCGATCACTTGAGGTCAGTGCTTTCAGGAATTCGACGAGATGAGCAGCATCCCCTTCCCCGTCGAGCCGTAAAAAATAATAGGCGAGAATGTTAGCACTGTTGTAGTTCATACCACCCGTTCCGGCAGACAACTCGCTCGCCCATTCAGAACTCGAAATATTCATAAGTTTTTCGAGATTTAACATTCGAAACTCACGCCCGCGCCCGCGGGTTACCTCTTCTGAGATTGCCCGATTCATCGAACTAAGCTTGAAACGCCCGTTATCGTAAGTTTGCGAAGAGACAAACTCAGCAATGCCTTCGGAGAGCCAGGTAGGCATCGGAGTGGCGAGCCAACGCATCATGACCTGGTGAACGATCTCGTGAGTGAGGGTTGTGCTGCGCTTTTTCGAATCGACGACAAATCTCGTCCCCGTGTATTCAACCCCAAGATTGGGAAGCGGCACTTTGATCATCCCGCTCATTTCATTTCCTCGCCGACGCCACGAGAACATACCGCCACTCCCCTCCATGCCGCCATCCTCGTAATAGTCGTCTTTAGTCATGTAAAGCCGAGTCTGATAGTAGCCGTTAGCACTGGGGCTGGGGGCAAGGCCGAGCGGCATTTGATCGACAAAGTTGTAGGAAGCCTCAAAGATTCTCGCGAATTCACGCACCACGCTGGTGGACAATTTATCAGGAGAGTGAAACTCAAAATGCGGAGTGCGATAGATGAAGTTCTCTTCCGAATCATCAGAACTCGATGAACTACCCTCCTCCTCATCATCGTCCTCATCGTCTTCACTTTCTCCCTCCTCCGGTTCAGCGCCGGGTTCCACTTCCTCAATTTGGTCTACCTCTAATTCAGCAACGACATATTGCGGCCAAACACCCAATTCGAGTTCTTCAAAATCACCGAGAACCGGAGCGACTTTACCCGCGCGGTCCCCGTCTTTAGCAGGTTTCATTTTTTCGCCCGAACTCTTTAACCATTCTTTCGCAAAAAGCTGGTCAGCTTCCGCAAATCGTGAAAGCGGCAATTCAAACGTCCCCCGATCAGTTTTTAAAGTGACGGTATCCCCTTCAAGAGCCAGAATTTCGCCGTCGATTGATTTGCCATCTGAGCTGGTCCATCGACGAGACTCGGCATGCGCGAACAGCGTGAAACTTGAAAGAACAAAAATAGCAAAAAGTAAGGAATGTCTCATCACCGCCACCATAGACGTAGACCCGCCAATTTAGCATCCTAAATATACGTTGTTTGTGCGCCTGTCTGGCCCACGAGGTAATCCTCCGCCGGAGATTTCTAAAGCACACTATTGGGATCGCCTGGACACAAAAATGCCTCCAGCGACTACTCATCACCGAAGGCATCAAAGAATTGACTACTTTTTGTCGACTTCCAACTCTTCGAGAGTCGCGGCAATCTGCTCACCATGAGACCCGGCTTTCACCCCGGTCTCCATGTGAAGAATCTTCCCGTCCTTGCCGATATAGACAGTAACACGCCCCGAGTTCTTTTTGTTTCCGCTAATGAGCCCATAATCCGTCGCGGTTTCGCGCTCAGGATCGCTCAGAATCGGATAATCAAGATCCAGTGACTCAGCAAATTTCTTATTGGTTTCCGCGTCGTCGCAACTTGCAGCGAAGTAAGCAACGTCGAACTCCCGAATCTTCTCGCCACTCTCACGGAGCGACTTGCATTCGGCTGTTCATCCACCCGTAAAGGCTTTGGGAAACCAGGCGACTACAACCGCCTGCTTCCCTTTAAAATCGGACAACTTGTAGGTCTCGCCATCGCTTCCCTCAAGGGAGAAGCCCGGCGCTTTATCACCGACTTCGAGGTCGGCTTGTGCATTGGTCGCCACAAAAGCCATTCCAAGAAGGAGGCCTGCCGCGAGGATTGTTTTTTTCATAATAAAGTTCAAGTATTGAGAGCAATCATGTCGACTACTTTAGAAGAATAGGAATTTCAAAACTAATTGTCGATCCTGTCTTGTTAACTGATCCGCGTTTTTTCTTTTTTCTACTCCCCCACATTCGAGCTGAGCTCATCTCTGGCGGCATCCATCAAAGGGGCAAAATCACTATTTTTCAAAAGCCGGTCAACGATCTGACGCGCAAGCTGCTGCCCGGCTTCGCTGTCACTGGGATAGTGAACGCCGGCTATTTCGCGGTTTTGAGCGATCTGCGCGGCATCACGGATAAGTTGATCACCTTGCTCCGGAACCAGCTCCATGAGCAAATAGGCAAGCAAATGAGCCTGTGTCGCATGCCCGCTGGGATAGGCAGGATGCCCAGGCACAACAATCGAGGGAATGATATCGGTCGCAAGATGATTTGGTCGCGCTCGGTTGAAAGAAGCCTTCATCTGAAAAACGATCAGCTCCATTTCGCGTTGCGCCGCATCAAGCATTCGTTTCGTTGCCGGGCGACTGGGAGCAGCCACCTGGATTTTACTCATCTCGAACCCACCCAGCTTCATCCCTGAAACTTTGATTTGCTGTTCGATGTCCGCTTTCTGTTTCTCAGTGCGTTGCGACTGCAGTTCTCTGAGATACGCAAGTTCTGCGGCGGTTCGTTCCGAACTGTTGTCCGGAGGGTGAGGCAACTTAATCACTTCCTTCCAGTCGCCGATGTATACAGGCGATCCTGAAAGATACTTCTTCAGCTTCGGGTCAAACGAAGCGCTATCCGTGAATTGCAGCCCATCAACCGCAGGATCCTGCCCCGCCCCTGAGAGGTGACGAATCGACTCAGAATCGCCTGCCTTGAGGCCGCCTGCCAGCAAAGTTAGAATGAAAAGAATGGTGATTCTCATATTCCTCAATTAAACACCAGAGGCTCCGAACAATGCAATCAAAGGCTTTTGATTGCATTCATTTTTCAGGAAGGATTTGACCCGTTTGAGGTTCTCGTTTACGGGCCACATCCCATGCAAAAATCCGCCAAAATTGACTTTTTCACCGTCGAGATCGCAGACTCAACTGATCTCGAAATCATTCTCAAGAACCTCCATGCCCTTCCCGCCGATAGCGAGAAGCGGAACGAGGAAATGAATGACGACTGGGTTCGGCTCATTCGAGGGAAGATGAGTGAGGACGGCTACCTAGGTGACATCATGCGTATTTCCATGGCTCCTGCCGGGTTCCGGGGCAACCTTAGAGGGGATATCAAAGCGGTAGATCTCAATAAGGACGAAGGGATGGCGGACTTTTCCGCTTTCTACTACGATTTCGAGACCTCCCTTCTCGTCCTGCAGCGCAATGGTAAAGGCGTCAGCGCCACTCAGCTTTCCCGCTATTTCAAACGCGTCGCTGACGTCGACGGCGAAGTTGAGATCAAGCCAGTGCTCCGGCCCACCGACTTGATGAAAGTGAAGGTCCTCCCCGTGATCCGCAAGATTCACATCGCTTCCTCCGTCGTTGATCTGATGACCACCATGGAAAATCTTGATGATCGAACCAAGCAGACCATCCTTGCTGCCGCTCAAGCCGAGTCCCCTGCCATCGAGCTAGTTCTCAAATCGGCTCGCGACAAAGGCGCGACACTCAATCAGGCCATCGCGATCGAAACCCTCGAATCATGGTTGAGAATCCACGATGACCTCTCCGATGAAGAGAACGAGATCGTTAAGAAAATTCTTATCACCGGCAAAGACGAATCAGGCGCCACCGTCGAATTTGATATGCTCAAAGACCGGATGTTTACGGTCATGAATTACCAGTGGGTCCCTGATGATAGAGAGCTCTGGGAGACACGCTCCAAGGAGATCCAAAAAGCCTGGGATCTGAACAAACCCGGCTTAAAGCAGACGATTGCTCAGCAGGAAGAGGCCGCATCGGAGGAGCAAGCGTAGAGCTGATCATGTGTCCCATTTCTTGCGGACAACGGCTAACCAGTCATTTTTCGAATCAGGTGCGGTGAGAAGTGTTTTCTTTTCACCTCGTGGAACGGCGACGGCATCACTCATCTCCCCGCCCTTACGTGGATTAAACCATTCAACGGTGAAAGCTCCTGTCGCAGCGGAAAGATCAAGTGATCGCTCTCCCCCATTAGGCAGATAAACGAGGTAAGTTTCCCCTTCTTTCGCAAAGCAATAGCCGGAATTATCGTGCTCGGTATTTCCGATCAGCTCATCAGCGTTCAGCATCTCGCCAACGGGAATTTCTTCCTCTCTGAAAAACTGAAGGGCGATGTTACAAAAATCCCAACTCATATCACGTGACCGCCAGTCCTCACAGATGAGATCATTCTGAGGGAGCTTATAGCCAAAGTAGTACTCAACGCCCCCAGCTCCACCCATCAGCGATCCCCAAAGGACCATCTTCCTCGTATCATCGATACTCGGATTGTCGAAATTGTCAGGCATCCCCGGATACCCCGGGTCGGCGGGCATCCCTTCTGATGCGCTACCCGGCTCATCAAACGAAACCACCCAGGGAACGCCCGCTTCCGCCGAGGCCCGCGTCCATTTCACGATCTGCTTGTGGCAGTCCTTAATATTGCTGTTCTGCAACGAAGCGCCCCGAAGCACGGAGGCATTTCCGAGCAAAGGCCGGTAGACCTTATCCTGCTGGTCCGGGTAGGAATGCACAACGATGAGATGATCGTAAGGATCGGTATCAGCAATATAAGTCGCCATCGCCTTTTGCTCAGCGGTGGACTGTGTGTTCTCTTCCCCCAGATTCCAATTGAGCGCGAGCTGATGACCAAACCGCGCGATCAATTCGCGGCAGTAGAGCTTTCGCTCAGGCCCTAACTCGCCGCCATCCAACGAAGTAGGAACCACTCCTCCTCCCGGCTTTTTGTGCCCCTTGCGATGGTCATCATTCTCGGTCTCCTGCATTTTAAAATGCAGATACATCCCCTTCGCGGTGGCGTGGTCGAAAACGAGGTTCCATTGATCGAGCTTTGAACAGTCGTAATGAAATTTCTCGTCCCGCGCGACAAAGGGCCAGATGTTGTCGCCGTCACCTCCTGCATTGTAGGTAAGAAACGAGAAGACATTGCAACCCTTGCCCGAGAGGTAATTAATCGCACCGATCATCCCTTTTCCTTTGCCGCCCTGCCAGACAGGATCGCCCGCACTCCAATCCTGGACGTGCTTGCTCCAGGTCTTAAGCGGGACCTTGTCAGGCTTACCGGCGACAGTTCCATCGAAGTCGACGTATCCGAGAAAAGTCTCCGGAGCATCCGCACCGGCCTTCATGAAATACTCGCCCGAACCCAGATGCTGAAGGTGATGTTTCCCCACATAGCTCAGGCGCCCTTTCCCGCGAAAGTCGCGGCCGGATTTGTCCGACGCGAGAACAGAAAACGAACCTTTTCTCCCATCGAAAGGAGAGACCGCTTTTGACTTCACTCCGGCATCAATTGCCGCGCCTTCACCGCGACGAAAACTCACGGCATAACTCCACTCACCTTCCAGGTCCGGAGCAAAATGAGCTCGCCACTGGTTTCCTGATTCAGACGAAGTTTCACCGGCATCACCGTCTGCGGCAAAGAAGCCGGGAACGAGATACGAAGCACCGGACTCATGGCTGAAGGTGACATCAAATCGATAATCCATAAACGGATTGGGCTTCGCATCCTTTTCATGAGCAAACGGTCCATCTAAAGTGAAGGAGATTTTGTGCCATTGCTTCATCTCTCCCGCGATCGCAACCTCGCCGGAACCGTCCTCCCCCCGCTCACTCGTGAGCGCCTTAACTACTTCTTTCTTCGACACCGCAAAAGGAGCGGGCAAGGCACCGGATTTCACACCGCTCAACTTCGCAGGTCCTTCCGGAGCCGCAAAGTCGGGATCCGTCGTCATGAGCCATTGATCGAACTCGAAACCATCTTCGCGCATCGAAAACTGAATCGTATGTTCGCCCGCCTTATCGATATCGAGAAAAAGAATCCCGGGAACACCCGTGTGCACCTCTTTGGTTCGCTGCTTACTTCCCCACACCCATTTATTTTTTCCGGTCCACTGCATTCGCTGACCGGACTCCGGCCAGGTGCCGTCAATACCGACATGCAATCCATTGTCTTCCGTTCCCGTCGAATGAGTGCGAGCCCAAACATAGTATTTACCCGGCTTACTGAAATGAACCCGGTAGCTGAGAATCGCCATTTCCCCGGCCTGATTCATAAAGTTTTCACCGACGATTAGTTTTTCACCGTGATTCTTCCGGGTATCAGGAAGGATCTCCAAATAGCCGCCACCGCTCGCTCCTGCGACATGAGGCGGATCGGCATCAGGCTTCAAACCTGAGTTCGCAGCATCAGCAGTCAGATACCAGGCCCTCACGCCGGCTTTCTCCTGACGGGAAAAATGTTCCGCTTCAACGGCCACATAGCCATCGGCTTCCTGAACCACCAGATCGGTTTGGGCAACAGGCTCCGTCAGCGATTCAGCGAAGAGTTCGAGGTTCCCGCCAATGAAAGCGGCGAAAATAAGGAGAAACGATAAGTATTTCATAGATCGATTGATAAATTGGTTGTCGCCGTCTTCAAAAAACGATCGGACTAAACATCAATCATTTGGGGGCATCCTTACTTTCTATGTAAGCTTTGGACTTGGAGGGGGCATCTAACACATTCTGTATTTCCCGTATTAAATCATCGACTGTTTCGATCTTCTTTAATGGAACTGATAACCCCATCGAATCACCTGCAACATTAAGCATCAAAGCCGGTCGCGTTCGCACTCCATAGAGTTTAGCGACCCTGCGATTTCCGGTCATCTCATCGGTCATTGCCATCCGACTTGTCTTCGGTTCAACTCGAATCAGGCAAAGTACCAAATTTTTCCCGGCCCAACTGCGAAATTCCGGTGCATACAGTAATTTATTCTCGATCCTTGAACTGCTCGAGTCACCGATAATAATTATTGCGGTGAGACGGGGAATCTGGAGCGCCTCCGCTTCTTTTTCGGCCCTGACTATTTCAAGATACCATGTTGCCGCCCTACCTGAAAACTTCGCAGCCCTCGCGAGGGACTCTTCTATCTTACTTAAATCACCCCCATCCTTGAATTCACCCAGAAAGGCTTGATCACCTTCGCTCAAATTTGAAAGAGGCATGATAAACCGTTGATAGCTGCCCTTTCATTGAAACCGATTTTGCCATCCCGTTTCGCCATGATTACGACATCGATTTTTCTGCCACCCAGATCCTCGATAACCCGGCCAAGAGGAAAGGCGAGAGGATCGGGAGAGGTGTCTTTAACCATAGGGGGAGCTGACTCGTCTTCGCCCTCAACGGCTTTACTAACTTCAGTTTTAGCTTCAGCTTCCGCCTCAGTTTTAGCCACAGCAGAATCAGGAATCATCTCGACCTTCTCCTCTTCTTTAGAAATCGACTCCAGAGGATTTTTTTGTCTTTTTTATCAACCTTACTGAGGTCAGTGCAGCGAACCAGCGCGGCAGACAGGAGAATTATAAAATGGGGAAATACCTTCATGGATGAATTGTAGCAGTGCATCATATGAAACATTAATTCGCTTCGCAATATTTTTGAGACAATCTTCGACCGGCAATTTCGAAGTGGCGCCGATCCGGTTTCACGGGAGATTCCGAATTGGTTGCCTATGCCGAAAGCAAAGATGGGCACGAATGGACCTTCCCAAAACTGGGGCTTCATGAGATCGCAGGATCAAAGGACAACAATGCAATCCTGATCAACCAGCCGAGCCTGCTTCACAACTTCGTCCCCTTTTTAGACAAGCGACCGAGCATTGCACCTGAAAAAAAATTCAAAGCGCTCGCAGGCCACCCCGGCCCGAGAGACAAACGCACTATGGAAGTCGCCGGCAAAGGGCTCTACTCTTTTACTTCGCCCGATGGCATTCACTGAAAAAAGGGGGCCGAAGCCCATTGCGATGAACCCGAATCTCCCCGGCGAACATCTCTACACCACACAAACCCATCCGTATTTTCGCGCTCCGCATCTCTACATCGCCCTGCCCACTCGCTACATTCTCAACCGGGGTGGCGATGGGAACGGCGCCGCCTCGGAACGTAATGCCACAGACATTCTTTTCATGTCGACTCGCGCCGGATCCGACCACTTTGACCGCCCCTTTACCGAGGCCTTTATTCGCCCTGGACTCGATCCGAAGCGCTGGGACAATCGAGCCAATTATGTGGCTCTCAATGTTCACCCGACAGGACCCGCTGAAATGTCAATTTATCACCGCAGTGGCGATCGCTATGTGCTGAGAACAGATGGTTTCGTCTCCGCTTATGCGGGATCAAAAACGGGGCGACTGCTAACTAAGCCCTTTCGTTTTTCGGGCGATACACTTGAGCTCAATGCCAGCACCAGTGCCGCAGGCCAAATTCAGGTAGAGATACAGGATAGCGAGGGGAAAGCATTTCCCGGCTTTGAGTTCGAAAACAGTATTCCACTATTTGGCGACGGAATCGCTTTGAAAGCCTCTTGGAAAAATGAGGTCTCTCTCTCCTCCCTGAAAGGAAAGACTGTGCAGCTGAAATTTTCCCTGCTGGAATGCGATCTCTACTCCTATCGATTTAAGGAATAAAGAATCGCTCGGACAGCCTAGCAAAAATACTCACGGTTCCATTTATATCCGTACCAATAGCCGACGAGGCTGGCAACCGTGCTCAGGCCGAGTCCGGCAGCCATACCGAAAAAATTGCCAATCCAGAGACCGACCACCCCGAAGATAGTCGACACAATCATTGTAAAAATAAATCCCATTTTCGTGCCCTAGTTTACGTTAGATTATGTAAATTATAACACAGAAACACGATGATGGAACCTTTTTATGCGATGATAAAAGGAGTGAACCGCTCAGGCAGGTCTGCTGACACTTCGATTTTCAGTCCTTCCACGGGATGGAAAAAAGTTAACCGCTGCGCGTGAAGCATCAGCCGGGGCTGCCCGACAAGCGCTGCGATCCGCTCCATTTCGGAGATATCACCATACAGATAGTCTCCCACAATCGGGAATCCCGCTCCCAGCAAATGCTTTCGTATTTGATGATAGCGCCCTGTCCCCGGAGCAACCGACAGAATCGAAAAAGGCTCACCCTCGATTTCAACGAGCCGCTCACGAATAAATTCGGTTCTCGCCGCACGAAAGGGCTCTCCTTCCTCTTTCTGTAGTCGTTCTTGAGAAACCCATTCCGGAGGAGTTTTCCCGGAGACCACCGCTGTGTATTTCTTACCGATCAGCTGATGATCGAATTGCTTCCTCATCTCCGCTTCAATGGCCGTGTCCAGCGCGAAGAGTATCACGCCAGAGGTCGGGCGATCGAGCCGGTGGACCGTTCCTACCCGTTGACCGATTTGATCACGCACCACCTTCATCGCGATCTGACTATCAGGCTCGGGATCACGACCGGCATGAACCAGCATTCCCGCCGGCTTGTTGACCACGACAAGCCACTGATCCTGATACAAAATTTCGAGAGACATGGGAGCCAAGCTTAATTCGATTTTCTCAAAGAGCTTCGATAAATACTATTTGCCGGAAATTTCTGACTGGATTCACGCTAGATATGGAGCCTTGCGAGGCGCCCCATTATCACAATATTGAGTTCTGTGTAAATTCAGCCTTCTCCCTATGATTCAAAAAATCACCCTTCTGAACCTAATCGGCATCTTCAGCACCGCCGCGCTCAGTTGCGCTGCCGATTCTGATGCCAAACTTCCAGAGGTAGATCACGTTCCGATGCTCTCCTTTGAGGAAAGCCTGAAAACGTTTCAACTCCCTGAAGGCTATCATCTTGAACTCGTTGTCGGTGATCCCGTTATCAAAGAACCCGTCGTCTGCGCTTTCGACGGCAATGGTCGAATGTTCGTCGCCGAAATGCGCACCTACATGCAGAATGCCGATGCCACTGGTGAACAGGAACCCACTAGCTGCGTATCCCTTCACGAAGACACCAATGGTGATGGCAAGATGGACAAACACTCGATATTTATCGACGACCTTCTCCTCCCCCGGCAGATCCTGCCACTCGACGACCGGCTCCTCGTTCAGGAAACGAACACCCTCGACATCTTTTCCTACCGCGACACCGATGGAGACGGAGTCGCTGACGAGAAGGAGCTTTTCTTCGAAGGCGGCGAACGGGGTGGCAATATGGAGCATCAACCCAGCGGCCTCATCTGGTCAATGGACAACTGGCTTTACACGACCTACAGCGCCTACCGTCTGCGTTACAATGGCAATGGCCTTACCCTCAAGGAGCCAACCGCTCCTAACGGCGGACAATGGGGACTGACTCAGGATAATCACGGCAAGCCCTGGTATGTGAATGCGGGCGGCGAGATGGGACCGCTGAACTTCCAGCAACCAATTGTCTACGGTCAGTTCAATGTCAGTGATCAGTTCGCAGTCGGCTACCGGGAAGTGTTTCCGTTAGTAGCGATTCCTGATGTGCAAGGAGGCGAAAAGCGTTTCCGCCCGGAAGAAAAAACGCTCAACCATTTCACCGCTACTTGTGGTGAAGAGGTATTCCGTGGGGACAGACTTCCTGAAGATATCAGGGGCGACCTCCTCTTTTCCGAGCCGGTAGGCCGACTGATCCGTCGCAGCAAAGTGGACGTCAAGGAAGGCGTTACCTACCTCAAAAATGCCTACGACAAAGACGAGTTTATTCGCTCGACTGATCCTAATTTCCGCGCCGTCAATATGGTGACTGCCCCTGATGGCTGTCTCTACATCGTAGACATGTATCGAGGCATTATTCAGCAGGGCAACTGGACGAAACCCGGTTCCTACCTGAGAGGCGTGATCGATCAATACGGGTTTGGAAAAAATGTCGGACGTGGTCGCATTTACCGGGTCGTTCATGATGATTTCGAACGCGGACCACAACCGAACATGCTGGACGAATCCCCGGCTGAACTCGTAGCTCATCTCGAACACCCCAATGGTTGGTGGAGAGACACCGCTCAGAAACTTCTCATTCTCAAAGGGTATTCAAGCATCACTCCTGCGCTAGTGAAGATGGTCGACAGCAGTGAACACTATCTCGCAAAAATGCATGCGCTCTGGACGCTCGAAGGACTTGGTGCAGCTACTCCTGAAATCATCCAGGCTGCCGCGAAAGATTCTCACCCTCAGGTAAGACGAGCAGCGATTCGCGTGAGCGAAACCTTGCTCAAAGCCGGTGACGAATCTCTCGCTCCTATGGTTCGCTTCCTCGCAGGCGACGCAGACGCAGACGTAGCCGTCCAGGCAATGATGACCGCTAAACTACTGAAATGGAAAGATCACAAAGAGCTGATCCAATCGACCATGGCATCGAACCAAACACTCGGCGTTCAGGCATTCGGAAAGCAAATGCTGACCGGTGGACAGGCCATGCCCAAGAAACTGACTAACGAGCAGATTACCCAATACAACAAAGGTAAGGCCACCTACGGAGCCCTTTGCTTTGCCTGCCATGGGGCAGACGGAAAAGGAATGGCGCTCCCCGGCACCGAAATGACACTGGCTCCATCACTCGCTGACTCATCCATTATTTCAGGCAACCGGGAGTTGGCAGTCAAAGTGGTTCTTCATGGCCTCACCGGCCCAATAGAAGGGAAAACTTACCCCGGGGAAATGATCTCTATGGAATCGAACGGAGACGCCTGGATTGCCGAAGTGCTTTCCTACCTGAGGAACAGCTTCGGTAACAGTCTGGGATTCATTTCGGCGGGAGAAGTCGCCGACGTGCGGAAGGCCAACCAATCTAGAAAAACACCCTGGAATCACGAAGAGCTGATGGCCTCCGTTCCACAGTCATTACCCGACAAACAGAATTGGAAGTTAAGCTCCAGCCACGGTTCCAAAGATTTGGATGGCTGCGTCGATGGAGATCTCACCACCCGATGGACGACTGGGAAAAGTATGAGCAACGGCATGTGGATTCAGGTCGAACTGCCAGAACCCGCTCTCGTTAGCGGAGTCACCTTGAATGCAGGCACCTCAAGAAGTGACTACCCACGCGGCTACAGCATCGAACTTTCGGAAGACGGGGTGAACTGGAAGAGCAAAGTCAAAAAGGGAGAAGGCAAAACTGCAATCACTCAAATAGAATTCGAAGAGGACGCAGCCAAGTTTGTAAAGATCACTCAGACCGGAGAGCACAGGCTCTACTGGTCGATTCATGATCTCGAAGTGCTGGGGAAAACGAAGTAGGCCGAAGGTTCCTCTAGTCACCCTTTCCAATCAAAGAATGGTAGGAATTGCAGCGTAAGTTGAGTTTCAATAAACTACGAACAACTTAAGTTTCTATTTGCAGGACGGCAAACCGTGCGCGAACCAAATAGACGGTTATTCAGCGCGCAGTGCTTCTTCTGCCACTCTGCTTCCTCATCAGTTGCGAAACAACCGAGCCGGACAAGCGTTATCACCTCAGTTCCTACCGCGGACTGGAAACACAGTCAGGCCCACTTGGGGATTTGGGAAATAAGGCACTCGTAAAAAAGGCTGACCCCGAAAGGATGAAGCGATACACGAAAGTGATCGTCGAAGACGTGAAGGTAATACCCTCAAAAAACAAAGATCCTAAAATTCGCAAAGCAACCCGTGAAGAAGGCGAAAAGTTGGCAGAGCAATTCGAAGATATTCTCGAAAAAGAACTGAGCAAGAGTTACGAAATCACAAGACGACGTGGCTACAACACGCTCACGGTGAGGGCTGCGCTCACCGTGTTACGCCCAAGCAACCCTGCTTTATTTGCCGTCAATTATATGCCCTACGCCGGCATTGCCGCATCGGCAGTGACCGCACTGAGCGAGCAAAAGGAAACCCTTGGCGCAGGAAGCACCACAGTAGAGGTTGAAGTCATCGATGCCCGATCCCGCCGACAGCTCTATGCGATGGTCGATCAGCTCAAGGGAGGAAAGTTTCAGCCGGGCAGCCTCGAGAAGTGGGGACAAACCCAGGGAGCGATGCGCGGATAGAGCCGAAAGATCCATCGCGAAATTAATGCAAACGCAGCCAAAGTCGGTCCCACCCGGGCAAACGCCAGCGCAAACAAGCCGGTTAAAAAAACGGTGAAGAAACCAGCCCCGGCCACTAAGAAAAATGCAACCGCGACTAAAACGCCCTTCTGGAAAAAAACGGAGAGCTAGGTCGGGAGTGACTACTTAGCTTTCTTCGCAGGCTTCTTTTTTCTTTTCACCTGAGCCTTCGGCGGCTCAAGGCCGTCATCCGGCTGATTCCAAAGGCGATAAGGGTCATCGAGTCGGCGCATTTCCGAGAGGAGAAGAGCTTCCATTTCAGCAAGCTTTTCAGCGTATTCAGGATTCTCCGCGAGATCGGTCAGCGAAGCACTTCCCTGTCCGTGCTCGGCAATAAACTCGTTTGGATTCTCCGCGAGATTGAAAAGCTGAGTTTCCTGAACCTCGCCATCGAGAACATCATATTTGATCAACTTCCAGTCTCCTTTTTTCACCGCGCGCATCCCCGGCTTAGTCCCTCCGCAATAGACACCGAAAAGCGTGTCCCGAACCGTCTCCTCGGCACCCGTTAAAACAGGTTTCAGACTCTTACCCTCGACCGACGCAGGCGAGTCAACCCCCGCGAGATCGCACAAGGTCGGAAGCACATCCAGCAGGTAGGAATTGGCCTGAACGCGCGTTCCGGCTTTAATCCCGGGGCCCTTCACGATGAAAGGAACGCGCCAGGTGTGCTCGTATAGATTCTGTTTTCCCTGCAATCCATGACGTCCGATCGCCATGCCATGATCCGCCGTATAAATGATGTAGGTGTTGTCGAGTTCCCCCATCGCCTCCAGCTTTTTTAAAACGCGATCCATTTGCTGATCAATGTTCTCATCACAGGCAAACTCGCGCCCCAACTCGTTTCGGATCGTTTGCTCATCACGGCGCTCCCAGACACCTGAAACAGCGACTTCATCCCGTAAATTCGGATGCCCGTGGTGGAAGGGGTGCTCACCGAGATAGTTCACCGGCAGCGCAGGTTGCTTAGAATTCGCCGGGGGAAACGCTGCCTTATCCGTGTGATTTATGGCCCCGTATTTGGCGAGCAACTCAGGCGTTCCATCACGAGTGTCGTGGGGATGCGAGAATCCAAAATAGATCAAAAACGGGTCTTCATCTTTTGCGCTCTCTCTTTCATCGAGATACTCGATGACCCGGTCGCCATGCCAGGCACTCCCTGATTCAGCCGTCCCGCCTCTTTTCGTGGCATCATGAACGACTTGAAACTTACTGTTCGCCGCGGCGTAGCTGTTTCCCTTTTTACAGGTCCGCATCGTGTCATAACCGGCCCGGTTGAAAATCTCCGCCATGACGTTTTCCTCAATGTCATCAGGGCAGTGCTTACCGTTTTGCCAATTGGGTAAATGCCAGACAGTCCGTCCCGTCATGATCATGTGCCGTGAAGGGGTGCACACCGCTCCGCTAAATGAGCCCATGTGATACGCGCCATCGAATACCATCCCTTCAGCAGCCAACTTATCAATCGTCGGAGAATTCAAGGAGGACTCAGGATTGTAGACCTTCAAATCAAACGGAGATTGATCATCCACGAGGACGAAAAGAAGATTCGGTCTTTCGTCTGCCACAAGAAGGCAGGGGGAGAGCATCGCCAGCGCGAGCCAGATAAAGAAAGGTCGTGTCATAGTCGGTAAATAAGGGGTTAAACAAAGTGAAGACAAGCAAAGCATAGCCTGTCTTCATCATATCATAGCCCCCGACCACACATTTCAAAGCCCACTATTCCGGAAAAAAATCGTGTTAGATCTCAAATGGGGCAAACATCGTGACGCATTAACTGCTGAGAGAGATTCCCCCCCCCGTCGAAAAGAAATTTTCTTTCACAGGTCTCCCCTGCGCTGAGAAACGAACGCCCACAAAAAGAACAGCATGAACACGAAGTCATTGAGACCGTAAATACTGTAGAAAACTCCGGCGAATAGATCTCTTTCAAAAAGCGACGAAAGACGGTTTGCCGAAAGCCACTTCACCCAAACCACGACATAAACGAGCTTTTCCAGGGCAAAAATCGCCATCACCCATGAAACGTTGGAGCGAATCAAAGAGGCTGCCCCATAAGCAAGTCCCCACACTGAAATCATGATCAAACCGAAGTTCGACATCACGACCGGGTCCGCTTCGTTGATTACCTCATTGTGAACCCCTTGGAGAAAAGCAAAACGCCCCCCACATTCATTGCGCACGCAGCGATCAATCCATTTCGAAGCAAGTTTCTGGTCATACTTGACTGGTAGATGGTAAACTCAAAAAGGGCGAGGCGCATTGAACTAAGACTCTCCATGAAACTTAGCAGCAAGGCGGTGTGATACCGTCGTGCGCATTTCGCATGCTCGCCTATCCGGTCAATTGCAAAAGGCTATCCTTTTTTTGAAACGAGATAAGCCTCCCGTTTTCCTGACTCGTATCGCTTCGCCTCCACCGCAAAGCCATTCCGACCGGCCACATCGCGCAAAATAGCATCCCAGTTTTCCCCTGTAAATACGCCTGAGATCCGCAAAGGAGGCTCAACTCCCAACCCAAGCAGAACAGGCACTCCCGTCTTTTTCGAGAGTGTCGAAAAAACCTCACCAAGCGGTTTATCAGCGACACTCAGTTCGACACCGGGGCGAGCGTTCGTAGTCAACCTGCTCGTTCGAATAGCGCCGCCACTGGAATCACTTTCCTCATTGTAACCATAGGCAAAGCCTTTCGCACTGATACATCCCACCTGAGAAAACGCAGAAGCGAGCAAAGCCAAACCCATCAAAGCGACTATCCACATTCCATCGCAGGAATCCGAATCGCTTGAGCGTTGGTGACTTGAATGAGCTTTCATGAGTTCGTTGGGGCCGGCGTCTGTTCAACAAGGATCAACATGAGCCTAAAACCCCGGGCCGGTTTTAGGATTCCGGCTTCTTCTTTGACTGAGAGCGTCTCCGCCTTGAATTCGAAGAACGTCGTTTTTTGGCCGGAGCTGCTGCCGCATCTCCTTTCTGTCCTTCCGGCGCGCCACCCTGAGAGGAGCGTTTCTTCTGACTATGTTGAGAGCGAGGAGGCTTCGACGCCCCCGCTTCGGTGCGTGATTTTCCGGCCGGCTTACTGGAACGTCTTTTAGGACTTGAACCGGAACCCGAACCTGATCTCCGGTCATCACGTCCCCCACTTTTTCCACGACTGCTGCGTCGTTTCTGACCAGAACCACGGCCACCTTTACTTCCGCCCCTGCCGCCTCCGCCACCTTTTGTGACGAGACGAAAGTCGACTTCCTTCTTGAAGGTATCCACTTTATCAACTTCAACATCGAGTTCGTCGCCGAGCCTAATCACCCGTTTGCTGCGACGCCCGATGACCTGAACTCTGGCAGGATCGAACTCGTAAAAGTCATCCTCGATCCGTGACAAAGGAACTAACCCTCTCATTCCCAAATCGGGAATATCAATGAAAAGTCCAAAGTTCCGAATGTCAGTGACAAGTGCCTTGTATTGCTGTGGATCACCCGCATCCATCTGAGCGAGGAGATAAGCATACATTTTGACATCCTTACTGTCCCGCTCCGCGTCTGAAGAATTTCGCTCGGTCGTCGAAATGTGCTCGGCAATCCGGGTGAGTTCCGAAACCGATGACTTCACTTTTTCGAAAAGCGTCCGATGCACAATCAAATCTGCATAACGCCGAATGGGCGAAGTGAAGTGTGCGTATTTCTCCTTGGCCAGCCCGTAGTGCCCGAGCGGCTCAACCGCGTACCGTGCCCGCATGAGCGATTTGAGAAATCCAATTTTAAGAGCAGCTCCAATCGCGATTGTCCCGAGCCGCTTCAGCAGCTTTTGGACTTCAGCTGATTTTTCAAGATTTCCGCAGGAAAGATTGTGGCTCAGCACTTCCTGACGATAATCGTAGAGGCGCTTCGGATCAGGTCTCTCGTGAATCCGGTGAATCGACGGGCGGCGCAACTTGATCAAGCGCGTCGCTACCGCTTCATTCGCGAGCAACATAAATTCTTCGATTAATTGGTGCGAAAGATCGTTATCGATTTTCTCAATACGCTTCACTTTCCCATCCTCATCGAGGCGAATCTTGGTTTCAGGAAAATCAAGATCGAGCGCACCATTTGCGAATCGTCTCTTTCTAATTTTCATAGCCAGTTCACCAGCGTTAACTAGCATCGCCTCGATTTCATCTTTCGGCTTACGACTGAGCACCTCGTAGGCCTCTTCGTAGGCGTAGCGGCGCTTCGAATGAATCACCGCTTCATGAAATTTGGCCTTGAGCACTTTGCCGTCCCCGTTGATGAGGAACTCAACACACTTCGAAAGTCGATCTACGTGTGGCTTCAACGAACACAGCTCATTACTCAACGCTTCCGGCAGCATCGGAATAACGCGATCCACGAGATAGGTTGAGTTACCGCGCTTTCGAGCCTCTTTGTCGAGCGCGGAGCCGGGTTTCACATAATGCGAAACATCAGCAATATGAACCCAGAGCGTCCACCTGTCTCGTCCGACAGGAGTTAGATAAAAAGCATCATCAAAGTCGCGTGCATCAGCGGGATCAATCGTGATGACATCGTGATCGCGACAATCCGTGCGTCCTGCTACTTCACTCTCGCACACTTTGTTTCCGATATTCTTCACTTCATTCAACACCTGCGGTGGGAATTTCAGAGGCAGATCGTAATTGCGAAGCACCCCCAGCATGTCGACCCCTTCAGCGGTCGGTGGCCCAAGTACCTCGGTGATGATACCTTCAGGAGTAGAATGGCGGGATTCCCATTCTTTCAGCTCAACGACGACTTTGTCACCGACACGAGCGGGGCGACCAACATCTTTCGCCGGTGGGACATTAATGTCGTGATTCATCCTCGGATCATCAGGCACCACGTAAAGAGACTGCCGCCCTTCTTTCAGCGTTCCCACAAACTGGCTTCGACGACGCTCCAGAATTCTCACGACGGTTCCCGAGTCGGTCTTGTCGCTTTTCGTCCGCTGGCCCTGCGGTTCCACGTCCAACCGGACCAAAACCCGGTCATCGTTCATCGCCGTACCCGTGCCGCTGGACGGTATCGCAATCTCTGCTGCACCCGTTTCATCCGGCATGAGGAAACCGCGACCTCCACGTGTGATTTGGATTCGACCGGCGATCAAATCTGCCTCTTTCGGCAAAATATAGCGGTTCCCTTTAATGCAGGCAATCTGACCGCCACGCTCAAGTTCTTTGAGGGATTCCTGCAATCGCTGTTGATCGGAGGCTTGTAATTTCAGTCCTTTGAGAAGCGCAGGGACATTGGAGGGCAGATATCGTTTCCGCCCAAGTAGTTTCAGGATTTGTTCTTCCATAGAGTATTGCCAATGAGAATATTGGCTTCAAGGAATGCCATTGTATCGGCCAGTGCGGCTGATGACGAGAATGTTCGTCTAACTGAAATTAGGCCCATTAGAAAACGTGAGCCGGCAGCGATGGCTGTCCCTGTTGATAGCGAATTATCGGGCATGGTTTCATTTTTGCAAGCGCTCCTTGAATTTCGCCTCCCCATCGAGCACGATTCCCTATGAGTTTCGAGTAGTCAATTTTGACAGCTTGTCTGCTGGACAAAAGAGGAGAGTCAGCCGACCGAAGAGTCTGCCCTTCCCGGTTTCTCCGTGATTTGGCAATCAAGCCACGACACCCTTGAAAGAGAAATGAAGAAAACTTTCCCATTGGAGAAATCCAATCACAAACCGGCCCGGGTGATCGAGTCGATCAAGAGCGACGTGCGAAAATACATCAAACGGGAGCGCAGCAAAAAACTCGCCGAAGATGTCGACTTCATCGATTTCAACTGTCGCGTTGGCCCCAGCGAGGAATCAGCAAAAACAGCTCACGTTTCGGCCATCAACGCAGCTATCGATACCGCCGCGGCAGCAGCGACAGACGGGGCTATCTACATTGAGATCATCTCAAAACCAGGTCGTCGCACACGCAAGGAGACCGACAGAAAATATTGAGCCCCCGGCTCGACTCTTTAGAATCGAGAGGTAGGGATAATCGTCCCTACCATCAACGTTCGCTCATTTTCGCAGCGAGGCGAACCGCCTCGAGCAGGCTCCGGCTACTTGCTTTCCCCTGCCACGCAATATCCAACGCGGTACCGTGATCAACCGACGTTCGCACGATCGGCAAACCCAGCGTTGTATTGATCGCCTCATCAAACGCGAGCGCCTTCAAAGGAATCAGGCCCTGGTCATGATACATACACACGTAGGCATCCGTCTCGGCCCGTCGCCATTTGAGAAAAGCCGTATCAGCAGGCAATGGCCCCTCGATATTAGCTCCGGCATGACGAGCTGACTCGATCGCCGGAAGAATCATTCGCTCCTCCTCGCGGTTTCCGAAAAGCCCGCCCTCACCAGCATGGGGATTCAATCCGCAGACAACCATCTTCGGCTCCCGTCCGCGAATCCGGGCCATCGCCTCACGGGTCAGTTCGATCACTTCGAGAATCCGCTCCTCGGTTAGCAACTCAGGCACCTCATCATAGCCGACATGAATCGTCACGAGACTGCACGTGATGATTTCTGACGTGAGCATCATGCAATAGCGCTCCGTCCCACTTCGCTCTGCAAAAATCTCGGTATGCCCCGGTTGTGTGATTCCAGCACTGCTCAGCGCTTCTTTATTAATCGGTGCCGTCGCCACGCCATCAATCGAACCGGCAAGCGCAAGGTCAATTGATTTGGTAATGTAAGAATAGGCCGCCTTACCCGTTGCTGCATTGACAGTGCCGGGCTCAAAATCAGTTAGACCAATGCTCTCAATGTGAAAGACACTCGGAGCAGAAACCGTTTCGATCTCGCTCTCGGCACAAAACGAGGTAGGGAGAGCCTTACCCGTTTTCTCAGCGCAAGCCTCGAGAACAGCACGATCACCAAACACGATCGGAACGCAATCACTCGCGACCTCTTTATCCGCGAGCAAATCGAGGCATATCTCCGGCCCGACTCCGGCGGGATCTCCCATCGTGATAGCGATTCGTGGCAAACTCATGTTTCGGTGAGTAGTTAACCCTGTTAGGCCATCGACTCAACAGGGTTATGTCGATGACCTGCTCTTGGCGGCTGAGCGCTCAAACACTCTTCATGATCGCAATGAGCGCTTCGACGACTTCGCTTTTCTCAGACTTTCGCCAGGCGGCGGAAAAGAGCAAGGTCAGCTGTGGTTTCTTCATTTTCACAAACACCACCCCTGAATGAGGCAACTGGCTCAGATCCGCCGGAGCAACCGAAACTCCGACCCCGCTTCCCACGAGCCCTAACAACTCGCTAAGCCCATTCGCCTTAATCGAGATCTCGGGGTTGATCCCGGCCTTTGCGAAAAGATTCGCCATCAACTCAGGTCGCTCGGGAAAATGCTTCTCGTGGAGGCTCAGAAAATGGTCGTCTTAGGCGGCTCCACCAGCTCGTCATCGATCAACCGTCAACTCGCCAATCATGCAGCAGGCCTCATTCCTTCAGCCGAAGTCACCGACCTCGACCTTCGGAAATTTGATCTCCCTATCTACAGCTCTGATGAAGAGGAGGCCAATGGCATTCCCGCCGCCGCTCAGGAATTCAAACGCCTGATCGAAAGCCACGGTGGAATCGTCCTTTCACTTGCCGAACACAATGGCTCTTACTCGGCTGCCTTTAAAAACCTATATGACTGGGTTTCGCGGATCGATACCAAAGTGTGGTCAGAAAAACCGATGCTACTGATGGCTACTTCTCCTGGGGGGCGTGGAGGCGCCACAGTGCTTGAAGCGGCGAAAGCGACTTTCCCGAGAATGGGAGCCGAGCTCAAAGCCACGTTCAGCCCTCCCTCTTTCTACGACAACTACAGTGCCGAAGAAGGCATCACCAGTGAAGAACACAAGCGGGAACTGGCTCAGGCAGTCAGTGCATTCACGTCATCAATTTGACGTTTTTCGAATTGCCAGCAGTGGGGGTATGAGGCGTTAATTCTTTCCATGAATCGACGCCTCTTTCTCCGGACTTCTCTAGCCTCATCTCTCGCCATTCCCGCTTTCGCACTCGAAGCGAATAATCCCTACCGTAAGAATATAGGGATCCAGCTCTACACGTTGCGAAACGAAATCAAAGCGGATACCGCAGGCACGATCAAAGCGGTCGCTGAAGCGGGCTACCAGCAGGTCGAACCCTACGGTTTCCCGGACGCCGGCGACATGATTGCCGCAGCGAAAGACAACGGGCTTGCCATCAACTCCTCACACTTCGCCTGGGAGTCCGTGACCCAGCCCGACAAAGAGGGCATCCCCGCCTTTTTCGATATCCTGCAAAAAGCCAAAGACGTCGGACTGACCCATTTGGTCGTTCCCTACATCCACGGCCACAACCGCGAGACCCTTGACGGCTACAAAAGCCTTGCTGAGAAAATGAATACAGCCGCAATCGAAGCCAAGTCAGCAGGCATTCAACTTTCCTATCACAATCATGCGTTCGAGTTCCAGCCGATGGAAGGCGGCAAGACCGGTTATGATATTTTCCGAAAAGAATTCGCTCCCGAGATGAAATTCGAGGTCGATGTCTTCTGGGTAAAAGTGGGCGGAGTCGATCCTTCCACTCTCATCAAGGAGCTGAAAGGCCGCGTCTCACAACTCCATCTCAAGGACTTGCAAAAGGGCACTTCGATTCCTGAATTTGGAAGCCTGCCTAAAGAAGCTTTCAAAGAGCTCGGCAATGGTATGATTCCTATCGAACCTATCATTGAGGCGGCAGCAGAAGCCGGAGTGGCCCATTGTCATGTCGAGCAGGATCAATCCCCCGCTCCGCTCAAGAGTATCGCCGAGAGCGCCGCTTACTTGAATTCTCTCTAATTCTGAGATGAGATATCCAACGTTTCTCTCTACTCTATGCGCAGGGGCCCTTCTTTCGCTCTCCCATGCCGATGACGAAAACACGGTGATCGAGCGATTCGAGGAAGCCGGCGCGAGAATTACGAAGAATGCGGAAGGCCACGCCGTAAAACTCTTTTCCGGGGGCCGGCCTCCTCACTCTCTGGCAGACCTTCAGAGTCTCGGAGCGCTTTCCCATCTCGAAGAAATCGCTCTCAACGCCCCTGTCGCGGGCGACGAAGAATGGGAATTTCTGCACGATCTGGAGCATCTAAAAAAGCTTACGATCTGGCACTGTAAGGCAATTCACTCATTGAAGCCCTTCAGCGGTCTTCCTATCGAAAGCCTCACTGTCGGGGGCAGCATGGGCCTTCGTGATCTAAACAAGGATACGCCGGAGAATCATCTTAATGCCGTACTAACCCTGACAGATCTACCTAGTCTCAAATCGATCAACCTTTATCACACGCCGCTACTTCCTCATGACGAGCATTTCGCTCATCTCATTTCCGAGTTTCCACGGCAAGAAGATTGAAATGATTGATGTCTTCAGTGTTCGATTCGCAACCGAGGAGGGTATCAAAGTGGGCTCAACAATATCAGACGCGGCGCGGACCTTCGGCGGGCTGAAGGAAATCATGATGAGTGAAATTGAATCCCGCGAATATGCTGAATTCTCGGATCAGCCTTCGGGTCTATATTTCCAAGTTTACGGAGACAACAGTATAGCAGGGAACTATCCCGCAGGGAACAACCCTACCGCACAGGCTAATCCAGGTGCATGGATATCATCGATTGAAGTGACCGGACGTCAAATTATGGGCAACGGCGGCATTGGTGGGATCACGCTCGATACCACTGAGGCAGGCCTGCTTAAAACGGCCGGGGCGATGAACTTCGGCGAGATCTTTAAAGGTAAAGACTAAATGTGGGAAGCCTTCGGACAAGCCGTCCAGACGTGGATGTTTCCTGATGCAGGGGTGAGTTTTGATATGATCTCAGACGAGATCGGTGGCGCGAAATCAGTCGTCTCAATCACGTTAAAGAATTCGTCGACTCTCAAAACCCAACTCGGAATTGGGATTGGAGTTCCGAAACAAAAGGTAATCGAGGTCTACAGCGAATACACGACAAGCGATGAAGGCCTTGACGGATACTTCGGCGATGCCGACGCTCATCTCGTCGGTTCCATTTACGGAGGGATGATCTTTTACTTCGAGAACGGAGCCGTTTCTGAGATCTTTCTCGGAGCAGCTGCTGAGTAGCCTTACTTACCCCCTTCTTTACGAGCCTTCAATTCCGCCGCTTTTTTCATTCGCTCGAGCCCGCGCTCGCGAATGGAATCACTGTGGAAGCGCATGTCTAAGTCGGTGAGATCCTGGACCTTGTTCACAGGAAGCTGATACTGCTCGCGCAGCGTCTTAAGCTCACCTTCAAGGCGAACTACAATTTCCGCATACTCCGGATTCGCGAACTGATTCACCATCTCTTGAGGATCGGTCTCTAAGTCGTAGAGCTCCATCTCTTTCAGCTCATAGAAATTCATCAGCTTGTAGCGCCCATCGTAAACGCCTTCGTGGCGATGGACCATGTGCCAGCCAGGGTATTCATAGTAATGGTAGTAATGGCTCTCTCGCCAATCTTCCGGTGTCTTTCCTTTCAAGATAGGAACGAGGCTTTTCCCCTGCATATCTTTAGGAATCGGAGCACCCGCCAGTTCCAGAAAAGTCTCTGCAAAATCCAGATTCGAAACCAATTCGTCAGATCGGCTGCCCGGAGCAACGTTTCCCGGCCACTTAATCATCAACGGAGTTCGATAAGATTCATCAAACATGAACCGCTTATCAAACCATCCGTGCTCGCCCAGGTAAAACCCCTGATCGCTTGAGTAGATAAAAATCGTGTTCTCAGCGAGTCCCTTTTCCTCGAGGAAAGCAAGCATCTCCCCGACGCTGTCATCGACTGATTTGACGCAACGGAGGTAATCTTTCAAATAACGCTGATACTTCCACTGCACGAGTTCTTTGCCCGTAAGTTTGGCCGCCACGAGCGCATCGTTCTTCGGCTGATAAGCAGCGTCCCACAGGGCTGCTTGCTCCGAGTTGAGACGGCCATACCCACGAGTTACAAAATCGCCGGTATCATCAAACTCTTTCACTTTAAGATCACGCCCCATCGTCATCGTCTTCTCGATAGACATGTCCTGATCACGAGCCGCCTTCCCTCGCCCTGAATAATCATCGAACAAAGTGTCCGGTTCCGGGATCGTAATATCATCAAACAGATTCAAATATTTCGGAGCAGGATCCCACGCCCGATGCGGCGCCTTGTGCTGCAACATCAGCATGAACGGCTTATCTTTGTCACGCTGGTGACTGAGCCACTTCTTCGCCTTCTCTGTTAAAATCTCACTGACATAGCCGGTGACGCGGTACTTTTCCTTCTCGTTGATGAAGTCAGGATTGTAGTAACTCCCCTGCCCTGGAAGAACTTCCCAATGATCAAAGCCGGTTGGCTTCCCGCCAAGGTGCCACTTCCCAATCAGTGCCGTTTCGTAGCCAACACGACGAAGTAACTTCGGAAACGTTTGCTGCGAACCTTTGAACACCGTCGCTTCGTTCGTGAAGAACCCATTCTTATGACTGTATTTACCCGTCAGGATCGTCGCTCGGCTCGGTCCGCAGATGGAGTTTGTCACCATGCATCGGGTGAAAAGCATTCCTTCATTCGCTATACGATCCAGATTCGGCGTTGGTGCGATCTCAGCGAGCGGGCCTCCGTATGCACTAATCGCTTGAGTCGCGTGATCGTCAGAAAAGATGAAAACAATATTTGGCTTTTTGCCCGCGAATGAATGAGCGGAAAAACAGGCAAATGTCGCGAAAACAAGGAGACGGAGTCGAATCGGCATGAGATTAAAAGATTTATCAATACACAAGGCAATGTCGAGAAAAAGGAAAAACGAAACACCTAAAGCCGCCTCAAAGACCTATTTCAAGAGGGAAAGTCAGAAAACTGATCGAGAAAACTCTGGCAGCCCGGAGCAAACCAGACGGCACATTTCCCGAAAACGTCGAAACTGAAAGCGACTTCTCGAATCCCCATGGATCAAGGATTGCTGGATTCGCCTGAGTTTGGTCCAACCATTTCGGCGCCTAGCAACCGGTTCACTTCAATTCTCGCCGATTCCTTCGTCTCATCCGACATGAAGGGGTAGCCAATCTCTGACATCAAACTCATCGCGATAAAATCGCCGCTGCCACCCGAACTGCTGCCGCGACATCTGTTGCGATTGATCGCTCCAGTATCATCATCTGAAAAGAGGGAGACATCGCCGTTGGGAAATACCCGCACGTCAATTTCTGAAGAGGCTAGCATTTGGTTCTGAGGAAGAGGCTCAACCAATATTTGAAACTGATCACCGGGAGAGACATTAGCAAACAGCTGATGCAATCTTCCATAAGTCGATCCCAGGTCGGCACCATCCCAAACGACGAACTCTCTGTTGTCACTCCGCACCACTCTCACTGCGCTCTCGGGCGGAACCCGGGGATGAATCTCGACGTTCATCCAAACGATAATCCCTGTAATAATAAGCAGGAGAGACATTGCAAGATACTTCATCCTTTCTGCAAAGCGTTTTTAGAAACACCAACCAACCCCGAGGAGCGCAATCGCAAACAGGGTCAGATCTAAAGCCATAGAGAGCCTCTCGACTTACAAGACAATCTGATTGGAACCGCTGTCTTGTGATCTACGTCTTCTCTTATTCTATGTCAGTCACTTCGACCTCAAAGCCTCCGAGTTTTTTAGCTAGCGCATTATAGATAGCACAAAATATAGCAAAAAAGATATATCCAAAAACACCCATTATAACCGGCATCAGGAGGTATATTATTCCCATAACCTTCATTCCCTCACCACCAAATATGAGCATAGGTATCCCAAAGAGAGTGTAAATGAATCCCATTATCACATACAAAACAGCTGCGATTTTACTGGATTGCTGGATGGATATTTTCGTCAGTTGTTTTTTCATTATGTGTTTTGGTTCGATTAGATTGAGAATGCTGTAGCTATTCTTTGTAGAATAGAAGTCATTGGTATCACCTCCCGAAGTCCTATCGCGAAAGACACTCCTCCTTCAAAAGGTCCTGCCGCCCCCTATTTAGCAAGCCTTTTCTATGATTGAAAACGTATCTCCCGGACGAGGGACACGCAGGATTCTACGATTCCTGCCCTAGTGAATAACACCTTCAAGAGTCTTTCAACTTCCACCTACTTACTAAAAGCACGTGCGAGAAATCCGAACAATAATGATGCCGTCGCTTCTCGTCCGCAGAGAATTTGACTATCTGTCCTACCTCAGAAAACCTCACTAAAAACCGCCGTCATCCTCGTGCGTGAACGCCGCGATTTCTCCGTCTCCGATATACATGAGAAGGACGGCCCCGGGAGAAGCGACGGCTTCAAACAAATCCATCATCATCTCTTCCTGATCCGGCCAGGGGTAGACGAAAAACAGATCTACTTCAGCAGGATCGAGTCCATCGTATTCAGGCGGGGCAACAATGCCTCCGCTGGTTGTTCGCGACTCGGGAACGATGAGATCTTTCCCTCCTACACCTTCGCTTTCATCGAACCCCTCGGGCAGATAATCCGCCTGAAGAATTTCTACGGAAAGTTCGAGACCAGCCATCAACGCAGTCGCTCTCGTCACGAGATCATCTTCCACTTCGATGCCAAAAGCTTCGAGCCCGAGAATCGTAGCAATTCCGGAAGCGATCGCGAAACCGCACCCCCACTCACAAAACACATTTCCGGAAAGATGTGAATGCTTCTGCAGGTATCGTATCGCACTGCATACGATGCGGGGATCACTCGGGATATACTTCGGATAGCGAAGACCCAGCCCCGCATTGTAGAACACGTCCGTCTGCCTCGTCGCCTCAGTGATGAGGTGAATCACTTCCGGCGGCGGCTCGACCGAATCGAGCTCGAGAATAATTTCCTCCAATGCCATTACTCAGAATCGCGAATCAGAGTAAGGGCAGCCTCGAGCTCTTTCACTTTGTCAGGAAATTCAGCCTGCAAATTATGAGTCTCTCCCACATCCTCCCCGAGATGGTAAAGTTGCCTCTGAGGAAGCGACTTTGCGACCGCTTTGTCGATTTTACTAAACCCACCTGACTCCGGGCCGGTGATCAGTTTCCAGTTACCTGAACGAATCATGAAGTGCCCGCGACCAGCCTGCAGGGCAATCGGACCACGAACAGGTGTTCCCTCTTCTTGAGAGCCATTGAGCACCGACAGGAAACTCTCGCTGTCTGGAGCCTGCCCTTCAGGAACCACTGAGTCGGTAATCTCCGCGAGAGTCGCAAAAATATCAGTGAAACAAATCGTATCATCGCTCACTGCTCCCGCCTTCACTCTCCCCGGCCAACGCACGATAAACGGCATCCGATGGCCGTTTTCCCAGGCATCGGCTTTCATTCCACGGAGGCCACCGGAACTGTCATGTCCGTATTTCTCGACATCTGCTTCATACCAAACCGGTCCATTATCAGCCGTAAAAATCAGCAGTGTCTCATCAGCCATTCCCGCTTGATCAAGCGCTTTCATCACCTCACCGATCTGGTGATCTACCATATGAACAAAATCACCATAACTCCCCGCTTCGCTTCCCCCCCGGAACGCTTCGGTTGGCAGCCAGGGAGTATGCGGCGCTGGGTAGGCGAGATAGAGCATCAGTGGATTCCCTGAATCACCGGCTCCGTGATCACGAATTACTGAAATCGCTTCTTCCGTAAATCGCGGCATCACTTCCTCAAGCTTCAGGTCCGGGGCGATACCGCCTTCCCGCGAAAACGCCCCCTGAATAGCGGTCCAGCCTGGAGTGTTGTTCGCCTCGATGTAACCCGATGGTGGCGTCACTGCCTTAGTCCCTCGAATATAAAAGTAGGGAGGAATATCGGTCGAAGCACGTATTCCGAAATAAGTGTCAAACCCTCGATCAGCTGGCCCACCCCGAAGAGGGCCCTCAAATTTCTCATCCTCGAAAAACCCAAGATGCCATTTCCCCACCATCGCGGTATCATAACCAGCCCCATGAAGAAGAGAAGCAATCGTCATTCGCCCTTCATCGATCACCGCATTGTTCTTCCATTGAATTTTCTTTCGAAAAGGATAACGACCAGTAATTAATCCGTACCGTGAAACATGACACAACGGCCCCGGCGCATGCGCATCAGTGAAACGCATCCCCTCGCGAGCCAATCCATCAATATGAGGCGTTGGTATTTTTGATTCAGGATTATAACAGCCCGGATCGCCGTATCCCATGTCGTCTGTGAGAATGATGACCACGTTAGGTTTCTCCCCCGCTACGCCGGCAACAGTTAGAGCAAGCCCCAGAACAAGACTCGCTAACCTGACAGCAAATTTCACACAATCGAACATGTCAAAAGATTCACTCACACAGTGAACACAATCAACCCCGCATTGGCACCGCCCATCACTCTGATTTCAACGAACCAGACGGACTCAACCGTATCTCCCAGCCCTGCTTTGTCCGCACTCTCGGTTTCACCTCACCGCTTACCAGAAAGACGCTCTTGTTCCACTTTACCGCCGTTGTCGTCACCTCGTTAGCTGGACTGCCCCCCCCCTCACTCCACGAATTGGTATTCGTATTGTAAACGAAAATCGTTTTTGGAAAGCCGGGATGATCGAGCTTTAGCTCATCAGCGACGGACATGAGACTACCATCCGCGCCGGAGAGCATAAATATATGACCAGTCCCAACCGCAACTCCCGTTCCAGCAGCAAGTGGAGTCGGCATCGATGCCCGCTTTTCCCAGGGAGAAGCCGCCCGCTTCGGATCAAACTCATACACATCTGAGAGAAAAGAAATCTCACCACCCGGTTTCTCAAGACGGCCTCCTATGAGATATAGCCGATTATCATTGCCACGACCTTGAGCAATGAGAACACTCAAGGCCCTCCCGGGCGCCGGCAGCGACGGTAACACTTCCCAACCCGATTCCAAATTATCCAGGTTCAGTCGGAGAAAATCCTGCGAAGCCGAACCAAGTTGGTCGGTGTGCATGCCGGGAAAGAAATACACTTCCCGACCAATCGCAGCAGCCGAACCGTTGCAGGACGGCTTAGGCAAAGAAGGGAGCTTCAATATTTCCCATTTTGAAGTCAATAGAAAGACATCGTCAAAAACCGTATCTTCATCGTTCCCCCCTATGCAGAGGACCCCTTCATCGACACTAACTGAAGCACCATACGCGATGGAACGAGGCAGTGCCCCCGGTACCTGCCACTGCCGTTCACCGGTGAGCGGCAGCGCATACAAGTGACTGTGCCACACCTTATCGTTCTCCCAAACAGGCTCCGGAAAATTCGCCCCACCCGCGACGATCAATACATCATCATGAACCCCGACGAACGGTCCCGCCAACCCAAGCGCACCGGGAATCTCGGGAATTGCTTTCCAATTCGAAAACTCCCCGCCGCCGGCAAGAGTGAACAATCCAAGCAGAGCA
Organism: Verrucomicrobiales bacterium; assembly: GCA_028047635.1. Lineage (GTDB taxonomy): Bacteria > Verrucomicrobiota > Verrucomicrobiia > Verrucomicrobiales > DEV007 > Arctic95D-9. The sequence goes on from JAOFXR010000004.1 coordinate 76,460, forward strand.
ATGAGGAGAAAGATTTTCATATTTCGATGTCGGTCGCAATTGGCAAGAGAGAAGATAAGCAAATAGGGCTAAGCCGCTCACTCACCCCTCTTAGATTTGCGTAAAACAAACTTCGTGACAATCAAATAGAGGAAGGATTCAATTGGCTAAAACCCGCAATGAACTCCAGACACATCACTAGCAGTATTCTCCTCGTAGCGCTTCCCCTCCTAATCACCGGCCTCCTCAAAGGTGAGGAAAAAGCAGATATTCCCTTCGTCGATATTTCCGGCGAGAAAGACAGACAAATCGTCATCGCCGAAGGAACGAAAGAAGTCTACCAGGGCCATCCCACGACATTGCTCATGCCCGATGGAAAGACGATTTTTTCGGCCTGGTGTATCAATCACGGCGGCGCTGCGGGGCCAATGGCGAAGAGTTCAGACGGAGGAAAGACCTGGGAACGGCTTGATGACAAAATGCCCGCGGGTTTCAAGACTCATCAGAATTGCCCCAGCATTTATCGACTGACCGACGCTGACGGGAAATCACGAATCTGGGTGTGGTCTGCAGCCAAGGGAACAAGGTCAGGCCCCGGAATGCCCAGCATCATGAGCGACGATGAAGGCGAAACGTGGAAAGAGATGCCACCGCTGAACTTCCCCTGCGTGATGACTTTCAGCAGCATCGTCAAATTGAAAGACGGACGCTATCTCGGGCTCTACCACAAAGGCCCCGATGGAAAAGACAAGGCCCCATTAGCTGTTTTCCAAACCATCACAGCGGACGGCGGATTCACCTGGAGCGAGCCAAAGGTCGTAGCAGCAGTCGATGAGAAAAACCCATGCGAACCTTTTGTATTTCGTTCTCCGGACGGCAACGAACTCTGCACGCTCCTGCGGGAAAACACGCACAAAGGCCGCAGCCTCATGATGTTTTCAAGCGACGAAGGAGAAAACTGGAGCACTCCGGTCGACACGCCGTGGGGACTTACCGGAGATCGCCACATGGGAATTCAACTCGAAGATGGGCGATGGGTTTTCGCCTTTCGTGACATGGCGATCAACAGCCCGACGTGGGGACATTTCGTGGCCTGGGTAGGAACTTACGATGACATCAAGAATGGCGCCCAGGGACAATATCGAATCAAGCTGCTTCACAGCCACGCCGAGCGGCTGCAGGACTGTGGCTACCCCGGCATGGACCTTCTCAATGACGGGACCATTGTCGCAACGACCTATATCAAATACGATGATAGCGAGAAGAAACACTCCGTCGTTAGCACGAGTTTCACAATCTCAGAGACAGATTCGATGCCGAAGAAGTAATTTCGACGATCCAAGGCGAGGGCTTCGCTTACGTAAATCCCTGCCGCTTCTCTTGGAGAAAGAAGCCTACGAGCCAGTCACTCTGCGAGTGATGAACCAGAGGCTGCCCCACGTAGGACACCAGCTGCCGATTTGAAATCTCCTTTTTAATCGCACCCGCAGCCCCATCTGATTGACAAGAGCCTTATTCGCAACGAACAATCAATTGTCAAACCGCAAGAGAGTGGTCCTACGGGGTCACTCTATGTGCTGAGGCCTCGTCAACGGATCCACGGCATTCTCCTGCCACCGCAGACGGGGCTTCTTTACTTTCCGTCGAGATATTTCCAGGCGCCCTTGAAACGCCTGAAGCGGGAAATTTCATGAAGTTCGTAGCGTTCGTTCTCGTGGTAATACTCGGCGATAAACTCGACTTTCCCCACCTTGTCATCTTTGCCTCCTTTGACCGAGTTAACGACCGTGAGGCTACTCCAATTCGCTTCATACACCGTTTCTTCAAGCTCACGTTCGAGCTTCGGCGTTCGCGTGTCAGGATGCGTTGTCTCGATAAGATAGTCGATCAGTCGAAAGAAATAAGCGCTGTATCGTGATCGCATCAACGCCTCCGCCGTTTCGGGCTTTTTCTTGCCATGATGAAACGGCATGCAGCACTGTCCATAGGGAAGCCAGCTTTTACAGGGACAATTGGAAATCTCCCTTTCCTTGGGAACCCAATCGTTATCAACCTCGCTCGGGTCACGATGCTCATCACTCATAAAGAGACCTTTCACGATGGAGCAATAGTATCAAAGGGAATTCGTATTTTCCTTTTTAACTTTCACGCTGAATTTCACCACACAAAGCCCTCGATTGAATTTCCACCCGATTGCTTTATCGATACCCATGGAGAAAATTACCGGGCCGGAAGGAATCGACTGTTATCGACTCAGTCACCCGAGCGGGGCGGAGGCGACCTTCTCCCTTCACGGAGGGCACCTCATCTCGTGGAAGACTGCGGACGGAATTGAGAGACTCTTTCTAAGTAAGAAAACCAGTTTCGAGGCGGGAGATGCGATACGCGGCGGAGTTCCTGTTATCTTCCCCCAGTTCAGTAACCACGGCCCGCTTGGGCGTCATGGATTCGCGAGAAAATCAGAGTGGTCGCTCGCTGAAGAGGGCAAAAGCCTTGAATTAAGAACCTCGCCCACGACGTTGAAAGAATGGCCTCACCTATTCGATTTGAGCATTGCCGCTGAACTAACCGAAACAGAAATACAGATCAAATTCTCCGTTTTCAACATCGGCGAAACCAGCTTCGAATTTCACGCCGCATTGCACACTTATCTGAACGCCAGCCTCGGGCGGGACGCTTCGATTTCAGGCCTCAGCGGGCACCCCTTCCTCAATGAGGTCACGGGAAAAACGGAGACCGACACTCAAGCCGAGATTCACTTTGGTGGCGAAACTGACAGGACTTATCCGGGCACGACAGGAAAGACGATTATTCTCGAGCATGATGAACGTCAGGTAGAGATTAGAACGCTCAATTTCCCTGATACCGTCATCTGGAACCCCGGGCCGGACAACGGAATCGGAGATCTTCCCCCCGAGGGGTGGAGGGAATTCATCTGTGTGGAAGGCGCCCACCTCAGTGACTACATGAAGTTAGAGCCCGGCAATTCATGGACAGCCTACCAACGAATCCGTATCCTACCATGACCCGTTTCAAACTCTCTCACGTCTCCTTGCTAATCGCCCTGTTGTGGAGTTTATCGCCCACACCCACCGACGCTGAAGACAAAAATCAGGCCCGACAGATTCCCCTCGAAACGGGCGAGGTCGTGGACTACCTCATCTACACTCCGGAATCTGCGACACCGCTCCCGCTTCTGCTTTTCCTTCACGGTGGAGGAGAAAGCGGTGACGAAATTGAGAAAGTAAAAACGCACGGACCTCCCAAACAGATCGCCGCCGGCGAGGACTATCCGATGATCGTGATATCCCCCCTTAACCCTGATCAAAAAGGATTCTGGGACGAGGACAGGCTTTCTCGCTTCATCGAAGCTGTCACAAAAAAATTAGACTTCGACAGGGAACGTTTCTACTTCTCTGGAATGAGCCGGGGTGCCAATGGCGCCTACCGGCTTGCAATGGAGAATCCTGAACGTTTTGCCGCTTTGCTCGTGATGTGCGGAGCCGCTCCAGCGCCCTATGCAGGGTGGCTTGGGAATATCCCCATTTGGATTATCCACGGCGAAAAATATCCCGTCATTCCCGTCGCAGAGTCCGTCCGGATGGAAGAGGCCCTCGCAAAAGGCGGGAACGATCCTCACCTGACGATCCACCCGGAGGCGGGCCACGACGTCTGGACGCAGACTTTCGAAGATCCCAAAACGATCGAATGGCTACTCACCCAGAGGAAGAGCGGCCTTTAAAGTGATTCAGGTAGCGCAATATCCGAAATAACAACGTGACTTAATCACCTCGGCAACTGCCTCAGGAACCATCGATTCCCAGGGGGCATCGCCCTCACCAATCTTGGCAAGGACGTCTCTTGAGAAAACGTTTTGGCAGGATTCGTCGTAATTAGTGAGCTGCTCGATGCAACCACGATCAATGAGGTAGTGATAGAGATGCTTCAGCTCGTCCGCAATATCGAGATTGTCCAAAGTAGTCAGCCCTCCTGTTTTCACGTCCTTCAACGGGTAGATGTAGAGTTTGATATTACTCTTAAAGAGACGGCCAAATGACTCCAAAATCCCGCCGTCCAGCTCGGTATAATATTTTTCGTTGAACAGTTCCCGGAGGCTTCCGATTCCCATCGTGATCCCAATTTTACCAGGGGTATAGCGACGCAAATATGCTGCGAGCCGATAATACTCGAAGTAATTCGAGATAAGGACCGTCATGCCACTGGCGACCAACATATCTGCTCGCGCCAGAAAATCACGATAGTCAATTTTGCCTTCGGCCATTAGGTTTTTCATCGTGATCTCCATGATTTGGAGCGTGGACCTCTCATCCACATCAGGCTCCTCGATGAAACGCTCCGCCGCGCTTCTCATGATATCGATATTTGCATTGCACACAGGACGGAAACTGCCCCGCTCCACGAGAAGTGATTTTTTCCGCAAAGCCTCTGACGGCTGAAGCACCTTACCTCCGGCTCCAAACATCGCGGCGTTGGTAAGCCCCATCTGCACCAGCTTAAGAGTCATGAGGCGATTATCGACACTACGAAATTCAATTCCACTGAACTCGATCATGTCAATCTCAATGCGCGAAGTCGTCAAATTATCGAGCAGTGATTCCATCAACTGATCAGGGTTGTGATGCAACATACTCGCGCCGTAAACCAAATTCACACCCACGATACCAGTGCATCCTGTTGGCGCGCATTCATCTTATCCAACATCCTGACATGAATTAATATTTCACTGCACTCATCTTTAGGGTTAGCCTGGAATCGAATGCCCAACCAACCATGACACTCGCTCGTGCCGTGATAATTCCGAGCCGATACCGTATCAGCAAAACTGAAAAAAGCGGTCGTATCTCCCCTGCTCGCGTCAAGACGCTCGATATTCAAATTCTGCTCATACTCGAGCATGCTCTCAAGTCTTTCGCGGCAAACGTAGCGACTGCACTCTCCATAGATCGAGTCACTCACCTTCATGTCATAGGCCGAAATGCTTTTTGCAATGGTTCCAGCGGCTCCTCCCGCGCGGAAAAACCAGCGAACCACCTCCTGGCCGGCGCCTATTTCAGCAAAAGTCCCGTAACGCCACGAGTCGAGATTCACTTGGAGGACTTTATCAACGGTATTGAGGGTATCAGTAGAAGGCATCTTACTAGTTTAGTAGCAAGATCCGTATGCAAGTTAAGAATCATTTCCAACCAAGAGTTCGTGTCAAATTTGGGGCTTCCCCACTGGATCTCCTAGTCAAAAAAATTAATGAAATTCAAAAGATCAGGAAAATCGTCGTTGTCGCTGTCTGACTCGGAAAACTCGAAACCGTGATACCTTCCGTATAGAACGAAGCCGATCGATAGAATAACCGCGAGGATGATGAGCCATGACATGATGAATCATCACGCGGGAAAGCCGAAAGCCCCGCTACAATTCAGCCAGAGGTTTGTAGAGGGTGCCTAAGCCTCTGACTCCGGCTGCTTCGCATCCCGGAAAAAGAGGATAAATACAATCAGCCCCACGAAGGTGATCGCTCCCAGTGAATACCAAAAGGGCTGAAATTCTGACAACTCAAACGTCTTGCCCGTCTTGGCAAAGTTCGCCGCGAGTACGCCATTCAGCAAAACCGCAAGAAGTGGCCCGATTCCATACCAGATAAAGTTGAAGAGAGACTGAGCCGTACTGCCAATATCTTTCGGCGCCACTTTGTTGATGTAAATAAAACAAGTGCTCGTGAAAAACGCATAACAGAGACCGTGAATAGCCTGCCCTGCCACCATCACCCCAAGCGGCAATCCGACGGAACCAAAGAGCCAAAAGCGAAAGACGTAAGCGCCGATTCCAATCGACAGAACGGTGCGGAATCCGAGCTTCGGCAGCAATCGGCCCAAAACGATATACATCAGAATTTCGCAAAACTGCCCGATTGCCATCGCGGGCATCAAATACGCCTGATCCAATCCTGCCTTCGTCAAAAACTTCGCGCATTGCATGAAGTAAATTGTATTCATCGGGCTGATGATCAGAGTGACGAGCAATAGCACCGCAATCGATGGTATCTTTAAAAGCGAAAAAGCATCCGCCACCGCAAGACGCCCCGACTCGGATTTCACCGGAGGGGTATGGGGAAGGAAAAAGAACGCCCAGACACCGTATCCAAATGCCATAATTCCAGACCAAACGACTGATTTCTTCATCTCTGCCGCGACCATGGGAACGTCATCGCCTTTGAAAAAAGGAGGCAACCAACTCGGCTGTACATTGGTTTTCAGAACAAGAAAGGAAAACGTCCATCCAACAAGCACCCAGGCCACCGCGGTCCAGAGGCGCACTCCCGGGAACTGACGGGAAGGCTCATCAAGATGACGCATCGCAACCGCATTGCAGATCGCAGCCGCCGGCATGAACATCAGGGTGAAGGAAACCGAGAGCAGCAACCAGGCAATGAACGTTGACTGAGGGTAGATGCAAATTTTCAGAAGCCCTCCCACCATCATCAAGACGGCGAGAAATTTCTGAGCAGGAAAACGTCGATCAGCAAACTGTACAATTAACGGAGAGCAAAGCGCTCCCACCGATGCCGCAATGCCGACAATCATTCCCATCTGTCCTTCCGTGAAGCCGAGGCCGCCTTCTGTTGCGGGATCAGCCGTAAGAAAACGCCCTGCAATCGGGAGCCACAATCCGTAAATCCCGAATTGCAGGAACATCATCGCACTGAGGCGAACGTAATTTTGAGGAAGCGATATGTTCATTAGGTAACCTTTTGCTATTGATTCAAATTCCAGAGAAAATGTCGAGACGGCAGATCAATGCCTGAGGCGTGGAACGGAATTGTATTCCATCGGCAAAGACTCCGGTTCCTCCGCTAAACGGATGAGCAGTGAAAGCGGATTGCAAATCCGCACCACCTAGGACCGGGCCATCGATCATAATAGAGTTTTCCATGCCTTTACGAATCTGAAGCATCCGGCAAATCAGAAAAATGAACAGTCTCGCCGCCATCATCGATTGATTTCATGGCACCAAGGATCATCCGCGTGGCCTCCATGCCATCCCATCCATTCACAGGAGACCCCCCTCCGCGTGCATAAGCAGCGATCTCCTGCACCAGTTTTCGATCCGCCCCGAAATGTGAGGATTCAAAATTGTCCGATTTGCAATGGATCACTTCATGTCGCTTCTCGCCATAATCGGTGATCAGATCGATCTCGCCACGTAGACGAGTCAAAATGACCCGCCCCTTCGTTCCGACGATCTCCAGTGTTTCTTCATCTTCTGCCTGAGGTCCGTAGACCGAATAGAAAATGCTCGCGACGACACCGTTGTTGTATTGATAATGAATTGTTGCGTGATCAAAAATATCGGCACCAGACTTATAGACGCAATTGTCCTTTCGCTTTAAAGGATCAGTCTCCGTCTCGTAACTACGATCCACCGCGCCTTTCATCTGATCCTGTGTATCAGGCATCGCGGTCTCCGTGCGATACGCACAATCCCGATCGCAGGTCGCGCAGAATTCAGGTGCATCGTCTTCCTCGATAAATACATTCCGGCCACCAAAGGCGTTCACTTTCTCGGCCCGTCCACCGGCGAACCAATTGAAAACATCGGTGTAATGAGAACCCTTGTCATTCAAAGCCCCACCACTCACGGCGCGTGTCCGGTGCCAGGTCTGAAAATAGAATGAGTAAGGCAACACCGCCCGAATCAACATCATCTTGAGATCGCCGATGACCCCGCTCTCAACCAACTCGTGAAGTTTGATCCACGGCTCTTCGTAACGCCTCGTAAATCCCATGATCATCGGATTCGATTCCGAGGCCTCGGTTTCCCTAATCGCGATTGAATCCTCAAGCGTGTGCGCAATGGGCTTATCGAGATAGACTTTTTTTCCAGACTTCAGAGCTGGAATCGTTGCTTCGGCGTGGGCCGCAGTCGGTGAAGTGATCACAATTAGATCAACATTATCATCGTTGATCAAGTCATTCGGATCACTGTAAAAAGTGGGTGAAAAAGGAGCGTTCCCGGCTTTAGATGCCGCTTCGTTGACATCATCCAGAGCAATCTGCATCCGACTTTCAGTTCGGTTACAAAAGGCGGTAATGACGATATCCAGCTCCACGCTCTGCTCCGCAATCTGCCTACCGATGCAGGTAATCCCCCGGCTTCCTGTTCCAATAATTCCAACGCGAATCGTGCTCATGAGTCTTCTCTTAAAAATACAGGCGAACTCCACGCCCATTGATCGTTCGTCTGTCTAACCCGAACGTAATAATTTCCTTCTCCCCCATCATCCGTATCTTCGAAAGCGAGCTTCCAGTTCAGTTCCTCCGGACGCGGCGCGCGATTGAATCGCCACGACGGCGCGTCGGTATGATCGAGACTTCCGCTGCGGGCTCCTTCCATTAAATCGCTCAGGGTGTGCTCGGCTCGAATCCCATTCATGACCGCATATACCTTGGCATCACGCGGCATCTCCACCTCAATCGATACACCCTGAGTCGCGCTCGTCGAATTCGTCGCATTACCATTCGAGAATGATTCAAAGGTTACCGCGCGGTCATTCTGATTTAGAATTTTGGAACGGTAAAAAGACTCGCCATCCTCTGTATTTCGCTCGGCCGGTGAAACGACCTCGAGTCCGCGGAACCTTGGTTCAACATTCAAGAGGCGTCCGCCGTCGACTCCCAATTCGACATCCCATTTCGCGCTGCGATGCTTAGCCCCCCAACCAAGTTCGAGATGGATCTTCGTCCGGATCAATTCGGTCTCTTCTTGATCCGCGATGTCAGGTTGCGAGAACCGACGCAGGAGCCTCCCATTTTTGATGACATCGACCCAGTCAATCGCGGTGCCACCTTCCACTTCGATCTCAATCTGCTGCTTCGATGCGACGGGAATCACCGCTCCCATCGGCGCACCATTGACCGAAAACTTGAGATCAATTCGATCCCCCGTTAGCGCATACATCCGACGTGCATAGAGCGCTTCCCAAATGTCATCACGCGTGCAGGACTTGGCCCAAACCCCTGTCCTGCCATGGCCATAACTGCCCGGATGACCACTGTGATGATCCGTGCCTCCGGAAAAGCCAAAGACGTGCCCTCGCGCCAGCCCACTCTGAATCGTACTATCATAATCGGACGGCCCCATCGAGTGGAGAAAAGGCCGTGTGTTCTCGCTACTCTCGGAACAACCGTGCATCGAAAGCATTTCTACGAAAGGCGCAAAGGCAGGATCATAAGTGTTCCAGTCGATCCCCCGAGTCCCTGTCCGATAGCCCACGTGATGCGGCTGAGCGATGCTATCTTTACCTGCCTCCCGAAGGGCTTGCAGTTGAGCATGAAGGTCCGGAATGTTTTCAGGATAAAGAATTTCCCCATCAAGATCTTTGTAGAGCATGTTGCGATCCCCGGACTCGCAGGAGTGAACTTCGAAACCGGGAAAGACAACAAACTCGCCTTCACGATTTCGGTCCCGCACCGTTTCAAGCATCTCATTCCAAACCGACTTGAGCCTCGCGAACCCTTCCTCGTGAAAGTCGATAATATATTGAATTCTCTCGCTGGGCTCCGGCATATCCGGCCAGTGGGCATGCCCCGTGATCGATACGAAATCGAGCTGCTCTTGCGCGTTTGATAAGGCGTCTTCAAGCGAGCCGTGGCCATAAGAGATCCCACAGTGATTGTGCATATCCCCGTAAAGAGACTTCAGGCTGGAATAAGGGTCTTCACTCATCTTTGATGCGATCCAGATTATGGCAACATAATCATTATGCAATTTTATTATGCAGTTATTTTACATTTTGATTTTGCATAATATCTGTGAAAGACTCCTTGAACGATGAAATCCCCAACCATGACTGATGTAGCGGAGAGAGCGGGCGTGTCTCACGCCACCGTTTCCCGCATCATCAACGGACGCCCCGGGGTCAGCGCAAAAGCGGAGGCGAAGGTTCGCGAAGCCATTAGTGAGCTTCAGTATCTCGCCCCTCCGAGCGAACACCGTCCCGGCCGATCAGCGGCAAAGCCTGATCAAAAACTGCGGGGCCACGTCGCCCTGCTTACCTTCGACCGGGCCCTGTCTGAGCATAGTGCTTTCGTCGCCTCCATCTACGAAGGAGCGAGACGCGCAGCACGCGAGCGGGGAATTTCCATCTCACTCCTTTCACTCGACGACTGCGATACGGTGCCCGATTGGATCAGTCCCACCAATTTGGACGGACTACTCCTTCACGGTCTTCGCTCGCGCGGGCACCTCACGAGAAGCGCTCTCGAAATCCCCTCCCTCTGGCTGACGACACACGAAGACGGGGAGACCGATCAAGTGCTTCCAGGCAACGAAGCCGTGGGGAGACTGGCGGCCGAATACCTTCATTCAAACGGTCACCAAGTCGTGACGGCCCTTTCGATCGATGATACCAACCCGTCTTACGCCGTGAGAGTCAATGCGTTCCAATCAGCGGCTCGCTCGCTGGGAATGAAGTGCCTCAAAGCAAAGAAAACAAAGCACTCTTCCGATGAGCAAAAAATGACTCAACTCATCGAGGGGATCGCCTCTCTTGAGAAGACCAACCAACCCACCGGGCTTTTTATTCCTTCCGACTACATGACCGCACTGGCTCATGCCGAGCTGCGGCGAAAGAAACTGAAACCAGGGGGCAGGTTTGACATCATCTCCTGTGACAACGAGAAAGCCTACCTCGACGGGCTCTACCCCCGCCCCGCGACGATTGACCTGGGAACCGAAGCACGAGGTCGCCTTGCCTTTGAAATGTTACTCGCAAGGATTCAAGATCCCGCACGCGAGCGAAAGGCAACCTTGCTACTGGAACCGGTTCTCGTGCCTTCACCGGATGCCTGATTCTACGGTCAAGCAATCCAGTCGTGAATCACTTTCCCGCCGACATCGGTGAGTCGGAAATCCCGTCCCTGAAAACGGTAAGTCAGCTTCAAGTGATCGAGACCAAACTGATGCAACATCGTTGCGTGCAAATCATTCGCGTGAACCGGTTTGTCGACAATATTCCAACCAATCTCGTCGGTTTCACCGTAGGTCATTCCACCTTTGAGGCCACCACCCGCCATGAGCATTGAGTAGGCGAACGGGTGGTGATCACGTCCCGTCACGCCCTGTCTCCCGTTTCGATTTTCACCGAGCGGCGTTCGGCCAAACTCAGATCCCCAGACCACCATCGTTGAGTCCAGAAGACCACGGCGTTTCAAATCCTTGATCAAGGCAGCGACAGGTTGATCAACGGCACCCGCATTGTATGCCAATTCCTTGTCCAACGAGGAATGCTGATCCCAACTCGCATGAACAATATTAATAAACCGGGTCCCGCGTTCCACCATCCGACGAGCAAGGAGGCAATTTCTCGCGAAAGTATCGTAAGTCTGAACACCCGGAAGCGAACCTCTGAAATTCCCTTCCGGCTCCGGTCTCCCGACACCGTATAGATCCAATGTCTCTTGCGACTCGCCTGACAGATCCACCAGTTCCGGTGCGGCTGTCTGCATCCGGTTAGCTAACTCGTAGCTGGCAATGCGGCTCGCGATCTCGGGATCATGCACCTCGCGATACTTCATCTCGTTCAAATCCTTCAGCGCATTCAGTCCCGAGCGCTGCAACTCAGGCGGGAGCCCTTCCGGATTTTTCAAATTCAACACCGGCGCGCCCTGATTTCGAAACTGCACGCCCGCGTATTTCGACGGAAGAAAACCCGACTGCCACAAAGTGGATCCGCCCGAAGAACCTCGCCCCGCCGTGAGCACGACATAGCCCGGTAAATTCCGGGACGGGGATCCGAGGCCATAGTTCAACCATGATCCCATTGTCGGCATGCCAAATCGAGAAACGCCGCACTGCATCAGGAGCTGCCCCGGATGGTGATTGAACTCTTCGCTGTGCATCGACCGAATCTTGAGAATATCATCGGCACAACTTCCGAGGTGCGGGAGGAGATCGGAAAACTCCATTCCCGATTGCCCGTGACGTTTCCAGGTTCGGGGGGAACCCATGAGCGTGGCTGTGTCAGGCTGGAGGAAAGCAAATCTGGCTTTGTCAGTGAGCTCCTTCGGCATTTTTTGACCGTTCAGCTCATTCAGCTTTGGCTTGTGATCAAAAAGATCGAGCTGCGATGGGGCTCCTGCCATGAAGATAAAGATGCAGGCTTTCGCCTTCGCTTCGCCATGGGATTGCAAAGCCTGAAACTGACTCGCGTCGGCAGCCGTGGCGGCGTTCAACAAGCCATCCTGATTCAGCATCGATCCCAATGCGATTCCTCCCAACCCACTCGCTGAGGTCGTCAGAAATTCCCGTCTCGTTGCTTCCTGTTTTCTTACAAAAGGATTCATAATTCAGCTTTAACTCCTCGTAATAAATTCATCCAAATTCAAAATGACCCGAACCATTGCCGCCCAGCTCGCTGCTTCTTCAGGGGCGATGCCTTCGGGAACATGCTCGCCCGCAAACTTCTCTGCATCCTCCGGCGCCGATCGGTAATACGAGCGCGCATCCTCCAGCAAACTGGCTAGCCTTCCCTGCTCTTCCTTGGAAGGCGCACGGGATAGACAAAGTTGAAAAGCGCGCTTCAGCCGCAGATCGTCTCCGTCAGATATTTCACGGAGGACTCGCCCCGCAAGCGCCTGCGCGGCCTCCGCGAAGGTATCGTTGTTCAAAGTAATCAGGGCAGCGAGGGGTGTGTTCGAACGCCCTCGCATTACATTGGTGACGTTTGAGTCGGGGCAATCAAAGGTCATCAAGTTTGGATGCGGAGCAGTGCGTTTAAAAAAGGTGTAAAGCCCGCGTCGGTAGCGATCTTCCCCGGGACTGACGACCCACTTAAACGCTGAGTTATAATTCGCATCTGTCACTCCGGGAGGAATCAGAGGAAAGACACTCGGCCCGCCCACTTTCTGCGAGAGCAGTCCAGCAGCGGAGAGAGAAATATCCCTTACGATTTCCGCCTCGACCCGGAAACGATTTTGACGGGCCAAGAACCGGTTCTTTGGATCCATCTCTACCAGATCCGGTCGATGCGCTGAGGATCGCTGATAAGCCTCACTGGCGACGATGGTTTTGATGAGTTCTTTTCGAGACCAGCCGTTCCTGATGAATTCCGAAGCGAGCCAGTCCAACAACTCAGGATGTGACGGTCTATCCCCACGCACCCCGAAATCATTCACCGTCGGAACGAGTCCCTCACCGAAAAGATGCCCCCAAATTCGATTCACGACCACTCGTGGAGGAAGTGGATTCTCCCCACTCACTAACCATTTGCCTAAATCAAGACGGTCGCCAGATTCGCCGCGATGCTCAATCGGAGGCAGTGACGCGAAGGTTCCGGCAGTGACTTCGTTAAGTGGTTCCTTGAACTCTCCCCGACGAAATACGTGAGTCTCCCGCCGCTCCTTCTGGCGCTCGGTGATCACCCTAACATCCATACCTGGCTTCTCCGGAACACTCGATTCAAGAGTGTTGAGTCGCTCACCTAACCCTCTTAGTTCTGGATGCCACTTTGAATAAAACTGATCCAACAGGGTCAGGCCATCGACCTTACCCTCTTGAGTCGTAAGCGTTTCCCGTAGTTCGGTTGGCACGGCCAGTTTGGTTGGAGAAGTCAAAGCGCTGATGCGGAATTTCCCTATCATGTGCTTTGCTCCATAGTTCTGAACCAGTTGAATTTTAAACGCCTGCGCCTCCTCGCTTTTCGTCAAAGGCTTCACCAGTCCAAAAATAACCTCGTGTGATTTCCCCGCTTGAGGCCCGACCGCCCAACCGGTCCCGTTGGATCGGGCTTTTACATTGAGGTCGATGGCTCCATGAGGCTGCCAGTTACCGCCCTGGGTAAAACTCGCTTCCGCGTCACCAAAATAATAACGCTCTCCGTTTACTGAAAGCTGAATCTGATTGAGAACAAAATTTCCCTCAGGACTTTTCCCCGGCCCTTGAGAAGGCAGCGATTCATCAGGCATTACCTCAAGTTTGATACCGGTGACCACCATCCCCTCAGGAATCGTGCCCTCTATGGTATACGTTCCGTCATCGACACTCTTTCCCGCCACGAGAACGGAGAAATCCTTTTTATCCTGAGTAAATTTTACCCCCTTCGGTCCCGAGAACTTCGCTAAGCCCAGCGGAGCAAACGCCTTCTGCTCCACTGCCCTCTCGATGAGAGCATTTGTCTTCGCTATCATCGCCGGCACTTGAGGGACCAACTGAGACTTCGCTTTCGCCAGTTGAGCCTTCACCTCTGCGACATCTTTTTCATGCTTCGCCAAATCCGATTTCCACTTCTCAACCGCTTCTTCGGTGTGCGTGATCTTGCTCGTGGTTTCGTCACCGTTGTTAAAGTAGGCGAAAAGCTGATAATACTCATCGTGGGTAATTTCGTCGTATTTGTGGGTATGACAGCGTGCACAACCAACACTGAGCCCGAGCCACACGCTTCCCATCGTCTCGACACGATCCATCACTGCCGCGACGCGCCATTGTTCCTTGTCCGTTCCTCCTTCGGTATTGGTCAGGGTCTGGCGATTGAACGCCGTCGCCAATAACTGATCTTCCGATCGCTCCGGCAAAAGGTCGCCGCCAAACTGCTCGATCGTAAACTGATCAAATGGCATATCAGCGTTAATGGACTCAATGACCCAGTCCCGGTAACGCCAAGCATTCATGCGGTTGTTGTCTTTCTCGTAGCCATCGGAGTCAGCATAGCGGGCGTGATCCAACCAATGTCGTCCCCAACGCTCGCCGAAGTGAGGTGAGGCAAGAAGGTCATTCACGAGACGGTCGACCGCACTCTCACGATCAGCTTGGAACCGAGGAAGATTTTCCGCTACTTGTTCGGGATACGGGGCAATCCCCATCAGATCGTAAAAAAGGCGACGAATCAAAGTGATGTCATCGGTGGGAAGAGACGCTTCGATTCCCTTTTTCTCCAGCGTTTTTGAAACTAGAAAATCGATCGGGGACTGCCCCTCGCTCAATACTTTTTCATCAAACTTCGCCAAATCCTGATACGCCCAATGCTTCGGCCAATCCGCGCCTTCTTTGATCCATTGCTCAAGCTTGGACTTTTCCACGCCAGTGAGAGGTTCCGCCTTATCCGGCGGCGGCATCACTTCATCCGGATCTGAAGAATGAATTCGCTCGATGAGATGAGACGCCAAGACATCGCCCGGAACAATCGCTCGACTCCCTGACTTCAGGAGAATCGAAGCGGGTTCGATCCCGGTAAGCTGAAGCCCTCCTTTCTTATCATCGGGGCCGTGACAAAGCGTGCACTTTTCAGCGAAAATGGGCTGGATATCGTTCACGAAGTCCACTTCAGCGCCGTTCGAACCAGTCAACACACAGATGCTGGCGCAAATCAAAATGACACTGGTCGATCTCATACCCTAAGAATGCGATGCCGGCCCTGATTGGTCAAGACCCGCGACAGAGTAAATTCAGTGTTAGATGACGCCAATTCGCAGGTGCATTCGGGATCCTCGCAGCTAGAATACCGGCTCTATGATACGCATTTTCCTTCTTTCGATTTTGACCTTGTTCATCGCGCTCCCTGCTTCAGGAGAGAAGAAACCCAATTTTGTCATCATTTTCATCGATGACATGGGATACGGGGACATCGAACCCTTCGGCTCCACGGTGAACAAAACCCCCAGCCTCAATCAACTCGCCGCCGAGGGAATGAAACTGACCAGTTTTTACGCGGCACCCGTGTGCTCGGCTTCACGCGCTCAGCTCTTAACCGGCAGCTACGCACCTCGCGTTTCCGTTCCCGGCGTCTTCTTTCCCATCGGGGAGAAAGGCCTCAACCCTGACGAACACACCATCGCCGACTACCTGAAAGAACTAGGCTACGCGACCGCCTGCGTCGGAAAATGGCACCTCGGAGATCAGCCTGAATTTCTTCCAACAAGCCACGGCTTCGATAGCTATTTTGGAATCCCTTTTTCCAATGATATGCAAAGGGTCTCTACCGAGACAGGGCTGAGAGTCACTCCTTTGCTCCGCAATGACAAAGTGGAGAAACTAATCGAAGACGAGGGACAGCGCCTCATCACGCGCGAATACACTGAAGAGGCGGTAAAATTCATCGGGGCCAAGGCAAAGTCCGAAGAACCCTTTTTCCTCTACATGCCCCATTCTGCAGTGCATACGCCGATCTACCCGCATCCCGATTTTGCCGGTAAATCTGACAATGGACGATTCGGTGACTGGGTCACTGAAGTGGACTGGAGTGTCGGCCAGGTCATGGACGCCCTTGAAAAGCAAGGCGTCGCAGACAATACCCTCGTCGTCTTTACCTCTGACAATGGCCCGTGGGCCTCGAAGGGCACCGATGGCGGGGTAGCCACGCCTCTCCGGGGTGCCAAGGGATCCTCTCTCGAAGGAGGCGTCCGCGAGCCAACCATCGTTCGGTGGCCCGGAAAAATTGCCGCAGGATCAGAGTCCCACGCCATTTCAGGCACACCCGATCTGCTTCCTACTTTTGTATCTCTGGCAGGAGGAAGTGTCAAAGAGGACATCAAAATCGATGGCTATGATCTCACGAGTGTTCTCCTCGGCGAAGCAGAAAAGACGGATCGAAAGGCATGGTATTATTTTCAAGGAAACAGTCTCAAGGCAGTGCGCTCGGGCCCATGGAAGTTGGCGATCGCTTCGCAGGGTCCAGGTATGGGATTAAAAGAAAAACCTGCTGATCTCGCCAAATCGGGACGCCTCTACCATCTCGAAAAAGAGATTGGCGAGGTCACGGACCTCTCTGATGAGAATCCTGAGGTCGTTGCCGAGCTCCAGAAACTTGCCGACGCCATGATCCTCGACATGCAGGAGAACACCCGCCCGGTTGGGTTCGTTGAAAACCCGGTTCCACTCTATCCTCAGGTTGTAAAAGTGAAGAAAAAGAGCATGCCCGGAAAACCGGTCGCATGGAATCAGCTGAAGAACGGCTCCGTTTTAGAGCCTCATGCCGCGCCGCAGATCTCGAGAAAAACATTCCAGGTTAGATGCAAGGTCACGAGTGCCCACAGTGAGCCGCTCAAAGGAGTTATTATCGCTCATGGAGGAAGCGCCGTTGGCTACTCACTTTACTCGACCGGAGAAGAAGTCATTTTCTCGCTTCGACACAGTGGCAACGAAGTTTCACAAGTGAAGGCGCCACTCCCTGCTGGTGATTTTTCGGTATCCGCGTCTTTGTTAGCGTCTGAAGAAATCTCACTCTCGCTTAACGGAAAACTGAAAGGCACCGCGGAGTCTAAGGGGGCTCTCAGAAACCATCCTCAGGAAAATTTCAGCGTCGGTCACGATGACAAAAACCCCGTCGATGAGAACGCTCCCGCCGACCCGTTCAACGGAAACATTTCGAACATCAGGGTAATCGTCGGGAAGTAAAATTCCCAAGGCCATTTACGAACGCGTGAAACTGTAGCCGGTCGCCGTGAGGCCGGTTCAGAAGCCCAGCGCTTGGAAGCAACAGAATGCCGTCGATCCCCGAACACGTCCGGGGTCAAGCCCCCCGGCTACAAGCAAAGCCACGTTCTAGCGTATTACTTGTAGCCGGTCGCCGCGAGGCCGGTTCAGAAGCCCAGCGCTTGGAAGCAACCAGAATGCCGTCGATATCCGAACGCGTTCGGGATCACGCCCCCCAGCCACAGGAAAGACTCAAATTACTCCCTTCGGCGAACCTACAATTGCTACTACTGCTTGAATACTTCACCGATTTCTCGAAACTTTTTCAGAGGGCCGTGGTTTACAAAAGTATCCACACGGATCCTCCCTATGAAAATCACGATTCCACTTCTCGCCCTCATTGCACTCGCCCCGACGTTGGGACATTCCCAAAAAGGCCGCCCTACTGACATCGGCGCATCGCCACAACCGGTCGGAGAACCGGGAGTGATGTGGTACACGACCTGGGACACAGCAAAGGAAGAAGCGAAGCGCTCTAACCGACCCATTTTCTTCATGGCGGCAGCCGCGACCTGCTCCAACATACCCGGCGTGTTCTGACCCGGTTATACCAACACGCAGAACAGTTTGTTCTCGACTAAAGAATTTGTTGCCGCCTCCCGTGATTTTGTTTGTGTTAGACTTGAAACCTACGAAAGCAAAGAACATCAGGATCTGATCCGAAAATTTCTCAACGGGAGGATGGAAAACACAGCCTTCTGTATCCTCGATCCAAACGGAGAAGAGCAACTGACCCGGGCAAGCCGATCACCAGCAAGTATTCTAGGCGCTGAAGGCAGAGGCCCTGGAGCCGTCAAGGGATCGAACGAAGACGTGATCGCAGAGATGAAAGAACTCGTCTCAGACTATCGCCTTCGTGGAGATGCCTCAGAGATGGTTCTTCAGGACTTTCACAGTTACCGGCAGGCACTCAACGTCGCTTCCGGAGATCAACGACTACTCATCTTCGTCGCGGCTCGCCCTCAAGATCAGGAATCCGCACAGAAAATGCTTAAGCCGGTCTTCGCTAATGAGGAAGTGATAGGCCTGTTCCATCTTGATTTCGGCGATCCTGAAGAAGATACCAAATGGGCTTCTTCTTTAACGAAACTGAGAAACAAGTCAGGCATCATCGTGATTCAATCAGACGCGTTTGGACAAAAAGGAGAAGTCTTAGCACAACTCCCTATCACAGCCAAAGCAGCCGAAATCAAAACAGCGCTCCTTCTCGCGAACGAAAAGTTTGCCGCCTCCGAAAAGCGGAAAGACTATTCGGATCACGTTGCAGAAGGACGAAGAGAAGACATCTTTTTTGAGACCGTGATGCCATTCGGCGAAGACCACGACGGCGACGGGGAAATCGATGAGCGCCGCGGCAAAGGAAAGGGTAAGGGAAAAAAGTAAGATTAGACCGCCTTCCGATTTGCAGCTCTAGCGCTTCCGCCAAATGTTGACATCATCGACGACGGCATTTTTCGGAACCGCGAGTCGCAGAAGCCGCTTAGTCGGATGCGCGATTCCTTCGGACTGAAAACGCGCGAGTTCTTCGCCATCGATCGAGAGGCTGAGAAGATCGCCCTCGACCGTTACGAGAAGATCATACCATTTCCCAACCTCCAAAGAATGCGGAACGTTGAGGGCCTTGGTTTTCAGCAGCTTGTTTTGAGACTCGCTAGTGGCCTTCGCTTTTCTTGCCTCCCTTATCTTCAGATCCATATTACCGGTTTTGAGATCCTGTAACTGAATGCTCTTCGTGCTTATTTTGGCGACGAAAAGATGCCCTGCATGAACTTGCTTATACTGCAGGTCGGCAAAATTGAGCCCGAGACTATCTCCTTGGTTCTCCAACATGAAACGCATCCCAACCGCTCCATCCTTAAATTCAGCGGGGTGCGTCACGGAAACGCCGTGGTCAGCCGTTTCGTGAATATAAATATACATCGCACCATCGCGAAGATCGACCTGCTTGTTTCCCTTCGCCCGGGTCCTGCTGTTCGTGCCCCATCCATTTCCCGGCTGATCTTTAGCCTCTTGCGATTCGGACCGCTCGAAGTCGTCAGTAAAAATAAGTTCACCCTGCTCTTCCGCTGAAACGAAGGTCATGGTCAGAAGCAAAACGGAGACGGTGAAAAAGAATAGATTTTTGAGCATGAGGAATCGTTAAACGAAATGACACTCTATGAAAGTGCTTTTACAAACAGCTACTCCGGAACCACATACTTGATCCATGTCGACGGAGAGGCTCCCCATATAGGAGCACCCGTAAAATTCTCATCAATAAATTCACGGGAATATTGTCCCCCTTCATCCCATTCGTTGGCAATGGGAACGGCTCGAGCTTCAGTTCCGGCTTCGCGTTCGCTGATAAACAGGCGAGCTCTAGCCGCATCATCACAGACACTCCATTGCGGAGAGTTCGGATCTGAAACGAAACTCATCTTCCCATGACGCCCGATTCCTCCAGCGGCAAAATATTTAGCGCCCTCGTGACGAATTCGATTACTCACGACATGAAAAACAATCCAGTCGCCGGGACGCAGCGAGACTTTTATCTTCTCCGCCGTCGCGCCGAAACGATCCAGAAGCAGCGACCTCTCCGTGTCTGAAATTCTCACTCCATTTCGGTAGACCTCCACCACAAAATCTTTCGCTACAACGCGCACTTCATGACTCGATCGTCCCGCGCCCTTGCCAGCGGAAGCTTTGACCTCCACATGCCAGGGGCCTTTCTTGCTCTTCAATGAGGCAGTCGGAATCCCTGTCAGTTCAGCCTGACCGGGAGGACGCCACTTCACCTGAGCGGAGCCACGCGTTTCGACAAATCCCACGAAGCGAATCGGCACGAGCCCTTTCTTCAATTGAACCGACGCAATCGTTCCGGTCCCGTCAGAGAATCCACACACGACCTCACCATTTAGAAAGAGTTCATTGCGATCGTAAAAACTATCGGTTTGAAACTCGT